>JACCWE010000133.1 GCA_013697785.1 Gemmatimonadaceae bacterium
CGGCCGGCGCCGCTGCCGCCCGCCGCCACGCCGCTGCGCGTGATCCTCGTCGCCAACGATGTGCGCGACTCGATGAACACGGTGTTCATCCACTCGACCGCGGGATGGCGGAAGTACCCGGTGAACATCAATCCCGCGAACTTCGGACGTGGAACGCCCATCTGGCGCGAGACGATGCGCTGCCTTCGCGGACGCATCTCGTCTGATACGCTCTGGATCACCGCGTGGGAGACGCCGCGCGGCATGCGCAGCTTCGCCGCGGCCGTCACCGGCGAATGCGACGATCTGGCGGATGCGGTGGGGAGCTGGCACACGCATCCCTGGCGCTCGGACAGCGCGCAGATGCCGATCAAAACCCGTGGACTTTCGGTGGGCGACCTGCGCGCCTTTCACACGAGTTCGGATCTGATATCGCTCGCGCAGTGGGATCGCGACTCGATTGCCGGAGCCGTACGCGTCTTCAACGGTTCGGTTCAGTATCCGATTCCCGTTCTCGTCGAGGACCGGCCGCCCGCGTACAGCGCGCTTCCGCCGCTGGATTCGACCGGAACGCGTTGAAAACTCGCGCGGGAAAGTGACGCAAAGTCGTCCCGAAGATTAGAACGGGGCTGCGGGCTCGAAAGCGTAACACATTGTAGCACAATATCATATAATTTGGATTATGGTATTTTCACGTCCGAGAGGGGCGTGATGAAGTGCGTCCGTGGCGTGATAGACTCTGTGATACATCTCACCATACATTGCGGGACAGAAATTCCCGCTCGATCACCCGTATCCGCCGGCACTCGTCCAGCGACGAGCTCCGGCCTATTCTTTGGCTAAATACAGCGAACTCAGCAGTTTTGCCGAGGGTGATGACCCCGCTGCGCCTCGCCAGCATCGACGCACCTCTGGCGGCGCGGGGATTCCGCGCGCGTTGCTGACATCGCTCGAGGAGCATCTCGTGTCGCTGCCAGGCGTGACGCTGGCGCGCGTCGAGGTACGCCCGACGGGTGAGATCGTTGGCATCCACCTGATGGTGGCCGCGGGTGTCGACACGGGCGCGCTCATCAGCACCGTCGATGAGACACTCCGTACGACCTTCGACTTGAAAATCTCACCGGAGCAAATCTTCGTCGCGCACGTGAACGCGCGCTCCGGATCGGCCGCCTCGCGCCCCGCCGACGCCGGCGTCTCGTTCGAGCAACGCCGTACGAGCGGCGGAAGCATCCTCATGGCAGATGAAGGCGACACGCCACGACTCGCGCGCCGCGTGTATTTCGAGGATCTCGAGGTCCGCCGCTCGCGCACGTCGGGGATCACCTGCAGGGTCTCGCTTCGCAAGGGCGCCCTCGTGCTGAGCGGCGAGGTGACGGGTGCGTCGTCGGAGCGCTCGCGCGCCGAGCTCGCGTCGCGCGCGACGCTGGCCGCGCTGGGCGCCGCGGATGTCGCTGCGCAGACGGCGGCGATCGAGCACGTGCTTCTGGTCGATTCGCTCGAGCGCCGCTACGTCGTCGTCGCGGTCGCCGCGCGGCGCGGGCGCGAGATCGTACCGCTCACGGGCGTGTGCGAAGTGCGCGAGGATGTCGAAACGGCAGCGGTGCTCGCGACGCTGTCGGCGACCAACCGGTGGCTCGCGCAGTACTGAAACCATCACCCGGTTGTCGCGTAGAAAGACGCACTGTGATTACTTGCAGCTGTGTCCCCATCGCGGAGCTCGAGTTCGATGAGAGTGTCGTTCGCCACCGCCGCACCGCTCATTCTCGCCATTCCCGCATTCGCGCGCTGTCAATCGCCCGGCCCCATCCCGATCGATTCTGCAGTGCGCATCTTCGCCGAGGCCAAGGCCCTCTGTACCGCTGACGCGGGGAAGCTGTGGGGCGTGTCGCTCTGCGGGCCGATCATGTTCGTGGATGCGCCGAGCAGGTCGATCGTCGCGAGCGCGAGTGATACGAAGGGGGTGCTGACGGCGAAGGATGGAGCATTCGTCGGCGTGCTTCCGGCCGATCAGAATGTCTCGAACACCGCGGTCGCGTGGAACGGCATCACGTGGACGCAGATGCTCTGGCCTCTGCCAGACGACGAGCGGCGGCGCGCGACGATCATCGCGCACGAGCTCTTTCATCGGATCCAGCCGCAGCTGGGACTGCCGAATACCCATGAAGGGAGCAACGCTCACCTCGACGAGATGAACGGCCGCTATTACATGCAGCTCGAGTGGCGCGCGCTCGCGCGCGCGATCGGCGCCGGCAGAGTTGCGGATCGCAAGGAGGCCGCGAAGGATGCGCTGCTCTTTCGTGCGGAGCGATACCGGCTCTATCCGAAAGCTGCGTCCGAGGAGCACGCGCTCGAGCAGAACGAGGGGCTCGCCGAGTACACGGGGGTGCGGCTGGGAAATCCGACGGCGGAGCTACAGACGGAGATGGCGCTGCGCGATCTCGAGGCGCACGTAACGGACGCGACGTTCGTGCGCTCGTTCGCGTATGCCACCGGGCCTGCGTACGGCTTGCTCCTCGATCGCTATGCGTCGGGGTGGCACGCACAACTCAAGTCCGGTAAGGGATTCGAGGCGATGCTCGCTCGCGCGCTGCGCGTTGCGGCCACTGCGAACGCCGAGCAGCTCGCGGCCCAGCGCGCCGCGCAGTACGATGGTGCCGCGCTGCGTGATGTGGAGACCGAGCGCGAAGCGAAGCGTCAGCAGCAGCTCGCGGTCAATCGCAGGAAATTCGTTGACGGTCCGGTGCTGACGTTGAAATTCCAGAAGATGAACGTCCAGTTCAATCCGAGCACACTGCAGCCGCTCGGAGACGCCGGCACGGTGTATCCGACCATTCGTATCACCGACGAATGGGGAGTAATCGAGGGCAAGAACGGCGCGCTGATGAAGCCGGACTGGAGCGCGCTCGTTGTAACGGCGCCGTCGTCGACATCGGGAAGCAGCGTGAGCGGCGACGGCTGGACGCTCGAGCTCAAGGCTGGGTGGAAGATCGTGCCCGATACGCGGAGTGGCGATTACATGCTGGCACCTTCCACCTGAGGGAACGACATGAAGAATCTCTTCGAGGCCGGCCGAGCCGAAGAAATGAAGTCGCGTATCGCCCGGCTGCGCTCGGACAGCGAGCGGCAGTGGGGGAAGATGAATCCGGCGCAGGCGATGGCGCACTGCGCCGGCGGATTGGAGATGGGGGTGGGAGACTCGATTCCGCCACGGATCCTCATCGGCCGGGTTCTTGGCGGATTCATCAAGCCAAAGGCGCTCGGCGACGACGCGCCTATGCGAAAGCATTCTCCGACGGTGCCCGTGCTCGTGATGCACGAATCCGATCGGGATCTGGAGCGAGAGAAAGTGCGAGTGACCGAGCTTATCGATCGCTTCGTTGCCGCGGGGCCTGCGGGATGCACGAAGCATCCACACAGCTTCTTCGGGCAGATGACGCCCGAGGAGTGGGCGATCCTCATGTACAAGCATCTGGACCATCATCTGCGGCAATTCGGAGTCTGAGCGACAACGCCAAGCTGACGCGCCCACACAAAGTTTTCTCCACGCATCTCTCCAGTGAACCGACTCGCGCCGAGAGACGCGTCTGTGCATCTTCTGCAGGGCACACACCATCCCCCGACATCACAACATCAGGTTCGTCGCGCCGGGCAGCGCGACGTGGGAGAGTCTGCACATGAGGCACGTCACGCGTGCGCGGAACGTCGTGCTCAGCGCAACGATCGGAACGCTGGCGCTCGCGGCATCGTCGGCTAGAGCGCGCCCGGTCGAGGTCACCGATCCGCGCTACCACATGAACGCGATCACAATGTCGATCCCCGACGGCTGGAAGTTCGCGGGCACCGTCGCGCGCGCGGGTGGCTGCCACGCGGGGCCGGCGGGGATCAAGTACACGGCGCAGAGCCCTGACGGATTGACGGGCTTCGAAAATCTGCCCGGCGTACAATGGAACTGGGCGAGCAGCGTGACGAAGCAGCAGGTGATGAGCTCGATGGGCTGTCCCGTCGTCGAGATTCAGTCGGCCGCGGACTTCCTCGTCGCTATCGCTGTGCCGATGCTCCATCGGAGCGCGAAGGTGATCTCGGTGGGCCCGCTCCTCCCCGCGGGCAAGGCGGCGATAGCGCAGCAGCTCGAACAGGCGCGTCAACAGAACGCGCAGATGGCGGCGCGCTACGGGCAGCCGCCACAGAAGCTCGTACTCGAGGGCGCGCGCATCCGCATCGAATTCATGAAGAACGGTCACGTCATCGAAGAGATTCTGTCGGCCGTCATCAACTGCACGGAGTCGCAGCTGCCTGGACTCATGACGCAGCCTGCGTACACGGATCGCACCTGCGCCTCGCGGAGCGTGGTGTTGACGTTCGCGCCGAAGGGGCAACTAGATGCCTTCATGTCGTCGCCGGCGTTCACGAACGTGCAAGGGACTATTCGCGCGAATCCCGAATGGCAGAATCGCGTGTCGCAGGATCAGGCGACTGACTTCCGGAAGAATCAGGCCGACGCCGCGGCCGCATTTCAGCGAACGCTCGCGTCGGGGAAGCTGGCCGGCGAGCAGCGAATCAAGGACAACAATCAGTTTCTGAAAGAGCAGAAGGCGAAGACGGATGCGGCCATCGCGGAGGACCGCAAGAAGATGGGTGAGATGGATTCCAACGCACACCAGACCGCACTCTTCGCCGGCGATCGCGGCGACTTCATCGATCCGTCCAACGGCAGAAAGATCGAGGCGAGCAGTCAGTACAATCATCAGTGGCTGTCGTCGGAGGGCACGCATCTCGTCCAGACGAACGATCCCACCTACGATCCGAATGGCCGCACGAACATCAACGAGAGCTGGACCGAGCTCGTGCCGAGCAACTAGATCGCGAGCCACTCTGTGCGGCGGAAGCGCGAAGACTGATTTAGCTTTCGCGCTCTCCGGCGATCTCATCGCCGACGCTCTCTCTCCGGCCCACGACGATTGATGCGCATCGCCATCGGTTCCGATCACGCAGGCTTTCACTACAAGGCCCGCATCATCGACATCCTCTCCCGCTGGGGACACGAGGTGAAGGATTTCGGAACGAATTCGTCCGAGCCGGTCGACTATCCAAAGTACATCAGGCCGGTCGCGCTCGCGGTTGCCGCGGGCAATTACGAGCGAGGCATCGTGCTCGGCGGCTCCGGGAATGGCGAGGCGATCGTCGCGAATCGCGTTCCGTGTATTCGGTGCACGCTCTGCTGGAACGTGGAGTCGGCGCGGTATGCGCGACTGCACAACGATGCGAACGTGCTGTCCATCGGAGAAAGACTCGTGCCGGCGGAGGATCTCGAATCGATCCTCAAGGTGTGGATCGAGACGCCATTCGAGGGTGGGCGGCACCAGCGGAGGATCGAGCAGATCGACGACGTGTGATTCGTCCTGGCCGGCAGTGTGCTAGCGCGACGTTGATATCGCGCGTGGCCAGACGTTGTCCGTTGTGTCGCTGTCGGGGAAGCGGCCGTATGGATCGAGCTTGATCTTCTCGATCGTTCGCGCGCCGAAATCGAGCGTCGCCTTGAAGGTCCGGCTTCCACCGAACCAGACATCGACCGGATAGGTGACGATCGCCGTGACGCTGTCAGTCATTCGGCTGTTCGCCATTTTTTTCACCGATCTTCCTCGCGGCGCGAGCTTCACCTCGAGCACCACCGGCGACGGCATCTCGCCCCACTGGCGCACCGTCACGGTTGTTCTGCCCCCCACTCTCGCGACCTTGTCGATCGATTCGTTGACCGCGTCCGTCGAGAAGAGCCAGTAGTACCAGAACCAGCCGAGATCCTTCTTCAGCGCGTTGCTCATGAAAAAGGCGTAGTCCCACGGCGATGGATGTTTGAATTTCCACGTCTTCGCATATTCGCTCATCGCCTTCGTCACGGCGGAGTCGCCGACGATGCCGCCCAGCATCGAGAGCATTTGCGGCGCCTTGTCGTAGGCCTCGAAGCCGTACAGCGGCCCGCCGAAGTTCTCGTTCCACATCAGCGGCGCCTCCCGCTCGTCGCCGCTCACCTCCCCGTACGATTGCCCGCGGCCGTCGAGGTTGCGCGGCTGGTGTTTCGCATCCTGATCGGAAAGGATGTTCATGTACTGGTTGAATCCCTCGTCCATGAAGCCGTACCATGTCTCGTTCACGCCGACCATCATCGGCCACCATTGATGACCGGTCTCGTGATCGACGGCGCCCTGGGCGGACATGATGAGCTGCGGATACTCCATGCCTCCGTCCGGGCCATCGATGACGGTCAGGCCCGGATAGCTGTACGGCATCCAGAGCTTCGAATAGAACTCGAGCGCGTGCCGTACGGTCGTCCCGACCTCGGCGTAGCTGTTCGCGTGGCCCGCGAGATAGAACAGATTCACCGGGATTGCGCCTTTGCCGGGAATCGTCGCGCGCGTGGCATCCCAGACGTACTTGTTGGATGTTCCCCACGCGACATCGGAGACGCTGTCGGCGATGAAGTGCCAGACGAGTCGGTCGCCGGCGGCGGTGGCGACAGCTGCGCCGCGATCTGCAATGCCAACGATGTTGCGCGTCGAGTCGGATTCGAGCACGTGCGACAGCCGCTCACGCGCTCGCGCAGTGAGCACCTGCTCAGGGTTCTGCAGAACGCCAGTCGAGCCGACGATCCATCCCGCGGGCACGTCGATGCTGACATCGAAGTGGCCGTAGTTGTTGTAGAACTCGGCCGCGCCGAGATACGGCTCGGTATCCCAACCGCCGTCGCGCAGATCATCGAACACCGCGACGCGCGGATACCATTGAGCGATCTCGTAGAGCGTGTCGCCCCAGGTGCCCATGCGCAGCCCGCGCTCCCCTTCCACGTGCGGGACTCGAAAGCTCCACTCGACATCGATGCGCGCGGTGGACTTCGGCGCGACCGGAGTGAGCAGTCCGATGCACGCCGAGGTGAGGCCGAGTCCCGTGGCGCGCGGCGCGGTGAGAGACGAATCGGGCGGAGCGCCGGCGCCGTGAGATGGGCCGCATGCGCCCGGTTCCGTTCTCAGCTCCGCGTTCTTCCCGTCGACGCTGAGCCGCCCGATCTTGATCCCGTCGGTGATGTCGGGAAGCTGCTGATCGCGCGGTACGTTGGGCGCGTAGATGTTCTGGTCGAGGCGCATCACGATCGTGCGCATCGCGGAGTCGCTGTTGTTGTGGATGACGATCGATTCTCGCCCGGTGAGCATCGATGTCGCGGGCTCGAGGCGCGCATTGATCGTGTACTCGGTCCAGAGCTGCCAGTAGTTGCGACCGGGGCGCCCGGTGGAGTCGCGCGTGCCAGCGGCCATGGCGCGGCGAATAGTCTTCGTGCGCGGGATGTCGCGCCGAATCGCGCGCTGCGGCACGACGGACTGCTGCGCGGCGGCCGCTGACGGAAACATCATTGTGGTGGCGAGGATCCCAGCCATGAGCGAGCTGCGCAACCTGAACCTCGGCGATGTTCGATTCATCTCGACGGAATGTTCTCGAGTGAGCCGTGGCTCGAATGCGAGGCCACCATCGCCTCGCTCGCATCCCAGAGTCTCCTCTGCGCGCTCACGTCGTACGACCGCGCGGAGCTGCGCGCGGCCTTGCTCTTCACGTAGTAGCCTCCCGTCACGCCCTCGACCTGCAGTGAGCTCGCGAGATACACCTGCGTCATCGCGCCCTGCTCCGGCGTCAACAGGAAGGGGGAGATCAGCGTGTACAGCAGCCACGGAATCTTCTTCAGCATGTCCGTCGCAACCGCGCCCGGGTGCAGGCAGTTCGCGGTAATTCCTGTCCCCGCGAGCCGAGCGGCGAGCTGGTAGGTGAACAGCACGTTGGCGAGCTTCGACTTTCCGTACGTGCGAAAGCCGCCGAAATTCTTCTCGCTCTGCAGATCGGCGAAATCGATCGGATTGTTCCGCTCCGCCACCGAAGCGACGTTCACGATCCGCGACGGCGCACCTGCGCGCAGGAGCGGCACGAGCTCCCGCGTGAACAGAAACGATGCGAGATGGTTGACGGCGAAGATCTGTTCGTATCCGTCTGCCGTGACGTTTCGATTTTTGGTCGCCACGCCGGCATTGTTCACCAGCACGTGCACCGCGCGATATCGCTTCCCGATTTCCGCGGCGGCATCGCGCACCGCATCGAGCGACGCGAAGTCGGCGAGCACGACATCGAGCTTTGCATCCGGAACGGTAGTCTCGATTTCCTCCACCGTTCGCGCGCTCTTCGCAGCATCGCGCGCGACGATGACCACCGTCGCGCCCATCTTCGCTAGGGCGAGCGCGGTCTCCTTCCCGATCCCCGCCGTCGCGCCCGTCACCACGCACACCCGCCCGTCCATCGTCCCGCTCACGGGTGGCGCCCCGCGCCGTGCGCCGGGTATGTTGCACGGCGACTCATCATCATAGCAGGAAGCATGGACTCAACTTGAGTCGCCGCACCGAACTCGCACAACAGCCGCCACAGTGAATCCGCTCACCCGCCCGCTCGCACTCGCACTGCTCGTCGGCACGCTGCTCCTCGCCGGCGGCGCCGCCATGCATCCGATTCTTCACGGCGATGGCTCGATGGAGCTCGGCATGATCGGCTCGATGCCGATCTGGCGCACGATGCATCTCGCGATGCTCGGCGGCACCGGGCTGATCATAGTAGGAATCTGGGTGCGGCTCGTCGGCGCGCCGTCGAACAGCCAGACCACCGGTGCCGTCATCGTGGCGCTCGCGATCATCACCGTCGGCATCGCGCTCGACTCGCTCAACACCACGTTCATGGCGGGTCCCGCATGGCGCATGGCGGGCGCGCTCGCCGCCGGCGATACCGCGGTGACGAGACAGTTCGAGTTGATGCATCCCGTGGGCCTGATGTCGGCGCGCTTCGGCAATTACCTCATAGCGCTCGGCGCACTGCTGCTCGGCGCGGCCGAGTGGCTGACGCTGGGACGGCCGAAGTGGCTGGCGGTGCTTGCGTGGATCGCGGCCGCGGGTGGCCTCGTGGGCGTGATCTTCTTCGACGAGGCGACCCCGGAAATGCTCGGCGCGGTATCGCTGTTGTGCGGATGGCAGGTCGGCGCGGCGATCGTCGCGCTCAGGAGACCCGCCGCGCTCAACTAGTCCTTCAGAATCTCCTTCGCGGCGTTGTAGCCGCACGCGCCCATCACGCCACCACCCGGGTGCGTGGCCGCACCGCAGAGATAGAGATTTTTGATCGGCGTGCGGTACTGCGCCCACCCCGGCAGCGGCCTCATGAACGCGAGGCTGCTCAGCGACATCGTCCCCTGCATGATGTTGCCGCCGGTGAGTCCGAAGCGCGACTCGATGTCGCGAGGTGAGAGCACCTGACGATTGATCACCGACTTCTTGAAGTTCGGCGCGTACTGGTTGAGGATGTCGAAGCAGCGGTCGGCGAACTTCTCCTTCGCCGCGTCGTACTGCTCCTGCGTCTCGGCGCCTTTCACGTTGTACGGGAAGTACTGGATGAACATCGACATGAGGTGCTGCCCTTCAGGCGCGACCGTCTTGTCGATGACGCTCGGGATCGTGCACTCGAGGATCGGGCTCTCCGCCGGCTTGCCGTACTTCGCATCGTCGTACGCGCGCTCGATGTAGTCCATGTCGGGGGAGATGTGGATTGTGCCGCGATGCTGCGGGCCCGCCTGCGCTCCGGGCACCGAGGTGAAGTTCGGGAGCTCGCTGAGCGCGACGTTGATCTTGAGACTCGCGCTGGCGTAGTCGAGTCCCTTCACACCGGTGACGAAATCAGCGGGAAGATCCTTCTCGTCACAGAGCTTGAGGAAGGTGACGTTCGCGTCGGCGCCCGACGCGACCTTGGCGGCGCGAATCTCGGTGCCGTCCTTGAGCACGACGCCGATCGCGCGTCCGTTCTTGACGAGCACCTTTGCGACTTCTGCATTCGTGCGAATCTCGGCGCCCTTCGACTTTGCCGACCCGGCGATCGCGTTGGAGATCCCGCCCATGCCGCCGCGCACGTAACCCCACACGCCGCGCACTCCGTTGCACTCACCCATCACGTGGTGAAACAGCACGTACGCGGTACCCGGCATCGACGGCGCGGCCATCGCGCCGATCACGGCGTCGGTTGCGAGCGTGACCTTGAGCTGCTCGGACTCGAACCAGCGATCGAGAATCGGCCGAGCCGCGCCGGTGAGGATCTCGATCGCCGTCGCGCCCTCGGGACCCATCTTCTTGAACTTCCAGGCCATCTTGCCGAGGTGCATCATGTCGGACGGGCGCATGCTCCACGGGCTCGGCGGCGTCTGCATGAGCGTCGGCTCGATGAGATCGGCGCAGCGCTCGAGCATCGCCTCGTACTTCGGCAGCGCATCCGCATCCTTCTTCGAGAACTTGGAGACTTCGCGATGCGTCATCTCCTTGTCGGGACCCATCATGAGGGACTGGCCGTCGAGGAAGGGCGAGAACGACGACGGGCTGCGCGGAAGGAGCTCGAAGCCGAACTTGTGCAGCTCGAGCTCCTTGATGATCTCGGGGCGGAGGAGGCTGTTGACGTAGGCGGCAGTTGAGACCTTGTAGCCCGGCCAGAGCTCTTCGGTGACGCAGGCGCCGCCCACCATCTCGCGTCGCTCGAGCACGCATACGCTCTTGCCGGCGCGGGCGAGGTAGGCTGCGCAGACGAGCGCGTTGTGACCGCCACCGATGAAAACGACGTCGTAGCTCTTCGCCATAATTGTATACAATGTAAAAGGACAGAACTTTGGATCTGGTAGGCTTCGGTAAGATCGGGCCGAGGCTGGTTTTCCGCCAGCCCTGCGAGCCCGCAAGGAAATCACCCTGGAATTCGAGCCGCTGCTTTAAGGCGCCTCGGTCTTGACCGGCGTAAGATAGATAATCCCCGACTTCATCACGAACGACATGTGCGCGAACTTGCCGACATCGGCGAGCCCGTCGCCCACGACCGCCACGAGGTCCGCGCGCTTACCCGGCGCGATCGAGCCGGTTTCACTCTGCCAGCCGATGAGGGTGGCGGCGTTGATCGTCGCGGCCTGCAGGATCTGCATCGGCGTCATTCCGCCGAACTTGATCATCAACGGAAACTGCTGCGCGTTCTCGCCGTTCGGATAGACGCTCGCGTCGGTGCCGAACGCCATCTTCACCCCTGCAGCGACCGCCTTTCGGAACCCCTCATGCTTGAGATTCGACATGATCGAATCCTTGTGCAGGATTTCCTGCGACCAGCCGAGCTTGTGGCCCATCGTGCGGATGTACTCGCCGTCGATGAGATCGGAGACGAGATACGTCCCGTGCTCCTTCATGAGCTTGATGCCCTCATCATCGAGCATCGATCCGTGCTCGATCGATGCGACACCGGCGCGCACCGCGGCCTTGATCCCCTCGCTTCCGTGCGCATGCGCCGCGACGCGCGCTCCGTACTTTGCCGCCTCGGTCACCGCCGCATGAATCTCCTCCTCGCTGAACTCTTCGACGCCCGGCTTCGTCCCCGATGTCAGCACCGCGCCCGTCGCAATCACCTTGATCACATCCGCGCCGCGATTCAGAATCTCGCGCACGCGCTGCCGAACTTCGCTCGCAGAGTTGGCGATGCCCACGCGCATGTCGGCGGGAAGTCTCACGTCGGCCGCCTGGCCGGCGATCTCGCCTCCGCCCGAGCTCACGGTGATGTACGCGCCCGCGACTGCCATGCGCGGTCCCATCACGAGCCCGTCGTTGATGTAGTCGCGAAGCGCAATGTCGAGAAATGCGCGATACGTGCCCACGTCGCGGACGGTGGTGAAGCCCGAGAGCAGCGTGCGCCGAGCGTGCACGACGCCGTCGAGCGTCTCCTGCGCGGCCGATCGCTCGAGCGGGACGAGATAATTGGCCGAAGTTTCGCCGCCGATCAGGTGCGTGTGGCAGTCGATGAGCCCGGGCGTGACGGTGTACTGCGAGAGATCGACGACCTTCGCGCCCGCGGGGATGTGGCCCGGCGCGGCTTCGACGGAGACGATGCGTTCGCCTCGTACTATGACGACTCGATCGCGGAGCACCCTCCCCGCATCGACGTCGACGAGCCATCCGGCGCGAACCGCCGTCACGACGGTGCTGTCCGGCGGCGCATACGGCGCCTTCATGATGTCGAGCGCCTGCGCGCCGCTCGCGCGTGCGGCGATGCTCAGGGCCGCGCACACGGCGACGACCGCGCGCGAGAGCTGCCATGCGGACATCATGGCGACTTGTAGATCGCGCCCATCTTCATCACGAACGCGACGTTCGTGTAGCGCGAGATGTCCGCGAGCCCATCGCCCTCCACCGCGACGATGTCCGCCGACTTCCCCACCGCGATCGAGCCGATCTTGTCCTGCCATCCGATCAGCGTCGCGCCGTTGATCGTCGCGGCCTGCAGTGCCTGCATCGGCGTCATCCCGAACTTCACCATGTACGGGAGTTGCCGCGCGTTCAGCCCGTGCGGATACACGCCCGCATCGGTGCCGAACGTCATCTTCACTCCGGCGGCAACCGCCTTCCGGAAGCCGGCGCGCTGCGCATCCGTCGTCTCGAGATTCTTCCGCAGTATCTCGGCGGACCAGCCCTGCGCCCGCCCCTCGACGTCCGTGTAGCTCCCGTTGTAGATGTCGGCATCGAGATAGGTCCCGTGCTCCTTCATCAGACGGATCGACTCATCCGTCATGAGCGAGCCGTGCTCGATCGACGCGACCCCCGCCTTCACCGCAGCGTTGATCCCTTCCGGTCCGTGCGCGTGCGCGGCGACTCGCGCGCCGTACTTCGCCGCCTCCGTCACGGCCGCGTGGATCTCCTCCTCGCTGTACTCTTCGACGCCGGGCTTCGTCCCCGGCGCGAGCACCGCGCCGGTCGCGATGATCTTGATCAGGTCCGCGCCGCGATTGAGAATCTCGCGCACGCGCTGCCGCACCTCGTCCGCGTTGTTCGCGACGCCGAAGCGCATCTCCGCCGGGAGGCCGACGTCCGATGCGAGCCCCGTCACCTCGCCGCCGCCGCTGCTCACTGTGATGTACGCGCCCGCCACCGCCATGCGGGGCCCCATCACATAGCCGTCGTTAATGTAGTCGCGCAGCGCGACGTCGAGAAAGGCGCGGTAGGTTCCTACATCGCGCACGGTCGTGAAGCCCGCGAGCAGCGTGCGCCGCGCGTTCTTCACTCCGTCGAGCTCCTCCTGCCCCGCGCTTCGCTCGAGCGGCGCCGAGGCGTTCGCCGACTCGTCGCCGCCGATCAGATGCGTGTGACAGTCGATCAGACCGGGCGTCACCGTGTACTTCGAGAGATCGAACACCTTGGCGCCCGCGGGCACGTGTCCCGGCGCGGGCTCGATTGACGCGATCTTGTCGCCCCGCACCACGATCACCTGATCGCGAAGCACCGTTCCCTTCTCGACGTCGACGAGCCGCCCGGCCTTGATCACCGTTACCGCCGTTGCAGCGGGCGGGAGATACGGCGGCGTCATGTAATCCGGCATTTGCGCGGAAAGCGGTGCGACGCAGAGGAGCAGCGCTGCCGTCGGTACGGCCAGGAGTCTTTGCATACAATGCCGGGAGTGGGTCGTGGGTGGAGGCCTCCTCACATGATGGCGCCTCCGCCGTCCGTCCGACAGGGCAACCCCCACCCGGGCCTCCCGCCCTTTCGCCTTTCCCCCTCACCTCTCATCTTGGGGATCCCACCATCACCCGGACTCGCACATGGCGACCTTCGTCAAGACACGGGATATCCCGATCGCCGGCGCTCACACGCTGCCGCAGGACTTCTTCATCTCCCCCGAGCTCTTCGGCCAGGAGCGCGACCGCATCTTCGCGCGCCGCTGGGTATGCATCGGACGAGAGTCGAAGATCGCGAACAAGGGCGATTATTTTTTGCATACAATCGGAAACGACAGCATCATCATCCTCCGCGATCAATCCGGTGAGATCCGCGCGCACTACAACAGCTGCCGCCATCGCGGCGCCCGCATGTGCGAAGCCACCTCGGGCAAGTTTTCCGAGACCATCCAGTGTCCCTACCACGCCTGGACCTACGCCCTGGACGGCCGCCTGGTCGGCGCCCAGACGAGCGACTCGATCCCCGGCTTCGACAAGAAGAGCTTCAGCCTCGTCAGCGTCGCA
Organism: Gemmatimonadaceae bacterium; assembly: GCA_013697785.1. Taxonomy (GTDB): domain Bacteria; phylum Gemmatimonadota; class Gemmatimonadetes; order Gemmatimonadales; family Gemmatimonadaceae; genus FEN-1250. The sequence goes on from JACCWE010000133.1 coordinate 14,072, forward strand.
GTAGCGAGCTGGGAAGGCTTCCTCTTCATCAACCAGGATCCGAACCCCGAGCCCTTCGAGGAAGCCTTTGCCTCACTCCTCGGCCGCTTCGAGCGCTTCAACCTCCCGGGGCTCACCGTCGCGCGCACGATCGAGTACGACGTGAAGGCGAACTGGAAGCTCGTCTTCCAGAACTACTCGGAGTGCTATCACTGCTCTCCAGTGCATCCGCAGCTCACGAAGATCACTCCTTCCAACAGCGGCGAAAACGATCTCTTCGAGGGACCCTTCCTCGGAGGCTACATGGTGATGAACGAGCAGCACGAGAGCCTGACGATGAGCGGTGAAGCGTGCGGCGTCACCGTCGGCGAGCTCGATGAGGCGGACATGAAGCGAGTGTACTACTACTCGATCTTCCCGAACATGCTGCTGAGCCTCCACCCCGACTACGTGATGGCGCACTACATCACACCCGTCGCGCCGGACCGCTCGCTCATCACCTGCGAGTGGCTCTTTCACCCGGACAGCGTTCACGATGAGACGTGGGACGTCGAGGATGGAATCGCCTTCTGGGATCTCACCAATCGCCAGGACTGGCACGTCTGCGAGATCAGCCAGCAGGGGATCCAGTCGCGCGGCTATCGCCCCGGTCCATATTCGAGCCGCGAGAGCCTCTCCGTGATGTTCGACCGCGAGGTGCTCAACGCGCTCGGCCGCGACGGCGAAGGCGGCGGAGACATCGACTGAGCACGCTCGGCCCCTCGTCGCGACAAAGGCCCTCGCGTTCTACTTGCGACCTCCAATCACGTAGAGCCCAATGCCCAGAACGATCGTTGCCGCGGAGAGCCCGACGATCTTGATCACGGCGAGTGGCTTGTTCGGCTCGTCGTCCGCGGGAAGCATCGCGAGTCCGATCGCTACCGCGGTGGTCGTGAATCCGACTACGGCGAGGGCGATCGCAACGGGCTTTCCTCCCGGCACGCGCATCACCTCGGGTCCCGCAGGCTCGCGCTGCAGCTTGATCAGCGCCCCGAACATGAACAGGTACGGGATGAAGAACGCGATCACGGCCATGCTGACGAGTACGTTGTAGGCCCCTTCCACCGACGTTCCCGCCTGGCCGGCGAAGACGAAGACTGCCGCGATCGCCGCCTGTACGAGCAGCGCGACGTACGGCGACCCCCACTTCGGATGGATCTTCGCAAAGGCGGGAGGCAGCCGCTTGTCGATCCCGATCACGAACGGAAGTCTGCCGGCCGCAGCGAACCACGCGCCTCCCTGCCCGATGCAGCCGACGGTGATCAACAGCGCGACCCCCGCGCCGATCCACGGGATCCCCAGCTTCGTGGCTACGAGAGTTATCGCGCGCATGATTCCCTGCATGGTCTGGATCTCGGCTGCAGGCATCGCGAGCAGCAGCGCGACCGTGGCCGCGACGTAGAGAATCGTGACGAGCACGCCCGAGATGAGTAGCGCGCGCGGAATATTTCGGCGCGCATTCTCGATCTCATCGCCGAGCATCGATGCGCTTTCGAGTCCGCTCAGCGAGAAGGCGACCGTCGACCAGAAGATGATGTCCTTGAGATGCGTGCTCGGAATGAAGGAGTGCGCAGTGAATGACGTCGCCGACCCGTAGAGCATTGCCGAGGCGATTCCCATGCCGACGAGAACGATTCCCGGAACCCAGAGCCCGATCGCACCGAGATTGTGCAGCCACTTCCCGATGTTGAGACCGACGACGTTCAAGCCGCTCGCGATTGCGAGCGCAATCATCGAGAAGATGATGAAGTACGACTGACTGTGCTGCAGGTGGTCGAAGTGATGGCCGAAGACGTAGAGCGCGTTCGCGGCCGTGAAGTAGAACAGGCTCGGGAAGTACGGCAAATTCGAGCACCAGTACAGATATCCCGAGAGATAGCCCGGGAATTCGCCGAATGCGCGCCGCGTCCACGCGTACAGACCGCCCTCATCCGGATGGCGCGACGACAGCTCGAGCACCGTGAACATCAGCGGCACGTAGAACGCCAGCGCACCGATGATCCAGATGACGACGGAGCTCGGCCCCGCCGCCGCGGCCGACGAGATGAAGCGGATGCTGAATCCCGTGACGAGATAGAAAAGTACGAGGTCGCGGAAGCCCATCGCGCGCTTGAGATGCGCGATCGCGCCTTCCTTCGCCGTGCCCTCTTCCGCCACCGTCACTGCATGTAGTTCTTCGGGGGATTCCTCATCTTGAGAATTGGGCGATCGAGCACAAACGGCTCGAGATCGATCGTCGACTCGCCGGTGAGCGCGAGCTCGGAGAGCAGCCGCCCGATCTGCGACGCGAACTTGAACGCGTGCCCCGCCCCGATCGCGACGACGACGTTGTCGTGTCCCGGCACCGTGTCGATCACGAAGTCCCGATCGGGCGTCAGCGTGTAGAGACACGTCTTCGTGTAAATGATCGGCCCCAGGGCGCCAGGAATGTAGCGTGAGAGAAATTCCTCGACCCCGCGCAGATTTTCCGGCTCGACTTCGAAGTCGCGAGTGTCCGCCGTCGTCGGCTTGCCTCCCGCATCCTGCGCCGCCTTCGGCCCTGCCTCGCCAAACGTCGGGAAACCATAAAAGCAGGGATCATCCATCCATATCCACACCGGGAATCTGTCCGGCGCGAAATCCTCGGGATGCTGCGCCGCGAAGTACGTCACCTGCTCGCGCGTGACCTCGAGCGGAATTTCCATTCCGAGGTAGCCGAGCGCGCGGTTGGACCACGGCCCCGCCGCGATCACGAGCTTCCTGCAGGTGAACGTTCCGTCAGGCGTCTCGACCGTGACCTCGTCGCCGCTCGTAACGATGTTCGTCACCGGCGTATTGTCGATCAGCGTCGCGCCGTTCGCGCGCGCCATCTTCTGATGCGCCGCGTTCGCGCGCGCGGCCATCGCGATTCCACTGTCTTCCTGGAAGAGCCCTTCGATGTCATCGCTCAGCGTGAACTGCGGCCACCGCTTCATGATCTCGTCCGCATCGAGATCCTCGTACTCTACGTTGCACGCGCTCATCGCAGTGCGGTAGGTGTCGAGCGGGATCTTCGTGTCGTGCTTCGCTATGTCGAGGCCACCGGTCTTGAGCACCACTTGGTCGCCGCTCTCGCGCTCGAGCGTGTGCCACGCGTCGTAGGCGAGCTTCGCGAGCTCTACGTACGCCGTGTTGTGATACGAGAGCCGGATGATGCGCGAGTGATCCTGCGACTCGCCGCGCACGTGCCCGATCTCGTACTGCTCGAGCCCGAGCACCTCTCCTCCCGCCTTTCGCGAGAGCCAGTACGCCGCGCCGCTTCCGAGCCCACCGAGTCCGAGCACGATGTATTCGTAGTTGCGCTTCACAGGTTGGTCCCGTTCAATCGCTCGCCGACATAGCGGCGGATGTCGAGACTAAAGCTCTCCATCGGCGCGTAGAAGCCCGACTCGAACACCCTGCTCCGCATCCCGCGTTGCACGCCCTCACAGATGGCCCAGTCCTGCCGGTTCACGAGATCCCAGAAGTCGATTGCATCCGACGGATCGAAGCCGGGCTTTGCGATCTCGTTCGGATGGAAGAGAAAGTCGCAGTCGATGGATGTATGCTCCGCGCTGCGCGGCCATATCGTGAATGCGGCGACGTGATCGGCCGAGAGGCTGATCATGAAATTCGGGTAGATGAGCTCACCCTTGTGACGCACACGCTCGTCGTCGCTGAGACCGGGAAACGGCTCGCGTACGCTACTGCCACTGTGCGTGAACGTCCACGCGCCCTCGGCGTGCTCGATCCCGCGCTCCCAGTCGAGCTCCGATCCGCCGCGCACCTTGAAGCTCGGCACGATCTTGCACAACTCGGGATGCACTCCCGCGCAGTGATAGCACTCGTTGTAGTTCTCGAGCATCACCTTCCAGTTCGCGTCGATCTCGTACGTGATGCGCTTCACGCGGCGGAGATCGGCGAGCGGATAGTTCACGAGCCGCGTCGCCGCCTCGCCGATCTGCGCGCGGAGCGTGTGGCCACGCGCCTCGGCCTCGCGCGGCACGAGATTCACGAAGAAGAATCCGCCCCAGCTGTCGATGCCGACCGGATAGAGTGAGAGCTCCTCCTTCCGTATGCCCGCGCTCTCGTCGAGATACGGCGCCGTGCGAAGCGCACCATCGAGCGTGTACGTCCACGCGTGGTACGGGCATTTGATGCCGCTTCCGAACGAGCCGGCGATCTCGGGGGCGCCTTCGGTGCTGACGCCGGTGAGCACCAGCTGGCAGCCACGGTGGCGGCACACATTATAGTAGGCGCGGAGCGCTCCCTCACGCGTGCGCACCACCAGCACGCTCTCCCCGGCAACGTCCACCACGAGGTAGCTCCCGGGCGTGGCGACATCTTCCTCGCGCCCGGCGTAGAACCACTCGCGCGTGAAGATGCGCTCCTTTTCGCGCGCGAACAGCTCGGGCGAGAGGTAGTGCTCGCGCGTGAGCGTGCGCTCCATCCCCTGCGCGACTTCGGGTTCGTTCATGGGTCCTCTGTGCGACGCGGCATGTTGGGGAAGGCCTTCGGCAGGAAGGTGCTCCATTCGAACCGCTCCTGCAATCTCCGCGATGCGAGGTGCACGGCGTCGCAGCCGCGATAACGAAGTCATCCTCGACACCTGGCCAGACGCCCAGGGCGGTGCGGCTGTTTTCACCTCTCGACGCGCGATACGTCGCGTGTGCAGCGGCTCAACTCGAAAAGCTTGACTGCGCCGCCGCGAGATGCTATCCTGAAATCACAATCGAAGACGCCCGTGGTAATTTGCCGCCTATTGCAGCCACGTTAAATAAATGCTAAAACGCGAACCCCCGGGTGGCAGTCCCCCCGGGATTTTTTGCATCCGCACCCGACTGTTTCGAGGCCATGACTTCACTCTCGTCCACCGCAGTGCAGCTCCCGATCGCTTCGCGAATCGATGGCCTTCGATCAGAAGGCGCCTTCGAAGTGCTCGCGAGCGCGCGTGCACTCGAGCGCAAGGGACGACACATTCTTCATCTCGAGATCGGCGAGCCGGATTTTCCGACAGCGCCTCACATCGTCGAAGCCGGCGTGCGCGCACTGCAGAACGGAGAGACCAAGTACGGCCCGGCCGGCGGGATACTCGAGCTGCGCATCGCGATCGCAGCGCACCTCGTATCGCACGGCATCAACGCCGCGCCCGATGACATCGTCGTCACGCCGGGATCGAAGCCGATCCTTCTCTACGCGGCGCTCGCGCTCCTCGAGAACGGCGACGAAGCCCTCATCCCCGATCCCTCCTACCCGATCTACGACTCGGCCGTCCGCTTCGCGGGCGCGCGCCCCGTCACCTATCGTCTCGATGCATCGAACGGCTTTGCGCCCGATGTCGATGCAATCGCCGCCGCGATCACCTCGCGCACCCGCGTCCTCTTCCTGAACACGCCGCAGAATCCCACCGGCGGCGTGATCGACGAGGGGGGCCTCGCAGCACTCGCGCAGCTGGCCGAGGCGAATGACCTGATCGTGATCGTAGACGAGATCTATCGCCCGTTCAACTACGGTGCGCCGCCGGTTCCGTCGCTGCTTACGCTCCCCGGCATGCGCGAGCGATGTATTCTCGTCGACGGTTTCTCCAAGGCCTACGCGATGACGGGCTGGAGACTCGGCTACGGCCTCCTCCCTACCCCGCTCGCATCGCGCTTCGCCCTGCTCGCGCTCAACGATCACGCGTGCGTCCCTGCCTTCGTGCAGCGCGCCGGCATTGCCGCGCTCACCGGCACTCAGGAGCCTCTGAATACGATGATCAACGAGTTCGCGGCGCGCCGTGCGCTCGTCGCGGGCAGACTCGCCGCGATCCCCGGCGTGAGCATCACCGCACCTGCGGGAGCGTTCTACGCGTTCCCCGATGTCTCCGCAGCGACCAACGCTGCGGGGATCACGTCGGCGCAACTCGCGTCGAAGCTCCTGCACGAGTACGGAGTCGCGCTTCTTCCCGGCACCGCGTTCGGCGCGGCCGGCGAAGGGTATCTCCGTCTCTCGTTCGCGACGGGACGCGCCGATCTCGACAAGGCGCTCACCCTCGTCGACGAATGTTTTCGCTCGCTCGCCAGCTAACATCGAAATCGATTCCTGAGTTGCAGGTCGCGTTTTTCGTCTTTTCGCACAGAGGTCGTATGGCAGTCACACTCTTTCTTCCCACGGTTCTCGCTCGCCTCGCCGACAGCGGCACGCTTCGGAGCGAGGGCAACACGGTTGGTGAGGTCGTCGCGAATATCTCCGGGCGCTATCCGGAGCTCGCCCCCCGACTCCGCGATGCCCAGGGCGACCCATATGCCTTCGTGACCTTCTATCTGAACGATGAAGACATCCGCTTCACGGGGAGCTTCCAGTCGCCGGTGAAGGACGGCGACGAGCTCACCATCGTGCCGGCAATCGCCGGAGGTTGATTCCGATGACGTCTACCGCGACATCGCCGGCCGAGCTCTCGAACGAAGAGATCTTCCGCTACAGCCGCCACCTCATTCTTCCCGAGGTTGGGCTCGAGGGGCAGAAGAAGCTGAAGCAGGCGCGCGTGCTCCTGGTCGGCGTCGGTGGGCTCGGCTCGCCCGCGGCGCTGTATCTCGCCGCGGCCGGCGTCGGGACGCTCGGACTCGTCGACTTCGACGTCGTCGATGCGACGAATCTCCAGCGCCAGATCATCCATGGCACGCGCACGATCGGCAAGCGGAAGCTCGACTCCGCGCGCGACCGCATCGAAGATCTGAATCCGAACGTGAAGGTCGAGGCGCACGAGACTCCGTTGACATCGCGCAACGCGCTCGAGATCATCCGCACCTACGACATCGTCGTCGACGGCACGGACAACTTCCAGACGCGCTATCTCGTCAATGATGCGTGCGTCATCCTCGGCAAACCGAACGTGTACGGGAGCATCTATCGCTTCGAGGGGCAGGCGTCGGTGTTCGCGACCGGTGATGCGCCGTGCTATCGCTGCCTTTTCCGCGAGCCTCCGCCTCCGGGACTCGTGCCCAGCTGCGCCGAAGGCGGCGTGCTCGGGGTGCTCCCGGGCATCGTCGGCACGATCCAGACGACCGAGGCACTCAAGCTCATCCTCGGCATCGGCGAGTCGCTCGCGGGCCGGCTGCTCCTGATCGATGCGCTCCGCATGCGCTTCCGCACGCTCAACCTGCGGAAGGATCCGACGTGCCCGGCCTGCGGCACGCACGAGATCAAGGAGCTCATCGACTACGAGGAGTTCTGCGGCGTGCGACAGGCCGCGGCTGATGACGCGGCGGCGCTGAGCGCGGTGCCGGAGATCTCGCCTGTACAGCTCGCGGCGCGAATTGCGCGCGGCGACGACTTCGATCTCATCGATGTGCGCGAGCCGCACGAATGGGACATCGCGCGCATTCCCGGCGCGCGCCTCATCCCGCTCGCGACGCTCGTCAACCAGCTCCCGACGCTGGACAGCGCGCGCGACATCATCGTGCATTGCAAGATGGGCGGTCGCAGCGCAAAGGCCGTGCAGCAGCTGCAGGCGTCCGGCTTCAGGAAGGTGTGGAATCTCTCCGGCGGCATCACGCGCTGGAGCAACGATGTCGATCCGTCCACGCCGAAGTACTGATCGCAGACATGCCTACGATCGAGCTTCCCAAGCGCGCAGTACCTGCGCCGGCGAACACGGTGCGCGCGCTGCCGCAGCACTGCAAGGTGTGCGGCGCGGAATTCGAGGCCGCGCCCGAGGCGATCTGCGGATCGTGCCTCGGCCCGCTCGAACCGATGTATCCTGCAACGCGGCGTCTCCCCAGCCGAGCGGAGATCGCTTCGCGCGCGCCCTCGATGTGGCGCTATCGCGAGTGGCTTCCCTTCGAGGGCACGCCAACGCTCTCGCAGGACACGGGATTCACGCCGCTGGTCGACTCACCCCGCCTCGCCGACAAGCTCGGCGTCGCGAGGCTCTGGATCAAGAACGATGCGGTGTCGCATCCCTCGCTCTCGTTCAAGGATCGCGTCGTCGCCTCGGCGATCAACGCCGCAGTGGCGCTCGGGCTCGACACGGTTGGCTGCGCGTCGACGGGAAATCTCGCGAATGCCGTTGCGGCGCAGGCTGCGCGCGCCGGGCTCCCCGCGTGGATCTTCATCCCCGACAATCTCGAGCAGGCGAAGGTTCTCGGCACCGCCGTCTACGGTCCGAATCTCGTTCGCGTGCGCGGCCACTATGATGATGTGAATCGTCTGTGCGCGATGCTGGCCGATCGCTTCGGCTGGGGAATCGTGAACGTGAATCTGCGCGGCTACTATGGTGAGGGATCGAAGACGATGGGCTTCGAGATCGCCGAGCAGCTGGGATGGCGTCTGCCGACGGCGGTGGTCGTGCCGATGGCGGGCGGCTCGCTGCTGACGAAGCTGCACAAGGCGTTCGGCGAGCTTCGCGATGCCGGGCTCGTGACTGACGAGGCGCCGAGGTTGTATGGCGCGCAGGCGTCGGGGTGCTCGCCGATCACGACGCTCGTCGAGAGCGGCGGCGAGACGATCGTGCCGCAGGTGCCGAACACGATCGCGAAGTCGATTGCGATCGGGAATCCGGCCGACGGCGTGTTCGCGGCGCGTGCGATGCGCGGCACCGGTGGATGGTCGGCGGCGGTGAGCGACGATGCGATCGTTGCCGCGATTCGTCTGTTGGCTGAGACCACCGGGATCTTCACGGAGACTGCGGGAGGCGCCACGCTGGCAGGCGCGCTGGCGCTGGCCGAGCAGGGACGCTTCGGCAAGGACGACGAAGTCGTGCTGTGCATTACCGGCAACGGGCTCAAGACGCTCGACGCGATCAGCGGCTCGATCGCGGACTCGCCGATCATTTCGCCGAAGGTGCGCGAGGTCGCGGCGCTAGTGGAAGCGGCGGGATAGCCCGCAACGGCTGGCGAGACGCATCTTTCGTGGATGCCGAATGCGATCGTCGCAACGAATCTGACCAAGACGTACGATGTGAAGGTGCGCGATCCGGGCATCAAGGGAGCGCTCGCCGCGCTGGTGCGTCCGCGCTACCGGCAGGTGCGCGCGGTGGACAGCGTGTCGTTTGCGATCGAGCGCGGAGATGCGGTTGCGTTCCTCGGGCCGAACGGCGCCGGGAAGACGACAACGCTCAAGATGCTCACGGGGCTGCTCTTCCCGAGCGCGGGGCGCGCCGAGGTGGCGGAGCACGATCCGTGGACCGGCGGGAATCCGTTTCGGCGGCGAATCGCGTTCGTGCTGGGGAACAAGCAGCAGTTGCTGTGGGATCTGCCGGCGGAGGAGTCGTTCAGGCTCAATCGCGCGATTTATGGCGTATCGCTCGCCGACTATACGACGCGACGTGCGGAGCTCGTCGAGCTGCTCGTGCTCGGCGAGCTGATCGACAAGCCGGTGCGACAGCTTTCGCTCGGCGAGCGGATGAAGTGCGAGCTCGCGGCGGCGCTGCTGCATCAGCCCGAGGTGCTCTTCCTCGATGAGCCGACGCTCGGCCTCGACCTCGACGCGCAGCAGACGATCCGCACATTTCTGGGCGAGTATCGCCGGCGGCATGGCGCGACGATCCTGCTGACATCGCATTACATGGCGGACGTGACGGCGCTGGCATCGCGCGTGCTGATCATCAATCGCGGCCGACTACTCCATGATGGCGAGCTGTCGGAGCTCGTCACACGCATCGCGCCGATCAAGCGGATCGAGCTCGTGCTGTCGGAGCCTGTACCGCGTGCGCGGCTCGAGGAGTACGGAACGGTGGCGCACTACGCGCCGCCGCGCGCGACGCTCGAGGTGCCGCGCGAGACGGCAACCGCGGCGAGCACGCGGCTGCTCACCGATCTCGCGGTTGCCGATCTCTCGATTCAGGATCCGCCGATCGAGGAGGTGATCCGCATCGCGTTCGGCGAGACGGAGCAGGATGCGGGCGCCGAGGCCGAAGCGCCGCGCGCGGACGTGCGGCGCGCGCCACCGTGATCGCAATGGCGGCGCGAAGCCGTGTCGCGACGCTTCGCGATCAGTACGCCGAGCTCCTGCGCTCCGCCTTTCTGGTCGACCTGCAGTATCGCGCGTCGATCGCGATCTGGCTCGTGTGGGGGATCACCGAGCCGATCATTTCGTTCGCCATCTGGTGGTCGATTGCCGCCGGCGGAGCCGTCGATGGTTACACGCGTGATGGCTTCGCGCGCTACTTCTTCGGCGTCGCGCTGGTGAACCAGGCGACGCTGTCGTGGGACGCCTGGAACATCGACCGCTGGATCCGCGAAGGCGAAATGAATCATCGGCTCACACGCCCGATCGCGCCGATTCACGAGGCGATCGCAGACAACATTGCGTACAAGGGTCCGACAGCGGCGATCATTCTCGCCGTGTGGGTCGTGGCCTCGATCTTCTGGCCCGCGGTGCGGATTCCGTTCGAGCCGGGCCGCTGGGCGCTCGGGATCGTCGCGATTGGGCTGGCGGCAGCGATTCGCTTCTTCAACGGATACGCGACGGGGCTGCTCGCCTTCTGGACGACGCGCGCGACGGCGCTCGTCGAGCTGCAGTTCGGAATTTCGCTGTTCCTCTCCGGCCGAATCGCGCCACTGTCCCTGCTTCCTCCGCGCGTGGTGCATGTCGCGCAGTATCTCTGGTTTCCGTATGTGCTCTCCTTTCCGGTGGAGATCCTCACCGGCGCGGTGACGACGTGGCAGCAGTATGCGCGCGGATATGCGGGGCAGCTGGTGTGGCTCGCGATCTGGTTGTTGCTGTATCTGCTCGTGTGGACGCGCGGCCGCCGGCACTACGGCGCGGTGGGCGGATGAAGCGCATCAGGCGTACGATGGTCGTGCTGCTCGCATTCTGGAAGCTCAACTGGCTGGAAGAGCTTCAATATCGCGGCAACTTTGTTGCGAGTCTGCTCAGCACTGTTTTCTGGCTTGCGATGGCAATGCTCACCGTCGCGCTGTACTTCGGACATACGACGCAGCTCGGTGGTTGGGGCTACTGGGACGTCGTCGTGCTGCTCGGGGTGTTCAATGCGCTGACGGGCGTGGTCGAGACCGTACTGCGCCCGGGGATCGGTCATCTGCCCACGGATGTGCGAAGCGGCGCGCTCGATCTCGTGCTCGTACGCCCCGTCGATGCGCAGTTTTACGTCTCGTTTCGCCGACTCGATGTCTGGAGGCTCGCCGATGTCGTGCTCGGACTCGGACTCTCCGCGTATGCGCTCGCGCAGACTGGACGAAGCGTCGGCGTTTGGCAGATCGTCTCCTTCATCGTGACCTTCGCCGTCGCGATCGCGGTGGTGTACTCGATCTGGGTCACGCTGATGAGCTTCGCATTCTGGTTCGTCGCGGTCGAAAACATGGCGACGCTCTTCGACGCCGTCATCGACGCGGCGCGCTATCCCGTGAGCGCGTATCCGGGTGCGCTGCGCTTCGTCTTCGTCTACCTCATCCCGATCGCGTGGACGACGACGATTCCGGCATCTGCTCTCACCGGACGGCTCGATCCCTCGCTCGCGATGTGGGCGGTGGTGGTCGGGGTCGCCGCGCTCGGCGCGAGCCGCCTGCTGTGGCGAGTCGCGCTCAAGCGCTACACGAGCGCGGGCGGCTGATCGATCGCAACCCGCGCCCGCTGCATCACGGCTTGTGCGGGCCGCCCATGCCGGGAATTTGCAACTTCGTGTAGCCCGCCGGCGCAACGAACATGGCATCCGGCACCGACGTCGACTTTGCCTTCACCGCGACGAGAGAGAGCTTGCCATTATTGGTGACCTTCATGATGCCGCCGCCGTTCTTCAACGCGTCGCCGAACTCCTGTCCTGCGGCGGTGAAGAATTTTGCGGCTATTCCACCGGAGAGACGGTTGATCATCAGCCCCGCGCCCTTCGCGATACAGACCTCTCCTTCTTCAGCCTTCCCGTCCTCGTCCATCCCCTTGTAGTGCCAGTCTTCGCAGGGGATTCCCGCGATGTTTTCCATCTTCCCGGTCTTCGTCGCAACGCCGTGATGCTTCGCCCCATGATCGGCGGCTTCCTTCGATCCGAGATCGGGAGGCAGTGTCATGTACATCTTCTGGTCCGTTACGAGAATCAGGCTCGTGTTGCCGTCCATGATTATGGCGCCGTCCTGCTCGCCCAGTCCCTCGAAGCGAATCTTCGAGCCCTTCGTGATCTGCGTCATCGTGTCCGGATGACTCTCATTCTCGTACGACACGAATTGGATAACGCCGTCGAATCCCTGAGCGGAGAGACGGGTGGTGGATACCGCGACGAGGCAGGCGGCGGCGACATAGCGCTTGGCACGATGCATATGAAGGAATCCGAAGAGGTTTTCGCCCACCTGGCGTGAGTGGGGCGCACTGCCTTAATGTGCGCCAAGCGCGCCGCTCGCGCCAATCCGAGGCACTTCACTCGGCCGCGCACGTAGATTCCGGAGATGCACTCGAGCCCCTTCTCGCGCGCGCTTGCCACGCGTCGCCTCAGAACCAGCAGTGCCATAATTGCCGGCGCCATAGCCACGCTTGCCTGCGAGCGCGCGGTCTCGGCGACACCGCAAACGCCTCAAGCAATCGTCGATACCGCAAGCACCACGTTACAGTCGGTCGTTCCCGCAGACAGCGCGCTCCGCTTTCCAGACGTCCCCAACTCCGTGCGAACTCCCGGCACGACGCTCGATGTCACAGCCGCGGACATCTGCGTCTCCGGCTACGCGAAGCGCGTCCGCAACGTCCCCTCCGCGGTGAAGCGCCAAGCATACGCGAGCTATGGCGTAAGATCTCACGAGCCCGGCGAGTACGAGATCGATCATCTCATCAGTCTCTCGCTCGGCGGCTCGAACTCGATCCGGAATCTCTGGCCCGAGTCCTTTCGCACGCAGCCGTGGAACGCCTACGTGAAGGACGAGCTCGAAAACGAGCTTCATCGTCGCGTCTGTGCGGGCAGGATCGAGCTCGCAAAGGCGCAGTACGTGATATCGCACAACTGGATCATCGGCTACCGTATATACGTGCATACGAAGCCAACATCAGCACAAGCGCGCAGGAAGACGCGCAGTCGCTCGCGACGTTCGTATTCACCGCCGCGATCGCAATTCGATCCGCCTGTTCCATGACGACATCGCGCATGGCACGAAATCAGAAGCTCACGCCGATAATCAAGGGACGCACGATTACGCAGGTGACGTGGGATGGCGCCGCGGCGCAGCTTCATCTCACCGACGGTTCCCTTCTGCGCATTCACACCACCGTCGCGCCGCCAGCCAGCGCACCACCCGCGACGGTCGGCAAGGTTCGCGCGGTACGCCAGTCCCTCGACACTATCGCCTTCGATCTCGAGGGATCGTCGTCGCTCCAATTCTCGCTGGCCGAGCCGACGTCATGCGTGATGCTCCGCGATGCGAAAGGTGCGCTGGAGTACGCGGACTGACCGCTAGTTGTCGTCGCTTGCCTGGCCGCGAGGGCCGAACGTCCGCGAGATCTTGAAGACGAACGTTCGGGCATTGAGCGGCGTCAGAAATCGCTCGAGTTGCCCCGTCCCTGCATTCGCGTTGAAGGTACCGAACACGGGATCATGGTTGTCGAACACGTTCGTCACCACGCCTGAGAAGTCCCAATTGTGGTACGTGTAGCCAGCGCGCGCACCCATCGTGAAGTACGGATCGAGCTGATTCTGCTCGTTCCCCTCGTCGCCACGCAGATATTGTGAGCCGATCCAGCGCGCATCCAGCCCAACGCGGAAACCCTTCGGCAGGCGAGCCGAAAAGCCGCCCTTCACCTGGTGCGCGGGCACCAAAGGCATCACGTCGCCTGGCGTCACCGCGTTCGGTCCGAAGAGCGGACTATCCTCGAAGTCGCCATTCGACCGTGTGCTGAAGATTTGCGCAGTGCTCTCGAACGTCGCCTTCGTATATGCATAGTTCGTATACCACGACACGCGGTCCTGAAGAAACGAGCTCGTAACGGACAGCTCGACTCCCTGGCGACGGGTCTTGTCGAGATTGGTGAAGTAGCCTGAAACGAGTGAACCAGGCGATTCGACGAAGAAGATCTCGTCGCGAACATCGGTGCGATACACGGAGGCATCGAAGAGCACGTTGCCGCGGAGCAGCTTGCCGCCGACTTCGTACGTCGCCGCGCGCACTGGCTTGAGCGGTGGATCGTCGCCGAGTGCGAATGGAAGCGGGCACGAGGCCGTTGGATCCGCGCATGCGAGCTCGACGATCGCCGGCGCACGGAAGCTGCCGCCGATGGAGGCGTAGAGCGATGCGCCGCCGCCGACATCGACGCTGATGCCGCCGCGCGGGCTGAAGTGGTGAAAGGTGTTCGTCGTGTTGTCGTTGCTGTCGAGCTGATTGTTGAAGGGGACGCGGATATAATCGTAGCGAAGTCCCGCCGACAGCGTCACGCGACTGACGTTGTAGTCGGCGAGGCCGTAGCCTGCGAGATCCCAGCTCGGGCTCCTCACATCCGTCGTGAGACCGAGCTCAGGTCCGCTAACGCCGTCAGCGAAGGCGACGCTGCCGACAGCTTTCCCCGCCGCGCTCGGCGTATTGATGATCTGCTCGTGAACCCGATTTGCCGATCCGTCGACACCAAAGCGCAGCGACAGCAAATTCTTCCCGAATGCGATCTGGCGGCGCCAATCCGCCGTGCCACCGAAGGTGTATGTCTTCGTGAGCGCGTCGACGTTCGGATCGGGCGCCTGATTCACATTGAAGCGATCGGCATCGAAGCGTTTGCCGAACAGCGTCAGCGTGCCGCGGCCGCGGCCCACGGGTACGTATCCGGTGAGATTGAGCTGCTGCATGTTCAGATCTTCGATGTCGCCCGGCGTGAAGTTTATCTGCGGATCACCATACAGGCTTTCGGGGAGCGAGCCGGCCGACTGCACGCGCGACTTCGACGCGAGCGCCTGAATTCCGAATCCTCGCAGCGCTCCGAAGTGGCCGACATTCGAGAATACATTGTAGTTCTTGCCGCCCGTCCCCGTACGCCATCCATCCTCGCGCTCGTAACCGCCGCCAAGATAGTAGTCCCATCCCTTGGTGCTCTTCCCCTCGACCGTTGCTTCGAGCTCGGCCTGACCGAATGATCCGCCTGTGAGCTCGAGCGAGCCGTGCGTCGGACCCTCGCCGCGATCGGTGACGAGATTGATCGCGCCGCCGAGCGAGTTGGGTCCGAGCAGCGAAGCGGTACCGCTGAGGAGCTCGACGCGGCGCACGTGATCCATGGGAAGGAGATCGAAGTCGACCTCCTGCGCGTCCGCCTCGTTCTGCCGCACACCGTCGAGAAAGACGGTGATCCCCGGAGGCAGGCCGACCGTTGGCCCGGTGTTGAAGCCGCGATAGTCGACGTTGATCTTGTACTGCGAGCCGAGATCATCGTAGATCGACACGCCGGCGATCGTTCCGAGCACATCGGGGAGAATGCGCGGCTCCCACTGGTCGACCGCGGCGCCGGAGAGCGTCGTCACGCGCGCAGGAATGCCGGAGCCGATCGTCGGACCAGCGACGGGAAGGATCGAGGCCTGCACTTCGACCGGCGACAGTCTGTGGATGCTGTCGCGCCCGACGGCGGTCGCTCGGAGTACGCTGTCTCGCCTCGCAATGGAGTCGCGCTGTGCGACGCTGTCGATCTGCTGCGCGGAAACCGTTCGTGGAGCGAGCGAGGCTATGCCAATCGTCACCAGAGCGATGGCGATGCGATTGGTGGACGGGAAAGGCACGGTTGTGGAGATCCGATTCGTTGTGGTAAAGCCGATCAGCGAGCGGATTGCGATGCGGAGCTCGAGTGCGGAACTGTGGAGACGTAACGTACGATGTCGCCCTGCGTGAAGGTGCCACTGTGGTCGACGTCCTCGTACACGATGACCACGGTGACCTTCTCGCCAATGCTGCTGAGCGTCAGCGGACCGTCGTCGTTCATGTCGCCGCCATGGTGATCGCTGCAGCACGCGTCGCGCAGCAGCTCGGTCGCGGGATGCGCCTGCGCCTCACGCACGAGCGCGAACGCGTCGGCGCCGGACTGGGCGTGCGGCGTGCCGCGCACCATCGTCACGATGAGCGCTGCCGAGGCGAGCGCGAGCGCCGCGGCCGATGTCCAGCGCGCGGGCCCGCGCGCGATGGACTCTGCGCGGCCGTCGCTTCGAATCACGCGCAGCGCCCACGCCGATGCGCTGTCGACCTGTGGCGTGCTGCGGCGCAGCAAGGAATTCACGAGGGACGCGGTCTCCCTTGTCGCCTCGACGCGGGCGTGGCACGCAGCGCATCGCAGCATGTGCGCGCGATGTCCAAGCGCGCGGATGAAGCGCTGCTGCGCACGTGCGAGCAGCGGACCAACTGATGTGGGCGAAACTCCGATAGCCGCGGCGATTCGCGATAGGAGATATCATCGGCGTGCATGACGAGAAGCGAGGCGTCGCGCTCCGGCAGCAGGGCGAGTGTCTCGTGCACCATTGCCGACTCCTCGACGCTGCACATCGTCGCGTCGGCGCGGGGCGCCGGATCGGCGCATCGCGCGCGATATTTCCGGCGACCACATAGAGCCATGCGTCCGGCGCGCATGGCGGCTTGTCGATTAGTGGGACGAACGCCACCTGCGCCAGACCTTCGGCGAGGTCGCGATCGCCCAGGCGTCCGTAGAGGAACCAGACGAGGCTCGGGTAGTGGCATTCGAACAGCTGGCGAATGTTCAAGCGATCTCGTTTGACTCGGGCAACGGTTTTCGATGCGGCGGTGCTACAACAAGAGAGACGTCATTGCTGCGCAAAATGAGACAGGGCGCGATGTAGCAGCTCGAAGCGGAGTGGCGGGCGTATGCGAATCGTCTGAAATCCCGCCTCGGCGCGGCCAAATCGGGTGTTATTGAAGCGAGCTCAGCATTAACTGCCGTGGTACTGTGCCTCGTCGTGGCAGGGAGTAGCTTCCGGGCGTGAAGAATGCGATGAAAGTGACCTGCTTGCACACATTTCGGCGGTCAACCGCCGCCATTCGACCTGAGATCTCAATGCCGCGTCTACCAACGCGACTCCGCTTCCTTGCGCTGCTCACCCTCGCCATCGCCTGCAACGCTCCCGCGACCGGGAAGGGCGCCGATTCCGCCGCCGCCCTCGATACGAGCAGCACCGCATCGCTGCTTGCGCCGCCGGTGATGGCATCGTCCGCCAATCCGGATAGCGAGGTCAAATTGACCGTTGCGGCCGTGACGAGCGACGTGATCGCGCTCCGCGATGCGGCGCCGGGTGCCGCAATCGGCAAGCTCCCTGCGCACGAGCAGCTGGTGAACGGCATGCTCACCAACTTCGAAAAGCGCATTCGCGACATGCATGTGCAGGCAGACCCGGCCTGGGTTTCGGTGATCGACTCCGTGCGCACGGATCTCGCGAGGCTGCCCGCGATGAAGAGCGACTCTCTCGCGGCCTTTCTGCCGAAGCATCTCAATCGCGTAATGCGCATCGTTGCATGCATTCAGATGGTAAAGAGCCAGCGCTCCTAGCGACGATTCGCTCGGCGGATCGCGACGAAAGAAGGTTTCGTGGAGCCGGTGCACTCGCCGATGGAAGCGAGCGGAGAGCCGCCCGAGACGTATCCGAGCGCATGTAGCTCGGCGCGTCAGCGAGCGACGACTATCTCGCTCGCGACACGGAGCATCGCGGCGAGACTGAGCTCGACGTCGCGATCCGTCGTCGCCCAGGAACACACGCTGATGCGCATCGCTATGCGGCCGTGCCAGACGGTGCCGCCGCACCAGCAGGTGCCGTCCGCCTGAATTCCCGCGATCACGCGTCTCGTGGTCTCGTCGTCGCCGAAGCTTACGAGCACCTGGTTGAGCACGACATCGGCGAGAATCTCGTAGCCCGCGTCACGCAGCCCTCCGGCGAAGCGCGTGGCCTGCGCGCAGTTGCGCTCGATCATCTCCGCGATCCCGGAGCGGCCGAGCGATGAGATGGCGGCCCAGACGTCGACGCCTCGCGCGCGCCGCGAGAGCTCGGGTGTGTACTCGCAGGGCTCGCGCTCTGCACCCTGCACGAGGTACGCGGCGGTGACGGCGGTCGCGCCGCGCAACGCGTCGCGATCGCGGCAGATAGCGACGCCGCTGTCGTATGGAACGTTCAACCATTTGTGCGCGTCGAGCGCCCACGAGTCCGCGTCGGCGACGCCGGCGACGAGAGCGGCGCGCGATGGAGTTGCCGCGGCCCAGAGTCCGAACGCGCCGTCGACGTGCACCCATGCGCCGGCGGCGCGCGCGCGCGGGATGAGCTCCGACATCGGATCACATGCGCCAGTGTTCACGTTGCCGGCCTGCAGACAGAGAATGGTGCGATCGTCGAGCGGCGGAAGCAGATCGGCGCGCATGCGCCCCTGCGCGTCGGCGGGAACGCGTGTCACGCGCGCGCGACCGAGTCCGAGGAGGGCGAGCGCCTTCAGCAGAGTGACGTGGACTTCGTCGCCGACTACGACGTTGAGCGGCGGGGCGCCGAAGAGCCCCTGCTCTTCCACGTTCCATCCGGCGCGCTCGAGAAGCGCGTGTCGTGCAGCGGCGAGGCAGGTGAAGTTCGCCATCGTCGCGCCGGTGACGAAGCCGGCGGCAGATTCGGAGGGAAGATGCAGCGCGTCGAGAAGCCAGCGGAGTGCGATCGCCTCGAGCTTCGCCGTGGTCGGCGAGATGACGACCAGTCCCGCGTTCTGATCCCACGCGGTGGCGAGGATGCTGGCGGCGAGCGCGGCGGGGAGCGTGGCGCCGATGACGAACCCGAAGTAGCGGCCGCCGGCGCTGGTGGACGTTCCGGGGGATCCGACTTCATCGAGCTCGCGGAGGATGGAGGCGGGATCGAGTGGACGCTCGGGGAGCGCGCGATCGAAGTGCGAGAGCGCAGCGACGGCGTCGGACGTGGGGGCGACGCCGCGCGAGTCTATTTCTTCGAGATAGGTGGCAGCGCGGTCGGCGGCGTCGCGAACGAGTGAGCGGGTGGTCATGGGCGAAGGCAGAGCGGAGGGGGCGTGGGCGCCACATCTATAA
This sequence comes from Gemmatimonadaceae bacterium, assembly GCA_013697785.1. GTDB lineage: Bacteria > Gemmatimonadota > Gemmatimonadetes > Gemmatimonadales > Gemmatimonadaceae > FEN-1250. Next base: position 33,041 of record JACCWE010000133.1, read on the forward strand.
GGCGGCAAATTCACAAAATTTGGCTCAATACAATAGTTATTTTACGACATTAACACGACCGTATAGCAATATATAAGCGACACTACGGCAAATTCTACTCCTTCGAGATCACGATCGACGTCTTGTCGGTCGAACTATTCGCCGGCCACAGTAGCAGCACGTCGCTCTTCGAATCCGCGAAAAAATACAACGCCCGCTTGCTCCCCGCCGAGATGCGCCGAGCTCCGGTATCCTCAGCACCATGCGCCCGATAGAAGGAGTCGACCGCCTCGAACGGATCGGCCGTAACGTAGGTGGCCGAGGCCTCGACACCACTGCTCTTCTCGATGAGCGCCTGCGGCGTGTCGCGCTTTGCTCCCGGGTAGATCGGCGGGCCGGGCGCGAGCAGAAGTAGCGCGGCGGCGGCAAAAGCAAGACGGGCGGACACAGCAGAAAGAATCATCTCTCGCTCCAGGAGCTTACGCGACGGTTCGAGGGGGGCGAACTTTCGGGGACGATGCCATCCCGACTCACTCGGGGTATCATCGAGTGTAGCTGAAGTTCGTACTCCTCACTATCCATAGCGACAAAAATGGCATTCGCAAATCCAGTAATGACAGACAAGGCGATAGCGCGCGCGCGCGCCGAAGGCGGCACCGGAGTCATGACGATCGCGGGCGCCGTGTCGAAGTCATTCACGCTCGTGCTCGTGGCGGCTCTCAGCGCGGGTTATACGTGGTATCAGATCGTGCAGGTTCCCGATCGGAACCTGACCGGGATCATCTTCGGCGGTGCGATCGCAGCGCTGGTGATGGTGATAGCTACGACGTTCAGGCCCACCTGGGCGCGGATCACGGCGCCTATCTACGCCGTGCTCGAAGGCATCGCCCTCGGCGGCATCTCCTTCATCTACAACGCGCAGTACAAGGGCATTCCGATCATCGCCGTCGGGCTGACGTTCGGGGTCGCGCTCGCGATGCTCGCGCTCTACGCGACACGGATCATCAAAGTCACCGACCGGCTGCGCAGCATCATCTACAGCGCGATCGGCGGAATATTTCTGTTCTACATGATCACGATCGTTCTGAGCTTCTTCCACGTTCAGATTCCGAGCGTCTTCGGCTTCGGCTGGGTGGGGCTCCTCGTCAGCACGGCGATCGTCGTCGTCGCAGCGATGAATCTGCTGTTGAACTTCGACATGATCGAGCGTACCGCCGGCAACGCGCCGCAGCAGGTCGAGTGGTACGCTGCCTTCGGAATGCTCGTCTCCCTCGTGTGGCTCTATCTCGAGCTGCTGCGCTGGGCGTCGATCGTTTTCGGCGGACGCCGCCGGTAACTGCTTTCGGAAGAAGCTCCGCCGGTCACGCCGGCGGGACTTCTTTCTCCACCACGAGCGTGTAACGTGCGGTGAGCGCCGCGATCGCCCCGATCGCGACCCACACCGGCATCAGCACCGCGCCGACCACGCCGAAGGTCAGCGGAATCTCGAGCAGCGAGTGACCCGCCTCGTTCTTGATGATGATCCGGCGCACGTTCCCCTGATGCACGATCTCCTTCACGCGCGACAGCAGATCCTTGCCGTCGATCTTGTACTCTTCTGTCGACATCGTATCCTCCGAAGGTGTGCACGGCCCCGCTGACTGCGACCCGTCCATCCAGCCCTACGCTCGCGGTCGCCCTTCGGTTTCCAGGGGCTTAACTTCCGTGCCTCCCTGGCATTCCGCTATGACGACCCATCCGGCGTAGCTAGCTTTAAACATGCCAAAAAGCACTGCACTTTCAGCCTCGCGCTGGCTCGCCGTGGGAGCCGCCGCGCTGACGATCGCCGCATCTGGTGCCCACGCCCAATCCGGCAGCACGTCCACGAAAGCGCTGGTGAAGGTCGCCATGATCGACCTCGCCTTCTATGGGAAGCGCGCGAACGATCTCATGCCGAACGATTCCACGATGGCCATGACGGCGACGAGCACCATGCGCGCCGGCATCGCGGGGAAGCCGGGCGTCACCTTCTTCGACTCGCTCAGCGTCGCGAAGGCGGCCTCCGGCCCCAAGGCGATGTCGATCGTGCAGGACGTTCCGTGCAACGTCGTCGTCGCCTGCGCCCGCGAAGTCGGCAAGGAGCTCGGCGCCGACTGGGTCGTGATGGGGAAGATCAGCAAGACGAGTGACTTGATCTGGATCTTCAGCGGAGAGCTGATCAACGTCGCCAGTGGCAAGCTCGTGCTCGACGATTCGTACGAGCTCAAGGGAATCGCGGCGGACATGGTGCCGAAGGGCGCCGAGGTGTTCGCGCGACGAGTGGTGAAGCGCGTGACGATGCCGGACAGCGCGGTCGTGCAATGAGGCGGGCACGCATCTCCCGCAGCGCGAGCTGAGCGAAAGTCGATGACGCGAACCGCCGTCGTACTTCTGAGCGGCGGTCTTGATTCGGCGACCGTGCTCGCGATAGCGCGCAACGAGGGCTTCGAGGTCATCGCGCTCAGCTTTCGCTACGGCCAGCGCCACGGCGCCGAAATCATCGCCGCACAGTCGATCGCTGGACGCGCCGGCGCGATTCGTCACGTGATAGCCGACATCGATCTGCGCATATTCGGTTCGTCCGCCCTCACGAGCGAGATCCCCGTTCCCAAGGGGCGCTCGGCCACCGAGATCGCGCACGGTATTCCGATCACCTACGTTCCCGCGCGCAACACGATCTTCCTGTCGTATGCGCTGGCGTTGGCGGAAGTGAGCATGGCGAACGACATCTACATGGGTGTCAACGCGCTCGACTACAGCGGGTATCCCGACTGTCGCCCGGAGTACATCGAGGCGTTCGAGCAGATGGCGAATCTCGCGACGAAGGGGGGAGTCGAGGGGCGCCGTCTCACGATTCACACGCCGCTCATGCATCAGACGAAGGGCGAGATCATCACGCGCGGGCTCGAGCTCGGCGTCGACTATTCGCAGACGCTGTCGTGCTACGATCCCGATACGAATGGCGCTGCGTGCGGCGACTGTGATTCGTGTCAGCTCAGGCTGCGCGGCTTCTTCGACGCCGGCGTCCCGGACCCTGTGCATTACGGCGCGCGAGTCGCGACGTGACGTACGCGGTGAAGGAGATCTTTTTCACGCTGCAGGGCGAGGGCGCGAACACGGGACGGCCGGCGGTGTTCTGTCGCTTTGCGGGGTGCAACCTGTGGACGGGGCGCGAGGCCGACCGCGCCCACGCGACCTGTCAGTTCTGCGACACGGATTTCGTGGGCGTCGACGGGCTTGGCGGCGGGAAGTTCGCGACGGCGGAGCTTGTCGCGCGCGCGGTGGCCGAGAAGTGGCCGGCCAACGTATCGGCGCGCGCGCGGAAGCTCGTGGTGTGCACGGGTGGTGAGCCGTTGCTGCAGATGGATGATGCGATCGTGAGCGCGCTCCACGCGCAGGGATTCGAGATCGCGGTGGAGACGAACGGCACGCAGGAACCGCCCGCGGGGATCGACTGGATCTGCGTGAGCCCGAAGGTCGGTGCGCCGCTGGTGCTCGCGAGCGGCAACGAGCTCAAGCTCGTATATCCGCAAGTGGGCGGCGAGCCCGAGCGCTTTGCCGATCTCGACTTCGAGCAATTCTTTCTGCAGCCTATGGACGGCCCCGACCGCGAGCGCAACACCGAGCTCGCACTCGCGTATTGCCTCTCTCATCCGCAATGGCGGCTGAGCATCCAGACGCACAAGCTCCTGGGCATTCCATGATCGACAGCGGAGTGGACGGCACGCACGGCGGGCTGAACGAAGAGCGCGTCGCCGAGATGGACGTGTTCAAGAGCTTCAGCATCGAGGCGGCGCACATGCTGCCGAACGTGCCGGCCGATCACCAGTGCGCGCGCGTGCACGGGCATTCGTTTGTCATCGAGCTGTGGGTGAGCGGCTTCGTCGGGGGGCGAAGCGGATGGGTGATCGACTTCGCGGACATCGGCGAGGCGTTCCGTCCGCTTCGCGATCAGCTCGACCACCGGCTGTTGAACGACATCGAGGGGCTGTCGAATCCGACGAGCGAGAACCTCGCGATCTGGATTTGGGACCGCGTGTCGCCGTCGCTGCGCGGGCTGTCGAAGGTGGTGGTGCGCGAGACGGCGACGTCGGGGTGCGTGTACAGAGGGCCGCGAGGCCGATGATCCCACAAGTGGAGTGCGTGCGATAATGCCTGCCGCAGAGCTGCTCGAGACCTTTCCGAATCCGTATCCCGGACGAGACTACGAGATTCGTCTCGATTGCAACGAGTTCACATCGATGTGTCCGCTCGGCGGCATCGAGAGCGACGCAGCGGAGCTCGCGCTGCTGAAAGGCGGCGCGCCGGATTTCGGTGTGATTCGTATCGCGTACGTGCCGGATGTGAATTGCGTGGAGCTCAAGTCGCTCAAGCTCTATCTGTGGAGCTTCCGCAATGATGGGATTTTCTACGAGCGAGCGGTGAACCGGATTCTCGACGACCTCGCGGCAGCGGTGAAGCCGCGGTGGATGGAGGTCGTCGGTGATTTCAATGTGCGCGGCGGGATCAAGAGCGTGATCGTAGCGCGGCATGGGGCACGCACGGCGCCCTAGTACTTCCAGTTTCGCGTCTTCCCCTCGGCGATCCACTCGATCGCCTGCGTCACACGCTTCACCTTCGTCTCCTCGCGCTTCGCCTCGCTGATCCACTCGCAGTATTCGCGTCGCTGGCCCGGCGGGAAGCTCGCGAATGCGGCGGTCACCTTCTTGTTCTTCGCGAGCGCGGCGGCGAGCTCCTTCGGCACCTTCGCCTCCGGCTTCTTCGTGCGCGTCCTCTGCACCGTGACGCCAGCGTCGTTGAGCTTCATTGCCGCCTTGATCCATCGGTCGAACTGCTTCTTCGTTGGCAGCTCCTTCAGCGACGTGATGCGGCCGAAGCTCCCTCGCGACTTGTCGCCGTTGGCGGGAATGCCATCGATGAGCGGCGCCTTCCAGAAGATGAGCGCGCAGTGCTGTTTGAAAGCTGCGACCGCACACATCATCTGACCCTTGTAGTCGAAAAAGGGTGAGCTCCACTTGATCGTCTCCTCGACGTCGGGACAGGCGGCGTGCACCATCTCGCGCACGCGAACGAGGATGGGCTTCGCGAAGTCGGCGGACTTTTCGATGTAGGCGTCGACTCGTGGATCGGTTGAAGGCATGGCCAATGGCGCTCCGATAGGTCGGTTCCCTCGAGAAATCGAGGCCCGAGTGTACCCCAGAATAGGATTGGCAAAAGTAGAGGTCAATGGAGCCACGAGGTTGTCGCAACCAAGATGTCGGGATTCGGCCGGATTCCGCGCCATTCCAAGTGTGGAGCGAGATCGTAGCCCGTAAGCACGTAGTCCCCAAAGCCGCTCAGAGAGGTTCCGGCGTGTGGCGAATCAATACATCGATTGTGTACGGAGCCCTGACGCTCGGCAGTGCGCCCGGCGAGATTTTCTGTTCTTCCTCCCACACAGCCCACCAATGCTTCGCCACTCGCTCCTCCTCGCACTCTCACTGCTCGCCCCGCTCGCCGCGCGCGCGCAGACCACGCTCACGCCCGACCAGTCCGAAGCGCGCGCGATCTTCCAGCAGCTCGTCGAGATCAAGACGTCGTACAAAGAGGGGAGCACTTCTCCCGCGGCACATGCGATTGCGAAACGCTTCCTCGATGCCGGCTTCCCTGCGGCCGACGTGCACGTGCTCGGGCCGGCCGGCGACAAGGATTCCAACGTCGTCGTCCGCATGGAGGGTTCGTCGAAGACGCTCAAGCCGATCCTCCTCATTGCGCATCTCGATGTGGTCGAGGCGCTTCGCTCCGACTGGACGCTCGATCCGTACAAGCTCACCGAGCGCGATGGGTTCTTCTACGGGCGGGGCACCAGCGACATCAAGGGCGGCGCGACGACGATTGCCGAGGCGCTGTTGCGGCTCAAGCGCGAGCACATCGTGCCGGAGCGCACACTCATCCTCGCGCTCACCGCCGGCGAAGAAGGCGGCGGTGGTTACAACGGGATCCAGTGGCTGATCGACAATCACCGCGATCTCATCGACGCCGAGTGGTGCATCAACCCGGACGGTGGGGATCCGCTCATCAAGAACGGGAAGAAGTTCGTGCGCGCAGTGCAGGCGAGCGAGAAGCTCTACCAGTCGTTCTACCTCACGGCGACGAACAAGGGTGGGCACAGCTCGATGCCGACGCCGGACAACGCGATTGCGCGGCTCGCTGACGCGATCGGCCGCGTCGCGCGCTTTCACTTCCCGGTGCATCTGAACGAGACGACGCGCGCGTACTTCCAGCGCTCCGCCGGCCTCGAGAGCGGACAGCTTGCTGCGGACATGAGCGCGATCGCGAAGAACGAGCGCGATTCGTCTGCCGCAGCCCGGCTCTCCATCTCGCCCTTCTACAACGCGCAGCTGCGCACGACCTGCGTGCCGACGATGCTCGAGGGCGGACACGCGCCAAACGCACTTCCGCAGATGGCGCGCGCGCTCGTGAACTGCCGCATTCTTCCGGGTGAGACGCCGGCCGAGGTGCAAGCGGTGCTCGTGCGCGTCGCTGCCGACGATTCAGTGAAGGTCACGCCGATCGATTCAGGGAAGCCGGGGCTGGCATCGCCACTCACGGCATCGGTGATGAACCCGGCAGAGAAGGTCACGCAGCGCATGTGGCCGGGCGTCCCGGTGATCCCGCAGATGGAGACGGGGGCGACCGATGGCGCGCGGCTGCGCGTCGCCGGCATCCCGACCTACGGCCTCAGCGGCATAGCGCTCGACGTAGACGACATACGCGCGCACGGCCGCGACGAGCGGATCATGGCCAAGTCGTTCTACGATGGGGTGGAGTACATGTATCAGCTCGTCCGGGAAGTCGCGGTCACACCGACGAAGTCGTAGAAAAGAAAAATGTCCGGTGGCGCAAAGCTCGAACGTCGATGATTCGTATCACCCACCTCAATGGAGGATCATCATGAGTGACTTTCTCTACCTGTACCGCGGCGGCGACTCGAATCGTACGCCGGAAGACATGCAGAAGTCGATGCACAAGTGGATGGCCTGGTTTGAAGATCTCGGTGCCAGTGGGAAGCTCAAGGCTGGGGGCGAGCCTCTCGATCGCACCGGCAAGGTCGTGACGAAGCGCACGACGGTCATCGATGGTCCGTACGCCGAGGTGAAGGATCTCGTCGGAGGCTTCTCGATCGTGACGGCGAAGGATATCGACGAGGCCGCGAGCCTTGCGTCCGGCTGTCCGATCTTCGACATCGGCGGTTTCGTCGAGGTACGTCCGATCCTTCAGATGAGCATGTAGTGGCGGAGCTTGGCGACCATCTCTTCCGGCGCGAAGCGGGACGGATGGTCGCCGCGCTCACACGTCTCTTCGGCGTCCACAATCTGGCGCTCGCGGAGGACGTGGTGCAGGACGCGTTCGTGCGCGCGCTCGAAGTGTGGGAGCTGCGCGGGGTACCGGAAAATCCATCAGCATGGCTGATGGCGACTGCGAAGAATCGCGCGCTCGATATCCTGCGCCGGGAACAGACCGCGCGTACATACGCGCCTGAGCTGGGGCGGCTGCTCGAGAGCGAGTGGACGCTCGCGCCGGTGGTGGCCGAGGCCTTCGGCGAATCGGCGATCAGAGACGATCAGCTGCGAATGATGTTCTCGTGCTGCCATCCGCGGCTGCCGAAAGCAGCACAGGTCGCGCTGATACTCAACATCCTCTGCGGCTTCGGCGTGAGTGAGGTCGCAGCCGCATTCCTCACGAAACAGCCGGCGATGGAGAAGCGCATAGCGCGCGGGAAGAAAGTACTCGCGCGCTCGAATCGACTCTTCGACCTTTCGGAGGAGTGCGATGTGCCGGATCGCCTGCAGTCCGTGCAGCGCGCGCCGTACCTGCTCTTCAACGAGGGCTACCACGGCGCGCACGCGGAGCTCGCGGTGCGGGGAGAGCTGTGCGTGGAGGCTATGCGTATGGCCGAGCTTCTGCTCGCAAATCCGCGCACGGCGACGCCGGAGAGCCACGCGCTGATTGCGCTCATGTGCTTCAACGCCGCGCGGCTGCCGACACGCGTGGATGCAGTGGGCAATCTGAGCCCGCTGTGCGAACAGGATCGCGCGCGCTGGGACGCGTCGCTCATTGCGAAGGGAGAGTCGCTGCTCGATCATTCGGCGACCGGGGACTCGATCAGCGAATTCCATGTCGAAGCCGCTATCGCATCGCTGCACGCACGCGCGCCAAGCATGGAAGAGACGAGCTGGCCAATGATCGTCGCGCTGTACGACACGCTGCTCGAGTTGCGCCCTTCGCCGGTGGTCGCGCTCAATCGTGCGATTGCTCTGGCCGAGCGCGATGGCGCCGCGTGCGGACTTGCGGCGATCGAGGAGATTGCGGATGTGGAGCGGCTCGCGGAATATCCCTTCTACTTCGCGGCACTCGGCGAGCTCGAACAGCGACTTGGACGTGGCGACGCGGCGCGCGAGCACTTTCTGATGGCGAAGGAACGCGCACGCAATCCGATGGAGCGTCGTTTCTTCGAGCGACAGGCAGCGCCGAGCGACTCCCGCGAGCTCAATCGAGCCGCAACAAGCCGCGGGATCCCTTACCCGGAAAACACGTGACCAGATCCCCGTTGCTCGCGCTGATCGTGACTATCCTCGCACTTGCTCCAGCGTCGCCCGCGCAGAGCGCCGCGACTGCGAGTATCGATCGCTACGTCGCTGGCGAGCTCGCGCGGCAGCATATCCCCGGGATGGCGGTTGCCATCTACAAGGGTGGGAGGATTGTGTTCGCGAAGGGATATGGCCTGGCGAACGTCGAGCTCGATGTCCCCGTACAGCCCGCGACGATCTTTCAGTCGGGCTCCGTTGGCAAGCAGTTCACGGCCACCGCGGTCATGATGCTGGTAGAGGATGGGAAGATCGCTCTCACCGACAGCCTGCCGAAATACTTCCCCGATGCCCCGGCATCATGGCGCGGTATTACCGTGCGCCACCTGCTCAATCATACATCCGGGCTCACGGACTACACCTCGGATTCGGTGACGAAGCCCGGCGGGCAGATCAGCTATCGCCTCGACTACACCGAGGCGCAGCTCGTCTCGATCATCGAGACGCTCCCGATCGAATTCCCACCCGGCGAGAAATGGGAGTACTGCAACACGAACTACGTCTTGCTCGGCGCCATCATCCGCAAGGCGTCCGGTGAGTTCTACGGAGATTTTCTTCAGGAGCGAGTGTTCGGGCCGCTAGGCATGGCTCACACACGCATCATCAGCGAGCGCGACATCATCGCCAATCGCGCGTCAGGATACGAGCTCGTCGGCGGGTCGCTCGTGAATCAGGAATGGGTGTCGCCATCGCTCAACACCACCGCCGATGGCGCGCTGTATTTCAACGTGCTCGATCTCGCGAAGTGGGATGCGGCCCTCTATGGCGAAAAGATCCTTCACAAATCCAGCCTCGATCAGATGTGGACGATCGCGACGCTCAACGACGGCAACCCCAATTCCTCGAACTACGGCTTCGCGTGGTTCGTCGATAGCGTCAACGGACATCGCGTCATGGAGCACTCGGGATCGTGGCAGGGCTTCGAGGCCTATATCGCCCGCTACGTCGATGACGGCATCGCAGTGGTCACACTCATGAATCTCGGCGGCGTGGATCCCAAGCCGATCGCACACTCGATCGCGGGGCTGTATTCGCGTGCGCTCATGGCGCCCGCCGACAGCTCGAAGCACTAGCATGCCTCCTCGCTGATGGCACTCGCGGAGCGCACTCCCCCACTCTGGCGCCGGCTGATCGCGCGCCTCGACCCGCGCGCGTACCTCACGATCCATATCGTGATCGGCCTCGTCGTCTGCCTGCTCACGGCGTGGCTCTTCGCTGCGCTCCTCGACTCGGTGCGCGAGCACGACGTGCTCGTGCGCCGCGACCAGGCGCTCGCGGATTGGTTTCATCTCAACGGCACTCCACTCGGCTACCGACTCAACGTCATCATCAGCTTGATCGGATCGCCGATAGCAATGGCGGCGCTGTTCGCAGTGGTCGTGCTCTACCTGTGGCGCAAGAAGCAGCGTACGCTGATCGCTGCGTGGGTACTCTCCTATGTAGGCGGGACGATTCTCGACGGTGTGATGAAGGAGGTCATTCGTCGTCCCCGTCCGGAATACGCGACGCGCTTTCTCCACTTCAACAGCTGGAGTTTTCCTTCGGGACACTCGATGGGCTCGCTCATCGGCTTCGCGATGCTCGCCTATACGATCATCCAAATTGTGCCGGTCAAGAGCTTGGCGGCGGAGACCGGGATCTGGGCCGGTGCCTTCATCATGGTAGCGCTGGTCGGCTACAGCCGCATCTATCTCTCCGTGCACTATCTGAGCGACGTGATCGCCGGCTACACCCTTGGCGTACTCTGGCTCGCGGTCTGCTTCACCGGTCTGCAGATGGTGAGCCGACGTGCAGAGCTTCGTCGCACGCCGTCCACCTGAGGCGGCGCTCGTCTATCCGTTGAGCACCACGTGCGCGGGATCGAGCTCGCCAGTGTAGTACGACATGAGCGCCAATTCTCCCATTGCACCGGGATCACGCCGCGCGAGTGAACCTTTGGCGCCTGGCTGCTCGTAGTGCACTTCGAGCGCTGAGCCACCCGATTCGCCGGAGACGATGACTACGACCTCGACGACAGCTCGCCAGCCGATCGCATCGCGCGCCATCGCGGCGTTGAGCGCGATCACCTTCGCGCTGCACGTGGTAGTCAATCGATTCTCGCCGTTCGGCTTCCAGCGTGATGAGTTCCTCTACATGGCGATGGGGGAACATCTGCGCCTCTGGCGGATGGACTTCCCGCCTTTCATCGCAATCATCTCGCAAGTCGAGCGTTTTCTGCTCGGCGATTCGATCGTAGCGATTCGCTTTCTGCCGGCGGTGACGGCAGGGTTGCTCGTGATGATGGCGGCGTTCGTCGCACGCGAGCTGGGTGGCGGCAAGTTCGCGCAGCTGCTCGCGGCCGTTGCGGTCGCGACGTCACCGTTGTTCCTGCGAGCGCCGGATCTCTTTCAGCCGGTAATTTTCGATCAGCTCTGGTGGACGCTGGCACTGTACGCGCTGATTCGGCTCGGCACGGGCGCGCCACGCGATGACACGCTCGCGACGGCCCCGCGATGGTGGATCGTGCTCGGCGTGGTGTGCGGAGTCGGGCTGCTGACCAAGTTCTCGCTGCTCTTCTTCGGCGCGGCGCTGGTCGCGGCGTTGATCATCGCGCCACAGCGGCGCGTGCTGCTCACACCGTGGCCGTATGCGGCAGCCGTGCTCGCGTTCGCGATCGGGAGCCCGAGCTTCGTCGGCCAGCTGGCACTCGGCTATCCCGTAGCCGATCAGATGAAGACGCTGCAGGGATCGCAGCTCGCGCACGTGTCGCTCTTTTCTTTCGTGCTCGGCCAGCTGGTGTGGGGACCAGGAGTACTGCTCGCCCTTTGCGGTGCGCTCTTTCTGGTGATGACAAAGGGAATGCGGCCGTATCGTGCGGTTGGCTGGACGTGCATTGGCGCGTTCATGCTGCTGCTCGTGCTGCATGGTAAGTCGTACTACATCGGCCCGATCTTTCCCACGCTGTTCGGCGCTGGTGCGGTGCTCTTCGAACGATGGAGCGCGCGGCGGTCGGCTGTCCTTCGTGTCGGAACCATCGCCGCGCTGGTCGCGTACGCGGCGTATCTGGTGCCGATCGAGCTGCCGATCTTCTCGAAGGAGACGACTGCCGCGTACGTCGAACGAGCGGGACTCGGTGTGACGACGAAGACGAATCAGGGGAGCTCACTCCGACTCCCGCAGGACTACGCCGACATGCTCGGCTGGCCCGCGCTCGCAAACGCCGTCGCGCACGTGTACGACTCGCTGCCGCCCGCGAAGCGCGCGCAGGTGGTTATCGTTGGCGAGAACTACGGAGAGGCGGGAGCTCTCGAATTTTACGGGCCGAAGCTCGGGCTGCCGCGCGTGGTGAGCGCGGCGGGGAGCTATTGGTTCTTCGGTCCAGGGGAGAAGCCTGGCACTGTGGTGATCTCGCTCGGTGTCACGCAGCAGGACATGGAGAAATTCTTCGGCACTGTGACGCCAGCCGGTCGCGTGCTGAACGACTGGGGCGTACCCGAGGAGCAGGACGTGTCCATTTACATAGGCGAGAATCCGAAGATGACGCTGCAGGAGCTGTGGCCGAAGCTCGCGGGCAGAAACTAACGCTCTAGCAATCCGGCGAATCGGGAACTCGCGTCAGAGTCTGGCAAATTCTTTGGTCAGGAGACGACGCCCTCTCGCGAGGCGGGCATATTCGAACCCACACGAAGTCGGTCGACATTTCGATATCGCCGGAGGCAGCACCATGTGCTCTCGCAGAGCTCGGGTCGGCACAGCGCATCTTTTCGCAGCGCTGATGCTCATCGCGTGGTCGAACGCGCGGGCGCAGGCTTCGCAGGCCGCACCCAGCACCTCCGCGGCGATGAGTCACTTCTATGGTGGTGACGCGGCTGGCGCGGCCCGGATTCTCGAGGCCATCACAACGGCGACACCGAACGACGCGAACGCATGGCGGCTTCTCGCACGCTGCTACCGGCAAATGGGGGAGCTCGACCGCGCCACTATCGCATATCGCAGAGCCATCGCGCTCGAGCCCAACGCGCCAGCGGCGCTATTCAATCTCGCCGGCGTGTATTCACTGCGGGGAAATAGTGACAGCGCATTCGCACTTCTCGCGAAGGTGAAGGCATCCCATAACTACGACATGACGCAGCTCGCTGTCGATTCGGCGTACGTCAGCCTGCGACACGATCCTCGCTATCCATCGTTGCTCCCGAGCGCTGCGGATTTCGCTGCGTCGTTCACCGAGGAGGTCAAGGTCATCCGCGAACTCGACGGCGATTCAGCGGGCGATCAGTTCGGCTGGATCGCGCGCAGCATTGGCGACGTCGATCACGATGGGGTCGCGGACTTTGTGACATCGGCGCCGACAATGAACATCGCCGGTGCGAACGCCGGTCGCGTGTCTGCGTTTTCGAGCAAGGGCGGAAAGCTGTTGTGGAGCGTCTACGGCAAGCCAGGAGAACAGCTCGGCACAGGCCTCGAGAGTGCCGGTGACGTAGATGCTGACGGAACGGAGGATGTCATCGCTGGCGCACCCTACTCCGGTCGCAGCTACGTCTATTCCGGGAAGGACGGACACCTCCTCTTCACGCTGAAGGCGGAGAACGTATCGGATGCATTCGGTGTTCACGTGTCGACCGCCGGCGATGTCGATCATGATGGCCGTGCGGATTTCATCGTGGGAGCGCCGCAGAACTCCGCCGGCGGAAAGGGTGCGGGGCGAGCCTACGTCTACTCGGGCAAGGATGCGCACGTGCTGCTCACGCTCACCGGCGAGCGCGATGGCGATGCATTCGGAAGCACCGTCGCCGGGTATAGCGACGCGAAACGCAGCTTCGTCGTTGTGGGCGCACCTTCCGCCGGAGGCGGCAAGGCCGGGCGGACGTACGTCTACGAAGGGTTATCGAAAAAGCCGACGTTCATCATCGAGTCCGACTCCACGGGGCAAGCGCTCGGCGCGATGTTCGTCTCGGTTGCCGGCGACGTGAATGGCGATGGGGTGCCCGACGTGTACGCCTCCGACTACACGAACAGCGCGAAAGGGCCGTCCACCGGCCGCATCTACGTTCATTCCGGAAAGGATGGCGAGCGGTTGCTCACGCTCACCGGGGAAACGGCGGGTGAGGGCTTCGGCATCGGTCCGGCAACGGCGGGCGATGTCGATCATGACGGCTCGGCGGATCTCATCGTGGGATCGTGGCAGTACTCCGGGGCAGCCACTTCGGGCGGACGCGTGTATCTCTACTCGGGACGCGACGGGCATCTCATCAGGACGTACACGGATCGCATTCCCGGCGACACGTTCGGCTTCGACGCGGTTGGCATCGGCGATGTGGATGGCGACGGCACCTTGGACTTTCTGCTCACCGCGGCGTGGAGCGGTGTACACGGCAATCACTCGGGGCGTATTTTCATCGTGTCGAGCGGAGTGAAGTAGCCCGAGTTGCCCAGCCCGAACCGAGCTTTCCTCTTTGCCACACAACGGACTTCAGATCGTCGCCTACCGCGCCGAACATGGCGCCGCGTTTCGCGACCTCAATCTCGCCTGGATCGAGAAGTATTTCGCGGTCGAGGAGCGCGACGCGCGCGATCTCGGCGATCCGGAGACGTACATCCTCGCGCCGGGAGGATACGTCTTCATGGCGGAGCTCGATGGCGTGGCCGTCGGCACGGTCGCGCTGATGCGCGAAGCGGACGACGTCTTCGAGCTCGCGAAAATGACCGTCGCCGATTCCACGCGCGGTCTCGGAGCCGGCCGCGCGCTCGGGGAGGCTGCCATCGCGCACGCGCGAGCAATCGGCGCGAAGAAGATAGAGCTGCTGACGAATTCCGCCTCGGTGCCGGCGATCGCGCTCTACCATTCGCTCGGATTCGTCGATGTGCCACTCGGCAACACCGAGTACGCGCGCGCCGACGTGCACATGGTGCTCGAGCTGTAGCTCCGCGCTAGATCAGATTCTCGATCTGGCCAAGGTGATTGCGGTCGTGACCAGCCATCGTCTCGACGATGGTGAGAAACGTCATCTCCCCGCGCTCCGGATGCGTCACGATTTTCGACTCGGCTTCCGGACCGACCGCGCGGATGAAGAGCAGGTTCCAGCGCCGGAACGCAGCGAAGGAGTCGAGCGCATCGCGCGCGTCCAACGCATGATAGGGGGTTGCCCATGCGTCCTGATCGAATGGCTGAAGGACGTGGCGCTCCTCAGCGACCGTCTGACGTAAACGAAAGGCGAAGGTGATCTCGCAGTCCGCGAGGTGGCAGAGGATGTCGCGAATACTCCATTTCCCGGGTGCGGGAGAGCGCGTGAGCTGCGCGTTATCGCAGTTCCGGACCAGTCGCGCGATCGTGACGGCGGTCATTTCGAGGACGTCGTGCGGACGTGCGTCGCCGAGGTATTTGGCGTAGGGGTTGAGCTGTGAAGCGGGTACGGGCATTTGAGTCCTCCGGAAGGCGGGTAATTGAAGGCGGAGAAGCGAGCGCGTCAACTGTGTCGGACATGCGCGCTATCCTTTGGGGTCGCTTGATACGTGACCGACGGGCGTCTCGGTAGAACGCGCGCCGCACCCGCGTCGCCGCTGGTCGTCCAGAAAAAGAGCCGGCGGAAGGCGCTCGCACTCTGACCGAGCGAATCCAGCGGACCGATCACTTCGGCCGCGTCTTCGCGAGCTCCACGAAGTAGCCCGTGCTTCCGATCCCGAGCAGGCGATTTCGCCACTCGGTGGCCGTCTTTCGATCAATGCGGCGCTCGTGCGTTCCGGGATTTCTTACCTCACGAAACTCGTCGAGTATCGCGGGGAGACTCCCCGTGAACCACTGGCCATTGTGCAGCAACGCCAGCAGCTCGCCGTTCAGCTGTTGCTCGCCGCCGATTACCCTGATGAGCTCCTGCAGCATCAGTGAGCGGAACTCCAGCAGATTCTCGGTGCGGCCGTCCATGTTGATGCTGCGCGCGGGCTTGGTCACGCGCCCGAGCGCAGTTCGCAGAATCGCGTTGACCTGAACCTCGAGCGCCTTCGAGAACGCGCCGATCACGGATCCGAAGTCGAACGCGGGATCGGCGCGATGCTCGCGAAAAAGCTGCTCGCCCGTCGCGATGAAGGTGCAGGCGGCGCGTTCGAGCGCGTTCCACGCCCGCTCGCCAATGACGTTGTCACGCAGCTCGCGCTCGACCGCCGCGATCCCCGTTCCGATGCTCGCATCGTGCTCCGCCCACAGCACGCCGCCCGTCAGTGAGTCGCGCTCGCGCTCGTCGAAGAAGTTGCGGCCATCGGGACGGATCACGAAGAGCGGCAGATCCACCATGCCACCGTACAGTGATACCGGCCGATCATTGTAATGAACGTTTCCGAGCTTCTTGAGCTCCTGGATCACGGCCGGCATGTCATCGATGACGAGTCGCCGAATGTCGGCGAGCATGAACCAGTAGTCGCAGGTGAGCTCCTGATCCACATAGTAGGCCGGCACGTTGCCCTGCTCCGATTCCGGGAGCACGTCCTCGCGAATCTCGACTACGTCGGCCACGTACAGCGACCTGTAGTCGGTGAGATAGAGCTGCACCTCCTCATGCTCCGTTCGCGCGAGCTCCGCGGCGATGGCTCGCATCTCACTCACGTGTGCCTGCGGCTGCTGCCGGTTCTGCGACCGAACCTTCCCCCACCATACGTAGACGTCGTCCGCACGTACCTCGCCGGCATCAACGCGTCTGGCGAGGCCGAGGAGGATGGCGAGATGCTCGTCGATGGCATCGTTCGCGTACGAGGGATTCCAGACCGAGACGAGATGAAGCCGGCGCGGCGAGCGTTGCGCATCGATCATGTGAGCATCGCGGTCAGTCGTTGCACGACCTCGCTCCGCAGCCCCTCTGGCTCCAGTACCTCTGCGTCCGGCCCGTACTGCAACACGTGACGCACGGCCCAGTCGCGATCGGCCACCAGATGCGAGACGGTGATCGATTCGTCGTCATTCATCGCCGCCGACTCCCGCTCGGCGATCCATCGCGCGATGCGCGGCGAATAGCGAACGCGCATCGTCGCGATCTCGCGACCATTGAACGGGCGGTCGTTCGCGAGCACTTGCTCGAGGGCGAAGCCCGACGGCGCCTCGAACGAATCGGCGAGCAGCGTCGCCGATTCCATGCGATCGAGTCGATAGAAACGAAGCTCGCGCCCCTCGCTCGCCGCGCCGACTACGTACCACGTTCCGTGCGAGGAGATCGCCCCCAGCGGAGCGATCGTGCGCGCTGAGCTTTCGCGATCATCGCTCCCGCGGTAGCCGATCGTCAGCTTGCGGTGCAGCGCAATCGCGTGGCGGATGGTCGCGAGCAGCGGAGAGTCGCTCCCCGCCGCCGGAGTCGAATGCCAGGGAAGCGACCCAGCGTCGAGCGGGAGCTTCACGATCAGCTTGCGAATGCGGGCCCGCGCGCGATCGATCGCGGCCCATTCGTCCGGCGCGGTCGTCGAGCGCAGCATCGCGACGCCGAGCTCCAGCGCGCAGAGCTCCGGCACCGTCACCCGCATCGGCCGAAGGAAGTGCGACGCGCGAATCGCAACGCTTTCGGCGCCGAGCTCGATGCCGATGCTCTCGATGAATCCGCCGGGGACATCGTCTCTGTCGGTGAGGGCAGTCAGGTCATCGAGCAGCGCCGCCGAATCGACTCCCGTGCGTTTCGCGAGCTCGGACAGCGACACTTCGGCGCGCTCCGCAAAGAGCGGGAGCGCGGCGAGAAGACGCCGCAGGCGGACCGAGGCGTCCGTCGTCATGACGCAGCACCGGCGTACAGCGCGACCGTGCGCTCGATCGTCGCGCGATATTCGTCGACCAGCGACGGTGGCGAGATCGGCGCGACCTCGCCGGCGAAGGAGAGCGCCCAGCGCACGAAGGCGTCGCGTCGCCGCACCTGGAAAGCGCGCTGTCGCGGTTGGCCCGATATCGCCACGCCGAGCTTCTCCGCGGCGCGCGTCGCGCCGCCGTCGCCGCGGAATTCGAGAATCATCTCTTCGGCATCGCCTTCGCCGATCTCCCATGGCTCGCGTGAGGTCGCGTGCTCAGTGAGATGAAAGGTGGCGGGAACCTTGAAGTCCGGCGTCTGGTGCCTGGTGCTGTTCGCAACGACATCCAGCATTCGGCTCACGCGGAAGTTGCGAACGCCGCTCTTCTCGATGTCGTGGGCCGCGAGATACCAGTGCCCCTGCTGAAAGAAGAGACCATACGGCTCGACCGTTCGCGAAGCACTCGCATCGTCGCGCCCGATGGTGCGATACGAGAAGGTGACGCGCTTCCGGCGGAGGAGCGCTTCTCCTATCGCACGCAGCGCATCCGCGTGCTGCGACTCACCGTCCATTCTGAGAGCTGGCCTCTCACGGTCCGCGAGCGCCGGTGCGAGGACGAGATCGAAGGTGAGCTTGCGGACCGCGGAATCGATGTCGGCGTTCAGGGCGGGATCGCCGAGTGAGCGCGCGAGGTCGCAGCCGCGAAGAACGGCGGTCATCTCGTCGGGCTCGAAGGCGAGCGTCGGCAACGATCGATAGCCCGCCTTCGGAACGGAGCGCGGCGTGGTGCGCGGCGCGGAGGCGAGCGTCAGAAACGGAAGGTACATCTCTCTCGCGTCGATCGAGTAGCGATGCTCGTCGTCCGTGTCGCTCTTGAGCTCCTCTATCGGGATACCGAAGGCGCGTAGCTCATCCTTGTCGCGCTCGAAGCTGCGATCGATGGACGCCTTTGCGGCGCCCCCTCCGTAACCGGGCACCTGAGTGCGCAGCTGTTCGGCCGTCACACCGTATCGATGCGAGAGGAGGGCCGCGACGAGGTCGATCCAGCGTTGGAGCTTCACGCTGGATGGATTGAGCCTCGTAGATCGACCACCGATATCTTTCTTTCCGGCGGGGCTCGCCTTGCGCATGGACTTCCGAGTATCGTGGAGAACGATCGAGCGAGGTACATCATATCCCCCGGCACTGTCAGAGGGACAGGGCAAGCTGCACTGGGGCACTTAAGTCACGGGGCTGACGCTTCGCCCACGCACACGGCGGGTCATGGCGCAATTGCGGGTGGTGGTTGGAAGGGATCCGGAGCTGCTGCTCCGCACGGCAGCGAGCGGATTTCTCACGCCGCGCGCGGCGACGACCGAGGCGCCATTCCCGACTGTTCCATATCTGCTCGCGCTTCGCCAGGGCGGATTGCGGGACGACGTCATCGCAATGGCGGCTGAGAGCGGGGTGAAAGGGTGGTTCGACCCTCCACTCTGCATCTTCCACGAGCTTCCTCGCTGGATCGGCGCACCACAGCGCGAGACGCTCGGCGAATATGAGCGTCTGGTTCTGATCACGCGCCTCGTCCGCGAGCACGGAATCGAGCTGTTTGCGAAGGCCAGCAAGTGCGATCACTTCGTCGGCCACATCGACCGGCTGTTCGGAGAGCTGATCTCGGAAGATGTGAGTGGTGCACGGTTCGCAGAGGCGCTCGACACACGCACAGCGCGCGACGCCTTCGAGACACGCCGCGACAACGATCTCGCGAGAGTCTATGTAGCCTACCTCGCGGAGCTCGCGCGACTGGAGAAAGCGGACGGACGCGATCAGTGGATTCACTGTGCGCGTGCGATTCGGGATGGCACGGCGAAGCTCACGGAAGCGCTGCACGGTCGACGAGAGATTCGCATCGTCGGCTTGCAGGACTTGAAGCGTGGCTGGCTCCATCTGATTCGCGCGCTCGCGGAGTCGAGCTCGATCGACACGGTTACTCTGTACAGCTCCGTCGACCTTCCGCTCGAAGGGCTGGATGCGGAATGGGAGCGGCAGCGTGACCGTGGCGATTCCCCGGTGGCGGCGTTGTTTGCGGAGGAGCGGCCGGCGGAGCGCATCGGCAAGGCTACGGTCGTGAAAGCGCCCGACATCGACCGTGAAATGGATCAGATTGCAATCGAGATACGCGCGCTCGTCGAGGCGGGAACGGCTCCGCATCGCATCGCCGTCGTCACTCGCGATGCGCGGCCGAATCTCGATCGCGCGCTGGCGTCGCTCGCGCGGCTTGGCGTTCCCGCCACGGCGCGCCAGCGCGTGATGCTCACGTCGATTCCCGTGGTGCGCGCGATCGCGTCGCTGTTCGCCGCGGCCGCCGATGGGTGGACGCGTGGAGGGCTCGTGGAGCTCGCCTACCAGCCGTACTTCGCAGGCGGGCTCGATGCGGAGGTGCTGAATGCCATCGGCTACAGGCGGCTCGTGCTCGGCCTCGATGATTGGGAGGCGGCGCTCATCGATCTCGAGAAACGGGCGATGCGCGTCGAGGGGGAGGATGCAGCCGAGCGCCACGGCCGGCCACTTCCGGCGCCGGCGCGCGTGGCCGCCGTGCGCGATGCGTTTCGCGTGTTCGCGGCCGAGGCTCGCGCGCTCGATCGCGAGCGCACGGTGCTCGAGTGGCTCGAATGGCTTCTGGCGTTCCTCGAGAGCGACCCGTGGAAGGTGCTCGAAGCCGTCCGCACGATTCCCGGCGATCGCATCGACGTCGTTCGCCTCGACCTGGCGGGATGGACGTCGCTGACGACCATTGTACACGAGTGGCACCGTGCGGTCGTGGAGCACGGAGCCGAGCCACGATCATTGGTTGCCGCTGAGTTCAACGCGCAACTCCGGGAATTTCTCACGGGCGATGTTCCAATCTTGACGCCGATGTCTCGCGGAGTGCAGGTGCTCGAGGCACTCGCCGCCGCGTACAGGTCGTTCGACTACGTATTCCTGACCGGAATGGAGGCCGGCGCATTTCCGAAGTCCGCGCCGGTATCTCCCCTCTTCGACGACGCGGATCGAAACGCGCTCGTGAAGGCTGGACTTCCGCTCGAGCTCGACGCGGTCTGGGACGAGCGCGAGCGCGACCTCTTCCGCATCATCGTCGCCGGCGCACGGCGCGGCTTCACGATGTCCTACGCCCGGCTCGATGCGGCCGGGCGCGAGGTCATTGCGTCGGCGTTCGTCGACGAGCTCACGGAGGTCGCGACCGTCGAGCAGCGCACGATGTCCGCGTCGCTAGTCGTGCTACCGGGAGTATCGCTGTATCGCGCGCTCGATGGCCCGGAGCTCGCGCTGCATGCGGCCACGATCGAGTACGAGCGCATCGACAAGGTGCCGAGCCGGTACAACGGACGGATCGAGGCGCCCGACCTCGTAGGGTGGCTCGCGCAGGAGTTCGGCGACGATCGTCTGTGGAGTGCGACGCAGCTCGAAGACTTCGCGAAGTGCCCTTGGGCCTATTTCTCGAAGCGATTGTTGCGCATCGAGAAGCTGAACGACCCCGACGGCGATGTCGATCCAGCGACGCGCGGCCAGCTGCTGCATGATGCGCTCAAGATGTTCTACGATAGCGCGAAGGAGCGAGTAGGCGGGGCCGTGTTTCTAACAGGAGCGGATTCAGGGTGGGCTAAAGAGCTCGCGACGAAGTGTGTGTCGCAAATCGTGGATGATTACGCGAGCCGTGAGCGGCTCGGGCACCCGTCGCTGCTCGAAGCCAAGCGCAGCGAGTACGTGCGCATGCTGCGCGGCTATCTCACGTGGGAAATAAAGCTGCACGACGATATGGTGAATCCTCCGCCACGCGCGAGAAAGGCGCCCGCGATGATTCGCACGGGCGTCGTGAGCCACGAAGAGAAATTCGAAGATGAGCTGCTCGAGCGCGCAGGCGTTCGCATTCGCTACCGCGGCTCGATCGACCGGGTCGAGGTATCGGTCGACGATCGCATCGCCGAGGGGGAATACGTCGTCGCCGCCGACTACAAGACGACCGTGAGCTCGACTCCAGGCCAGGGCAATGCGACCGCGTGGAAGGACGGCGTCGTATTGCAGGTGCCGCTGTACGCGCTCGCGCTCAGCCGGATGCGACCCGATGCTCAGATAGCGCGCGCGGGATATCTCGCACTCTCGACGCCGAAGGAGGTGCTTCAGCTCGATCTCATCGCCATCGACAAGAAGACGCACGAGCTCGTTCCAAAACCCGACGCGGACGACATGTGGAGCGCGGCGCTCGATTCTGCGATCGAGCACGTGAAGAGCGCGCGCCGCGGCGAGTTCGCTGCGGGCCCGCCCGGCAAGTGCACCTGCCCGCCATGGTGCCATGGCCGCGACATCTGCCGCATCCCCGGCGGCCCGGTGACACGATGACCGACATCGTTCCGATCGAGAAGCCGAGGCCGAGCGACGCGCAGTGGGAGGCGATCCGCGAGACCGGGCGACACATGCTCGTGTCCGCAGGCGCCGGTACGGGCAAGACATTCACCGTCGTCTCGCACATTCTGTATCTGATGGGCGTCGAGACGCGAGAGAGCATCCATTCCCCCGCCTTGGCCCTCGAGCAGATCGCGGCAATCACTTTCACCAACAAGGCGGCGGCCGAGCTGAAGGAGAAGCTGAGGAACGGACTCCGCGCGGCTGCACGGCGCGCGGAGAGCTATCGCGTCGACAACGCGCGCGTCGGCACGATCCACGGATTCTGCGGCGACATCCTGCGCGAGTTCGCGCTGCGTGGCTCGCTCGCTCCCGGCCTCGCACTGCTCGACGAATCGGAGAGCCGGGCGCGACGCGCGGAGTGCGTGCGCGACGCGCTGCTGCGCGCGCTCGAGCGCCCGCCGGGCGATCCTGGCAGCGTCGACGGGCTCGTGGAGCTGCTCGCGGAATATTCGGTGCGCGATGTCGAAGGCTGGACGGCGGAGCTGCTCGAGGAGGGCGATCATCTGCGCTTGATCGTAGAAGACGCGCCCGTGCATCCGCCGCGCGAGCGCGCGCTCATCTCGCTCGCGGTGCGCGCGGAATCGCTGTTCGCGGCGCAGCTGCGTGATCACGGCGAGATGGACTTCGATCGCATGATCACATGGACGCGCGATCTCATCCGCGACGATGCCGCGGTGCGCGACACGCTCCGCCGCCGGATCCGCGTACTGATCATCGATGAGTTTCAGGACGTCGACCCCGTGCAGCGCGAGATCGCCTATCTGCTCGCCGATCCCGCGGGCGGATCTCCCGATACGACGCGCCTGATGCTCGTCGGCGATCCGAAGCAGAGCATCTACAGCTTCAGGAAAGCGAACGTGCGCGGGTGGAAGACGGTCGAGCGCGACTTCCGCGACAACGGGTGGGGGATCGTGGTGCCGATCGCCGACAGCCGCCGCAGCGTTCCGGCGGTGCTCGGCTTCGTCGACCACGCGATCGGCTCGCTGCTCGACGAGCCGATTGGCGGCTCAGCCGTGCTGCGTGACTTCGAGGTAGCCTACGCGCCGGTGAATCCTGTTCGCGCACGCGAGTCGGCGGTTGCAGTCGAATTTCTCACAGTTCCTGCGAAGGAAGATGGTTGCGCGCACAAGGTCGAGGTCATTCGCGAGAGCGAAGCGCGCGAGGTTGCGCGGCGAGCAGTCGAGCTGCATCAGGATAGTGGAGTGAAGTGGTCGGAGATGGCGGTGCTGCTGAGCGGCTGGGGCGCGCTCGAGACATACGAAGGCGCTCTTCGCAGCGCAGGAGTGCCGACGTACGCACTCCGCACCGAGGGTTTCTACGAACAGCGGGAGATCCTCGACCTCATCGTCGCGCTCGAGGCCATCCGCAACGCCAACGACGATCGCGCGCTGCTCGGCTTTCTGCGGAGCCCTTTCATAGGCGTCACGGACGAGACCCTACTCCGCATCGCCAATCGCGTTGCCTCACCGATCTGGCCCCTGCTCGGCGACGAGAGCCTGCTTTCAATCCCGGAGGAAGAGGAGCGCGCGAGAGTGTATACGGCGGTGGAGCTCATCACGCGGCTCGCGCTGCTTCGCGATCGCGTTGGGACCTCCGCGCTGATCGAGGAGCTGCTCCTCGACACAGGGTATCTCGCGCATCTCGCGCTCATGGGGCAGCCCGGCATGCAGGCGATAGCCAATGTTCGCAAGTTCATCCGCATCGCCGAGTCCACCCCGGACGTCAGCCTCGGCGCCTTCCTCGATCTGATCGAGAGCGCGCGCGAGCTGAAGGTGAAGGAGGGGAGCGCGAGACTGTTCGGCGAGAGCGACGACGTGCTCACGATCACATCGATCCACAGCGCAAAGGGGCTCGAGTGGAAGGTCGTGTTCTGGTGCGATCTCGTCCGCGAAATACGGAATCGCAGCTCGACGATGCTTGTGAGCGGCACCCGCATCTCGCTCGGCGCCAGCGATGACGATGCGGAGGAGCCTGGCGACGCTGCGGCCGATGACGAGGACGCTGCCGACACCGTGGGCGAGCGGGAGGCGATCGCAGCGGCGCTCAAGGATGAGCGCAGTGCCGAAACCAAGCGGCTGTGGTACGTCGCAGCGACTCGCGCGAGAGATCGGCTCATTATCTGCCTGCCGGCGGGATGCTCGAAGAAGTCGCGGGAAGATGCCATCAAGCGCGAGAAGAATGGTGAAGCACAGAAGCGCACATTCGGATCTGCTGCCGATGCGATGAAGCTCGTCTTTCCCGCGATCGGATCGGCGGCGCACGAGCGCTATCGTGCAGCCGACGGACGCGAGTACGAGGCGAAGATGAAGCTCGTCGAGGTTGTGAACATCGACGAGAGTATGGAACAACCTCAGCGCGCCGCGCTCGATGCGTCGGTGCTGACCACGCCGCCAATGCCGATTCGCGTCGCCGCCGGGCGCTCGCGTCACTCGGCGACGGAGCTCCTCTCGGAGGAACGATGCGCGCGGCGGCACTGGTACAAGTACGTCGCCGGCGTTCGCGAACCGGAGATCGCGGTTGGCGAAAGACATGGCGAGATGAATGCGATCAAGCGCGGACTGATCGTACATGATGTGCTCGAGCGACTTCGAGAGCTGGAAGAGCTCTATGCGTTGCTCGAGGATGCGGTTCGCCGCCACGATAAGGGCGCGCCATCGGCCGAGTCCGCAGCGGGCGTGCACTATCGAGAGGAGATCGCGGCCGAGCTGCGCGCGGCGCTCGAGCAGCCCGACTACCGCGCCATCCTCGATTCGCCCGGCGCGAAGCGCGAGCTGGGCTTTCTACACATTCTCGATGCCGGCACATACATCGAGGGAAAGATCGATCTCGTCGCGCCCGGTGTGGACGGTTATCGCGTCGTCGACGTGAAAACGAGCCAGTGCGATCCGGATGCCGCAGCATTCAAAGCGGAGCAGTACGCGATACAAAAAGCGGTGTACATCGCGGCGCTCGAAGACATCGGGGGAGCGCGCGTCGCAGACTTCGGCTTTCAGTTCACCGCGATCGCGACCCGGATCGGTGACGCGCTCACCGATGAGTCGCGCGCCGCTCTTTCCGCTCGCCTTCACGCGACGCTGAGAGCGCTCGATGTCGAGCCGCCAGCGCTGGCGAAGAGCGCGAACGACTGTCGCTTTTGTGGCTATCGCGAGGTCAGGTGGTGTCCCGGAGTTCCGGAGATCGCGATCGCAGGGTTGAGCGAGCGTTAACCAATGCTACCTCCACAGAACCCGCCGAACGCGTCTGAAAAAAGTTCCGTGCCACCTGCTTTCCAAATCCTGGACCACCACGCTCAACCGCGTGTATCATCTGTTCACAAGCTGACATGCTCCGGCAGGGCCAAAGGAGCTGCATTCGCCAAACACAGGACAATCGTCAACCAGGCGGAATTCGTATGACTAAGCTCCTTGGACTTCTCGCGATTACCCTCGCTCTCCCTGCTGCCGCGCACGCGCAGCGCCGCGGGAACGAGGGAGCGGATCAAAACCGCGGTCATCAGGAACGCGCCCAGCGCGGCATGGGGAACGCGCGCGCCGAGTCGCATGGAGATCGCGGCGATCGCGGTCGCACGTACGAAAACGGCGCTCATCAGAGCAATGGGTCGCGGCCGCAGTATCAGGACCGGTCGAGCTCGAGTCCGGCGCAGCGCGTCGAGACGGGTGTCAACACGCGCGCCGACACGCGCGCCGACACGCGCGCCGATGGGCGCTACAACGCCGGCAACAATCGGAACGATCAGGGCAATAGTCGCAACAATCGCGGCAGCTATCGGAATGATCAGGGCAACAACCGCAACGATCAGGGCAGCTATCGGAACGATCGCGGCAACAATCGGAACGATCAGGGCACGTATGGAAACGATCAGGGCAACAATCGGAACGATCGCGGCAACAATGGCAATGATCGCGGCAACTATCGCCCGGATCGCAACGACCGGTACCGTGTCGATACGCGCAATCGGACCGACTACGACTATCGCGATCGCGGTTATCGTCCGTCGCCGAGCTATCGCGTCGGCTATGGATGGCACGGCGGCTTCTCGCATGACTACATCGGACCGCGCCATGTGTGGCGGCTCGAGGGTGGCGGTCGTGACCGCTTCTTCTTTCGCGGCTTCTACTTCCGCGTGGCGTCCTACGATTATGGCTACGCTGATGAGTGGTATTGGGATCGCGACAACGTGATCATCTACGACGATCCCGACAACTCGGGATGCTACCTCGCCTACAATACGCGGCTCGGCACCTATCTCCACGTGTCATTCGACGGAAACTGAGTAGCTCTGTATGTCCGTTCGATCGACGACGGGACTCGCACACGCGGGTCCCGTCGTCGCATCAAGATCTATGTGTTCCGGAAAGGCCACAGGCCCGCCTTCGCATCCAGGCATGAGCCGCGGCGGCGCCCGATCTCGCTATAGAGTAGGAAGCCATCACTCCAGCCACGGCCCTGCATGGCATTGCCGCTCACCGACGACGACAAGTGGATCGCGTGTCCGCAATGCCGCATCGCGAATATCGCCGCGAGCGTCTACTGCACTTCGTGTGGCGCGGTGCTCGATCCGACTGCGCCACCGCCGAATCCAGCGGCAGAGCGAAAGCACTGGATGTTGTTCATCGGCATTCTCGCATTTCTGATTGGCAGCGCCATCTGGGCGGGCGTCAGCCCGAACAGCATTGCGGCGAAGATGTACGACTCCTCGATCCCGATCTTCTACGGGCTGATTCTGATCTTCGGGTTTACGAGAGCGTTTCTGCGCTTTCGGAAGGGAGACCTGAGCGGCGGCATCATGGGAGTCGCTCTCACGATTTTGATCGCGCTCGCCGCACTGCCGACAGTACTCGACCTCGATAAGTGACGTCCACAACGCACCACGCTCCGGAGAGGTAGATGGGCACGTTCGTCAGTCAACTCATGGCCACCGAACGGCAGGTCGTCGAGACCTTCCGAATCGCGAATGCAGTCACGCCGCAGTCGGCGATCGTTCCGCCCGCGTGGCCGGCGCGCACGCAGCGTCAGATCTTCAAGCGCTTCACGAAGAAGCGCGCTCTGGTGGCGACTCCCGACGGGCGGATCTGGCTCGACGAGACCCGCTACTTCGACTACATCCAGTGGCGCTCGCGCGGGCTAACGATCTTCGTCGTCGGCGTCGTCGTCGTAACCGTGCTCGCGATCATCTACCTCTGACGAGATCCGTCTCCCCGGAAGGCGTCGCGCGGCCGACTACGATCGTGATATTGTCCGTGCCACCTCCGTCGAGCGCGTCCTGCATCAACTGCTCGCAGACCTGCTTCGACGAGGTCATCGTCGACAACCGGCTCGCGATCTGATCGTCGGGCACGTGCTTCGTGAGCCCGTCCGTGCATAGCAGATGCACGTTGTTCCAGTCGGCGCGAAGGCGTGTGATCACCGGCACCGACGCCTCGCCGCCGATCGCGCTCGACAATACGTTCTTGAATTGCGATCGCTCGGCGATCTCGCGCGTGAACACACCCTGCTCCACCAGATCCTGCGCTATCGTCTGATCCGTCGTGACCTGCGAGAGATGTCCGTCGCGATAGAGATAGTAGCGCGAGTCGCCGACCTGCAGCAGATAGTACCAGGGCCACACGCCTATCCACAGCGTGAGCGTCGTCGCCATGCGAATGCCGTCGCCCTCGTTCGCCGCCTGCTCGAGCACCGCCTCGTGCGACTTGAGCGCCGCGCCCTGCAGCGCTGGGGTCATCGATCCATCGACCGCCGCCGCGCGATCATAGCAATCGAGAGCGCTCACGACATAGCGCGTCGCAGTCTCGAGCGCGATCGCGCTCGCGCGCTCACCGCCCGTCGCCCCACCGACGCCGTCGGCCACCATCGCGATGAATGCGAGGCGCTGGTCGGCGAGCGGCAGGCGATCGGGCTCGGAGAGGTTGGTGTCGAGAATGTTGACCCGACGATGTACCGACGCGAGGAGAAAGTGATCCTCGTTCTTCGAGCGCACCTTGCCGCGATCGGAGAGTCCGTACACATCAATCTCTTCGTCGCGCGGCTTTCGATTCGTCATGGCTCCTCCAACGCGCAGGTGCACCGCGCTTTTCTGCCGGCCGCATCTGGTGGCGGTCGTTGGTGATCTTATATTCACGATTGTACGGAGTCACCGCGGCTTCCACCATAGGTAACTCGCTTCAGGCCTGCAACGACGCGCCATCGTGCACGGGCAAGATACGCCCCCCCCGCCACCCCGGTTTCCGAGGTACTTCTTGTCACGCCGCGCCTGTCGACTGACGCTCCAATACGGCACGACCCTCCGCGTCCGTGCCAGCTTCGCACTCATTGTATTGGGAGGCGCTGCCACCGCGGGGCCACTCGTCGCCCAGGCTCCGCCCCAGATCCCGCTGGTCAGGGACTCACCATGGTGTCCGCGCTGCACTATCCCGAGGGCGATCGCGAGAAGGTCGTCACGGTGTCCCAGGCCTCCAGCGAGGTCGCGCGATACAGCTGGCGCTACGAGCATCCGCGCGGAATCGCAGACTCGAGTCTCCCCGATCGCGGCGAGTTTCATCGCTTCGTTCGCGCGAGCGATCTCGCGGGCGCGCCGCGCATCGATCAGATCTTCATGAGCAGCGGCGCAGAGGAATCGCCGGGCTTCACCGCGTTCTCGTTCTCGAATGCGGTGTACAGACGCCTTCTCACCGAAAAACAGATTCCGTTTTCGAGGACCGACATCCAGGGCGGTGGCTCATCACTCGGTTCATTCGGTGGCGTCTTCCAGTCGCGTCTCACGGTGCACGGCACTCTTTCGCTCGCCTCGCCGCAGCCCGAGCCTATGCCGATGCTCGCGGACGGCCAACGCGTGAATCTGCAGACGCTCCATTACACCGGTCACTTCGCCTATCAGGATCAGAAGTCCACGAGCGATTTCTGGGTCGTCGCCGACAGTACCCACCCACTCATTCTCAAGGTCGTGAG
>JACCWE010000121.1 GCA_013697785.1 Gemmatimonadaceae bacterium
TCTTCGCCGTCGCAGCGCCAGTACTGCGGCGCGGGGCGTTCCGTGATGGCGGTGCACTCGGTCTCGTTTGCGTCTGTCCTCATGAAAGAGACCTTACGGACATAACCCGTACGGGTCAAGCCGTGAACCCGTAGATAGTTTCGGTACCGCCGTAGGTCAGCGAAAGGCAAAAGAAAACGCCCGCACGATTTCTCGCACGGGCGTCGGCGTACTCCCCAGTGGGTACGTCAGGCCATCAGGCGACCTTGCGGGCGCGGTCGAGGGCGCGCTCCAGGATGTCCAGCTTCGCGGCCCACTCCGGCGGGGCGAAGTCGGCGCCGCCGAAGAACCCGGCCCGCGCCGCGGCGATCGTCCAGGCGCTCCAGTGCTTCGAGCTCGCGTAGAACTGGATGCACACGTCCAGGTTGGCGAAGGACGACAGCGGCCGCGGCGTGACAGCGTCGGCGCCGGGCTCAACGTCGAGAGAGAAGCCCTCCAGTAGCTGCTCCAGCTTCTTGCCGTCGAGGTTCGCCAGCATCCGCGCGGGCCTGTAGCCGGGGCGGTAGCTGCCCTTCAACAGGTCGCTGACGCTCTGCTGGGAGATCCCGAGCGCGAGCGCCATGTCCTCCTGCGTCTTTTTCTCGGCCTTGAATCGCTTCCACACCCGCAGGGCGCAGGCATGGAGGACCTCGTGCTGTTCTTCTGTGAAGACTGGTTTGCCGGCCATTTTCGCGAGGATACGGGCGGTGGGCGCAACGAAGCAACGCGGACCGCTTGCGCGGCACGGCCGTACGGGTTACACCGTACGTATGGATCAAAACAAGGGTTCGGCGGCGCTACGGGAATGGATGGCAACGAACGGAAAGACGCAGACGGATGTCGGCGCGATGCTCAACGTCCGCCAAACCCAGGTGAGCGACTGGCTTCTGGGTCGGCGCATGTCGCTCGCCAACGCCATCGCCGTGCGCGACGCGATCGGCATCCCGGTTGAGGCTTGGGTGCAGGCACCGGAGGCGCAGCGCAAGCGGCGGTCTGCGGCATGACGTTCGGTCTCATCCGGCGAGACACGCCTGGCTTCGTGTATTTCGCTCACTGCCCGCATCTCGAACTCGTGAAAATCGGATGGAGCTTGAGCCCGACTGTCCGGCTATCGCAAATCGTTGCGGATGTGCGCTGCGACCTGCGTCTGATCGGCACCCTTCGCGGGACGAAGGTGACGGAGCGACGGGAGCAGACCCGTTTCGCCCACCTCTGGTACGGAAGCGAGTGGTTTTTCGAGGACTCTCCGCTGCTCGCGTATGCGGCTCGCTTGCGTGAGGTGATCGAGCTTCAAGATCGGCCTTACACGGGAGGGCGAGACCCTCGCTACCCAGAGTTCCAGGTGGCTCGAAGGAAGTGGGCGCCAGCACGGGGCGCCCATTGGCCGCTTCGAGTGCGCGAGCGCCGCAGTCGGGAGCTCTACGGATGCGAAGAGGGAGAGTCGTCATGAGGAGCTCGAGCATGGGGGGCGTGCACTCTGCACGCAATGCTGCTCGCTTGGATTTCGGCGAGCACGTCGCCGACGTTCAGGCCGGCACACGTTGGCGCAACAGCACTGAACAGCGGGGGCCACGATGACGTCCAGCCTGACCATCGGAGGCCTCGTCATCCGTCGTGATGGCGAGATGTGGTGCATGACCGACCTCTGGCGCGCAGCAGGGGCTTCAAAGGGGAAGCGACCCGCGGAGTGGCTCCGGTACGAGGGGACATCCTTCGTTGAGTTTCTCCGCGTTTCTCTCGATATGGGCCTGGCCCACCTCGTAAAAACCCAGCGAATCGCGGGTGCTTCTCCTGGTGGAGACACATGGAGCCACTGGCAGTTGGCGCTCGCCTACGCCCAGTGGCTGTCTCCCGAGTTCCATGCCCGGGTGAACGATGTGTACCGCGCCTACATGGCCGGCCAGCTCGTGTCTCGTGGTGACGAGTCAACGAGACTGATTCTCCGGATCAAGGCGCTCGACTCAAAGGATTACGAGAGCGCCTGGGACGATGAACTGAAGCTGGAACTGGCCCGGCTCCGCAAGATCACGGGATGGAGCCCGGGGCCCGGCAACGGGCCCGAACCGAAGGGGCTCTCGTTCGCCTATGGACGAACGTGGCGCGTCATCCTCGGCGACTCCGTCTACGAGGAACTGAAACGCCGCAACCCTCACCCCCGGGACGGTAACCTGTACGGGCAGTGGGTCCAGGAGGAGCGCCTACGCCTGATCCGCCGAGAGGACATGGTCGTCACCATGTTCGTCGCGCGGCGAGCGACGCGGTGGGCTGACTACGAGCGCGAGATGCGCTCGCACTTCCGACGGGCGCCGATTCAGTTGCACCTGGTGGGGAAGCCGCGATGACGGACACGATCGACCGCGCGCTGTCCGTCTACGAGGTCATGGACATCCTCGGCATCTCCCGCTCCTACGCCTACCAGGTCATGGACGAGGCTGGCGCCGAGCGGTTCGCGAAGAAGTGCAAGCGGGTGCGCGCGAGCGTGCTCGACCGATGGCGAAAGGAACACCAGGCCGAATGCGTCTCGAGCTCTATCTCCGTGGCGATGTCTGGTGGGTCCGCGGATCTGACGGAGGCGTCAAGGTCCGCAAGTCCACGAAGCAAACGAGCAGGTCCAAGGCCGACCGCGTCCGCGAGCGGTGGGAACGCGAGTCCGCTGATCCGACCTATTTCCGTGCGGACAAAGCGACGGTCGCCAGCGCCGCCGAGCGGTGGCTGAAAGAGATCCGCGCGACGATGAATCCGGAAACGGTCCGGTTCTACGACGCCAAGATCCGACACGTCGTCCGCCTGCTCGGCGGCGTGAAGCTGTCTCGCATCAACCACGAGCGCGTGCTCGGCTTCATCCAGACCCGCGAAGGGGAGGGCGCGCACTCCCACAGCATCCACCGCGAGCTCACCACCCTTCGGCTCACGCTCAAGAGCGCCGAGCGCGCTGAGGAGTTCCCCGTCGACCCCCGCAAGGTCATCCCTCGCTACAAGGCCGGCTACCAGCCTGGGACCCACTGGGTGACAGCGGAGACCGTCTGGGCAGCCATCGGCCATCTGGAACCGAACCAGGGCGCCGCCGTGGCCTTTGCCATCGCCACCACCGCCGACACGTCGAGCCTCTGGCGCGCTGAGCGCAGCGACGTCTCGCCTGACTACGTTCTCGTCCGAGGAACCAAGACTTCGGGCCGCCTCCGCCACGTCCCTCGGGTCGATGTGATGGCGCCCTTCCTCCGCCACGCCCTGGCGTACGCCCTCCCGGAGCCGAGCAAGCTCCTGTTCACCCTCTGCGAGAAGCTCCCCACCAAGACCCGGAAGGCGTGCCGCGCCGCGGGCGTCCCCGAGTTCAACATCCGCGACCTCCGCCACTCGGCGGCGACGTGGATGGTCACCGCCGGCGTCCCCTACGAGGTCGTCGCTAAGTACCTAGGGCACGGCTCCACCACGATGCTGCAACGCGTCTACGGCAACCTCGCCCCCGCCGGCGCAGCGCACCTGATCAACGAGCGGATGCGCGCCGCGACTGTGCCCGCCGTGTACCCCACCACCCCGTCCGAACCGGACAATGGCCCGCATTGCGGACCCACAAACAACGGTGAATCCCTATGAATACGACGTCCCGCAGTCCACTGTTTCGGCTTAAAAGTCCGCAGCTCTACCGACTGAGCTATCGGCCCGAGTATCGAGAACCATTCGGGAAAGGGTTGTGCCGGCCTCCCGTTGCCGACGCCGGTGTGTCCGCGGTGTACCTACCCCGGATCTCGGCGGACGCTAGCACGACCCGAAGGGTGGGTGGAAGGTGAGCAACCCCCGCGCAGCCAGGAGGCCTACCGCGGCCGACCGCACCCCGTCGCTCTTCACCGGCAAAACCGACCTCGAAGATCCCGTGCGTGGCCGTGACGGCTTCGTCCCTGGTGAGCCACGCCGCAAGCCAGCAACGATCAAGCCGCTGAAGTGGGATGGCGGTGTCACCCGCTGGTACGTCATGGACGGGCCGCGCGGCGAGCCGTACGTCATCGAAAAGGGCGGCGGAGCGTACATCGCCCACTTCTTTACGCGCCGTCTCGGAACGTTCGCGAGCATCATCGAGGCGGGCGTCGCCTGTGACGCTCACCACCGAGGTGGAAGGTGAGCTCTCCCGCTCACAAAAACGGCTTCCGCTACGGCGGCGGCCGCTTCTTCACCGAGTCCCCGCTCCCTGAGCCGCTCGCGCTCGTGGTCCCCGGCGTCAGCATCGCCGCCGACGGCTTCGAGCTGCTCGCCGGTGACGGCGCCTTCGTCTCGTGGTTCGCCTGCGTCCTCGACGCCTGCGAGGCCCTCAAGCGCAGCCGCGGCGCCGGCAAGGTCGTGCGGTGCTCGGACCGAGCTCTGATCAAGAGCCGGAGGCGAGCATGAGCGCCACCATCGACCAGCTCGAAACTCAGATCGCTCGCGACCTGGCGACCGACACGAAGAACCGCGCGACCGAGGCGGCCCGCCACCTGCGGCTGGCCATCGACCTCGTCCACGACCTCCAAGGCTCCGCGGCGATGTCCCGGGCCGCACACCACATGAACGAGGCGGCGACCGCGCTGCTCGAGGTACTCTGATGGCTGGCCGCATTCGGACGTTGAAGCCAGAGATCCTGGACGACGCCGTTACCGCCGGTCTGAGCGACATGGCGTTCCGGCTCTTCGTCTCGGTGATCCTCCTCACCGAGGACTCGGGACGCTTTCGGGCGGAGCCAGGGTGGCTGATGGGGTCGGTCTTCTGG
Organism: Gemmatimonadaceae bacterium; assembly: GCA_013697785.1. Taxonomy (GTDB): domain Bacteria; phylum Gemmatimonadota; class Gemmatimonadetes; order Gemmatimonadales; family Gemmatimonadaceae; genus FEN-1250. Next base: position 4,757 of record JACCWE010000121.1, read on the forward strand.
CGACGGCCGGTTCCGGCTCCCGAGTTCGCCCAAGCACTCGGTGACCTGGTCGACGCGCGTCTGATCCACCTCTACGGGGCGTCGGGGCAACGCTACGGAATCGTCAGGAACTGGAACAAACACCAGCGAATCTCGCACCCTGCAACAGCTCGCCTGCCGGAGCCACCGTGGGGTGACGGAGACCCTCCGGACGTCCTCCGGAGTTCCTCCGTACATCCTCCGGAGGACCTCCGCACATCCTCCGCCCTGATCCCGATCCCGATCCCGATCCCGATCCCGACCCCTACCCCGACCACGCGGCTCGCCGAAGAGGCGAGCGGTAGTGGGACGGATGAGGTTTGGGAGCACTACGTCAGCGTCCTGAAGCGGCACAGGCCAAGCAGGAGGCCTGGCAAGCTCTCCCCGACGAACCGGAAGAAGATCGCGACGGCGCTGAAGTCGTTCACCGTCGCCGATCTCAAGGTCGCTTGCTCGGGGCTGCTCAGGAGCCCGCACCACCTCGGCCAGAACGACCGAGGCACCGAGTACCTCGAGATCGAGTACGCGCTTCGAAAGCCTGCCGGGATGATCGCGCTGGCCGAGGAGGCGAGACCTTCCCCGATGCCGCCGGCGCCGCCACCCGAGGAACTCGTGGACCCCGCCATCATCGCGTCGTTTCTGGCTGAGCTGGATGCGAGGTACTCTTGAACAACGTGATCCCGCTCAGGGCCACGCCCATCGACGGCAAGGTGCCGGCGCACGACGAGGCCACCGAGGCCGCGACCCTCTCGGCCTGCATGAACGTGCCGACCATCGCGGCGCAGGCCATGAGCATCGCTGGCCCCGACGACTACTACTCGGGGCTGCACCGCGAGATCGCGAAGGCCATCGTCGCGGTCCTCGAGGCTGGCCAGGCGCCCTCGCCCGGGGCGGTGATGATCCGGCTGCGCGAGACGGGGCGCATGTCCATCGTCGGCGGCGAGCGCGTCATCGTCGACCTGATGAACGACACGCCCGCGGTGCAGTCGATGATCCACCGGTACGCCGGCAAGGTCCGCGACCTCGCGCAGCTCCGGCGCCTGGGCACCACCCTCCATGGCCTGCTCGCCGAATGCTACGGCTCGCAGCCCGACGTGCCGGCATTCCTGGCGCGTGTTGACGCCGCGGTCGGAGAGGTCACCCGGCGGCTCGATGGCCAGGCCGTCGTCGGCGTGCTCGAGGCCACCAAGGCGGTGGCGCGCGCGCTCGATGCGCCGAAGCACCGGCTTGTCACGACGGGCTTCCCGTCCCTCGATGCCATGACCCAGGGCTTCGAGCCGTCGGCGCTGTACATCCTCGGAGCCCGGACCGGCATGGGCAAGACGGCGATGGCGATGCAGTTCGTCGCCGCCGCCGCCGAGGCCGGCAACCGCGTGCTGGTGGTCAGCATGGAGATGCCGAAGACCCAGATCGTTCGCCGGATGATCTGCTCGCGGTCGGGCGTGGCGCTCCAGCACGTCAAGGACCGTTCGATGTCCCCCGCGGCCTACTCGCGGTTCACGCTCGCGGCCTCGGACATCGCGAGCATGCCGATCTTCATCGCCGACAAGCCGGGGCAGACGCTGCTCGAGATCAAGTCGGCGGTGCGAGCCCACAAACCCGACCTCGTGGTGGTCGACCACATCGGGCTGCTGCGCCCCGCTGACGGCTCGCAGGCATCGAAGCGCAGCCGCGAGCAGGAGGTCGGAGAATTCTCGTGGGGCCTGAAGGCGCTCGCGCTCGAGACCACCATCCCGGTTCTGGCGCTCTGCCAGGTCGGTCGCGACGTCGCCAAGGGGGCGCGGAGGCCGGCGCTGTCGGACCTGCGCGAGTCCGGGAGCATCGAGCAGAACGCCGACGGCGTGTGGCTCATCCACCGGCCCGGGTACTACGACGCCAAGGCGTCGCCCGAGGTGAAGCGCGAGGCCGAACTTCTGGTGGCCAAGCAGCGCGACGGCGAGACCGGCCTGCTGGCGCTCGAGTGGGAGTCCATGTTCGCGGTGTTCCGCGAGGCGGCGGCGTCATGAGCTCCGAATCCGCGATCCAACGCGCCATCCTCGACGCCCTGCTCGTCGCTGGCGCCTTCGCCTTCCGCGTCCAGGCCGGCAAGGTGAAGGTCCGCGGGGGGTACATGCAGCTCGCGCCGCCGGGCACGCCGGACATCTTCGTGGTCGTCCCCCCCACCGGCCTCTCGCTCTGGCTCGAGGTGAAGACTCTCACCGGCGAGCTACGAGAGTCCCAACTCGCGTGGGCGGCCAAGGCTCGGGCCCGCGGCGCCGTCGTGGTGACCGTCAGGAGCCCCGCAGAGGCGCTGATGGCCTACGAGCGCGCCGTGGTGGCCTCGCGCCTCCGGAGCGCGTCCTGAGCCATCCTGGCGAGATTGGAGACCGGTGTCATCGATGACCCCGTAAGCTCGGCCGATGGGCAAGCTTGTCGGGGTTGG
>JACCWE010000136.1 GCA_013697785.1 Gemmatimonadaceae bacterium
CTTCAGCGGCGCGGGCGATGATGCCGTGAGATAGCGCTCGCTCTGTGGATTCGTGACCGCATCGAGCAGCCCCACCGTGTAGCCGCTGTTCGTTCGCCCCGTGATCTTCGCGGCGCCGATGATCGGCGTGTAGTCGGGCGCATCCGCGAAGGTGGATTGTCCGTGCACCCAGTCCGAGAGCTGCGGCAGGCGCCCGATGCGACGCGAATAGAAGACGCTGAGACCGGACACGTTGCTGCAGAACTGACAACTCAGCCCGCCAAAGCTGAACGCGCTCGAACCGGCGATGAAGAATGGGCGCTTTTCGTCGTAGAACGTTTCGAACGGCGAAAGATTGAGCGTCGCCGGATCGACCTCTACCTGTCCGAAGTCCGGGTAGAACGTCGCGTCGAGCGTGAGATTCGAGGTGAGCAGGTACTTCACGTCGCCGCCGGCGTGAATACGCGTGTCGTGGCTGCCATGAAACGGATCATTCGCATCGGAGTGCTGCAGCTGCTCACCGGCGAGAACGTACGGCAGAAGCTCGAGCTGGCGTGGGCGCTCTCCGATGCGAATGCCCTCCACGCTGCCGAAGTATGCGGGCCCGCCCGCGTCGCTGCGCCGCCAGAAGGACCACATGTCGCGCTCGTTCAGCCTGTCTTCGTACCGCCAGATCTGCATTCCCCAGAGCTGCACCGAATCGCGGGAGAAGCGGAGCTGCGAATAGGGGATGCGCATCTCGGCGGTCCATCCGAGTGAATCGATTTTCGTGGCCGCCGCCCAGATGGGATCCCACCCTTGATCGCCGTTCAGCTGATCGCCGCGCACGCCCGCCGGGTTTACCTCGAACAGCGCCTGGTCGCGGTGATTGTGGTAGGGATCGAGCACGACCACGAGCTTATCCGTGGTGAGCGAGTTGAACGAACCGTTGTTCCCATTCGCATCGAGCAGCTGATCGCGACGCGCGAGCGGCGCGCGTACTCCACGTGCGCCAAGCGGCTCGGACATGCGCGCGCTGATGTAGAGCGCCTCATCGTCATAGAGTAGACGAATCTCCGTGGGGAGCGACGCCGGCGCCCCCTCCTGCGGCTGATACTGTCGCAATCCGGTGATCGGCGTCGCGGCACGCCAGGCCGAGTCGTCGAGGCTGCCATCAATCTCGATCGCGCCGACTCGGCGCGCGGCGCGAGCTACCGGGGCCGCAGGCTCTGACACGCGCACGCTGTCGGAGCGCTGCGCGAGGGCAGGGACGCAGATTGCGGCGCTCGCGAGGAGAGCCGTCGTGATCTCGAATCGCATGAGGGACATCTACGAGGGAAAGCGCGTCGCTGTTTCGACATCGGAGGCACTGCGCGTCGCGCGACGATTGGTATGAGGCTCGGTCGCTCGATTGGATGCGTGTTCGCACAGAATCGTTTGAAACACGCCCGTGCCCGGCATTCCCATTCGTCCGTGCACGCGCCGCATTCCCATTCTCGGGCAGCGACTCGTGTTGACCTCCCCACCCCATGCGTCCATCCTTCACTGCATGACTGATCCACTCATCATCGCCCGCGCGGGGGACACCGACCTCGCGCTCCTCCCCGCCATGGGAAACCGTCACGGCCTCATCACAGGCGCCACCGGTACGGGCAAGACCGTGACGCTGCAGGTGATGGCCGAGCAGTTCTCGCGCATTGGAGTACCCGTGTTCGTCGCGGATGTGAAGGGCGATCTGAGCGGCATCGCGAAGGCGGGCTCAATGAACGACAAGATGGCCGCGCGACTCAAGACGCTCGGCCTTCCCGAGCCGAAGTGGGGCGCCTGTCCCGCGACGTTCTGGGACGTGTTCGGTGAGGAGGGACATCCCGTGCGCGCCACGATCACCGACATGGGCCCGCTCCTGCTCGGCCGCCTGCTCGATCTGAACGAGACGCAGCAAGGCGTGCTCGCAATCGTCTTTCAGGTCGCCGACGATAATGGACTACTGTTGCTCAACCTCGCCGACTTGCGCGCGATGCTTCAGTTCATCGGCGACAACGCGTCGCAGCTCACGACCAAGTATGGCAACGTCTCGTCCGCGAGCGTCGGCGCGATACAACGTGGGCTGCTGCAGATCGAGCAGCAGGGCGGCGCGCATTTTTTCGGCGAACCAATGCTCAACATCGACGATCTGCTGCAGACCGTCGACGGACGTGGCGTCGTGAACATCATGGTGGCCGACAAGCTGATGAACAGCCCGCGACTGTATGCGTGCTTTCTTCTCTGGCTGCTGTCCGAGCTGTTCGAGCACCTTCCCGAAGTGGGAGATCCGGAGAAGCCCAAGCTCGTGTTCTTCTTCGACGAAGCGCATCTGTTGTTCACCGATGCGCCGGCGCCGCTGATGGAGAAAGTCGAACAGGTGGTGCGTTTGATCCGCTCGAAGGGTGTCGGGGTGTTCTTCATCACGCAGAATCCAATCGACGTTCCAGACAAGGTGCTTGGCCAGCTCGGCAATCGTGTCCAGCACGCGCTGCGCGCCTTCACTCCGCGCGATCAGCAGGCGGTGAAGACGACCGCGGACACGATGCGCCCGAATCCGAAGCTCGACATCCAGAAGGTGATTCTCGAGCTCAGCGTCGGCGAGGCGCTCATCTCGTTTCTCGATGCGAAGG
>JACCWE010000146.1 GCA_013697785.1 Gemmatimonadaceae bacterium
GAGCGTGTTCACCCTGAAGTTCGCAGCGCCCCCCGCGTACGAAACCGACGGGGAGTACAACCAGGCGACATCGGCGACGATCGAGATCGCGTGCATTCCCGGCGCGCTTCGGGTGGCGACACCGGCAGCATCGGCGAGCGTGAAAGCGTGAAGGCAATCCGCTTCGCGGCGCCGATCCCGACGTATATCGCAACGCTCGTAGCCGGAAAAATCTCGCGAACCCTCTACACCGGCGCGCTCGCATGCACGCGCTACACCGAAATCGATCAGCCGAAGCTGCCGAGCGAGCGGTGGGTCCGCATCCGCACGCGGCTCGGCGGGATCTGCGGGAGCGATCTCGACGCCGTCGCGCTCGGCGCCAGCCCATCGACATCGCCGTTCTCGAGCTTTCCCTTCGTGCTCGGCCACGAGAACGTAGGCGAGGTCGTCGTGGTGGGTGAGGGCGTGACCAGGGTGAAGGCCGGCGCGCGCGTGACGGCCAATCCCCTGCTCTGCTGCGAGCCGCGCAGCATCACGCCGATCTGTGCGCCGTGCGAGAGCGGTCATCACTCGCGCTGCTCGCACTTCACCGACGGCGCGATCGCGCCTGGAATGTTGATCGGCACGACGCGCGGGCTTGGCGGAAGCTGGGGCGAGGAATTCGTCGCCCACGAGGACCAGTTGGTCGCGATTCCCGAGGGGATGAGCGATGAGAGCGCGGTGCTCATCGAGCCGTTCGCGTGCTCGGTGCACGCGGTGCGCGCGAATCTCTCCGAAGCGGGCGAACGCGTGCTGGTGATCGGCGCGGGATCGATCGGGCTTCTCACCATCGCTGCGCTCCACGCGCTCGCGCCGACGGCGAAGATCACGTCGCTCGCGCGCTACGATGCGCAGCGCACGCACGCGACCCGCCTCGGCGCGGCCGACATCGTGCCTGCTCGCGGCGACTACACGAAGGCGCTTGCGGACGCGGGTGGTACGCGGCTCCTCAAGCCGATCATCGGCAAGGATGTCGGCGTCGGCGGCTTCGATCGGACTTTCGTGTGTATCGGCGGCGCGCGCGGGATGGAAGATGCGATGCGCGTGACGCGCGCGGGCGGAACGATCGTCCTGCTCGGCAATTCGAGCACGATGAATGGGCTCGACTGGACGCCGCTTTGGCTCAAGGAGCTCACCGTGCGCGGCTCATTGTGCTACGGAAGCCCGGTGCATACGAGTGCGGAGCAGGGTGCGTTCGCGGAGGCGGGGACGCTGATCGCGAGCGGCGCGGCGCCGATCGCTCCGCTGCTCACTCACACCTTCCCGCTCGGCGACTACCGCAAAGCGCTCGCGACCGCGTCCAACAAGGGCGGCGGCGAGAGCATCAAGGTCGCCTTCAAATACTGATCTTTCGAATTCGAAACTAAGTGCCGGCTAGGGAAGCGTTATGAAATTGTTCGACGTCAGCGAGACCGCTCCGTTGCGCGCGAGCGCCCGTCCGATGAGCGTTGCATCATCGAGAAGGGAGATGCTGGTGAGAGCAAGGATGTTCCCCTGCCAGACCGAACCGGTGCCAATCGTCGCCGAGGAACCAACGACCCAGAACACGTTCTTCGCTTTCGCGCCGTTGATGAGCACGACGCTTCCCGCGGTCGTGAGCGACGTTCCGGCCTGAAAGACGAATCGCGCGGTGGAGTCGTTGTTGGCGTCGAGCGTGAGAATGCCGGTGACGCCGATGCTCGTTCCCGCGCAATACACGCCTGCCATCTTCGTGGTACCGCCAAGGTTTGCAGAGATTGTGTTCCCGACGGGACAGGGCAGCCCTTTCAGCGAATCGTAGGCAGCTGTCAGGTCGAGCTGCGCCTTGATGGCCACCGAATCCCCGAGATGCTGCGAGCCGGTGATGACGCATGGCGGGAAGCCGTTGACCGTGGTTCCCGGGCTGATGCTGAGGTTCGCGTTGATGACCCCGTTGCTGACGCACGAAAACGCGGTGCCCGCCATGATCCCGTTCGGCGCGGCGCTGGCGAGGATGTTTACGGCTCCGACCAGGACCGGCTGCGTGATGACTATCACCGTCGCGTCGGCGGAAACCGAGCCGCTGGTCGCGCGCACGGTGTTGGTGAACGTCCCGGTGTCGACACCGGCGGTGAACAGCCCCGTTGAAGCGTTGATCGTGCCGCCACCCGCTAGGACCGACCACACCGGAGTGACCGCGATCGCTCCGCCCAAAGAGTTGGTTCCGGAGGCGGTGAACTGCTGCGTTGCGCTCGTATCGAGCGTTTGCGGATTCGGCGTGACGACGAGCGAGGCGAGCGTGATCGGTGCGTTCACATCCCGTGAGCCGCACGCAGTAGCGAGAATGAGTAGGGTAGCGATTGCAGCCGGCGCCAGGAATGCGCGCAGCCGTAGGGTGCGAACGGTCACCATCTAGGTCACTGTGTTTGAGGGATCGACATTTCGTGGTACGCCGAGCGAGTTTCTAGCTTTCTGATAGGTAAACGCGCGCATTGCATTTCGCGCAACTTCCAACTACAATCGTTAGAAGATTCTAATGATACCGCTCAGTAGGGAGACGCCTCTCTCATCGAAGCTCTCTATGGCGAAGAAGTAGTGCTGATCCATCGTCAGCGCACGCAAGTTTAGCGAGTGCCCCTCCTCGGCGAAACGCTGATACGTCTCGTATAGCTTGTCCGGCGCGAGCCCCCACCGGATGTTCACGCCGACGATGCCTGGCACTGCGCTCCATTCCATTCGTGCGTGCGACGATCGGCTTCGCATACGACGGTGAGATTCGCGGGAGTGCGAGGCACCGGTCCCGTGGCGTTGCCGAAGACGCGGATGTCGCTGATCGCGAGCGTTGCGGCGCCGACGTGCCCGTGCTCGTAGCGGATGAATCTCGCGCGAGAGATCAGCGACGATGCGCCAGGTGCGCCCGTCGAGCGACGCAGAGATCCGGAAGCGCGTGTACACAGATGAGCCGGGATATTCGTTCGATGAGCCCCAGTACAGGAACCAGCGATCGCTGTCCGGATAGTGGAAGAGCGCGGGATCCCACGGGCCCGGCGGGATCGAATCTTTCGGCCACGGCGGGAGCGCGCCGTTATGCATCGCGCGCGGGAGCGGCGGGAGCAGCCGGTTGTAGAATTCGAGCCTTCCCGTTTCCGGCGCCGTCGAGAAGAGAATCGGGCGCGACTCGACGGTCGACTGCATCAGGCAGAGAG
>JACCWE010000023.1 GCA_013697785.1 Gemmatimonadaceae bacterium
GGACAACATCCAGATGGAGATCGAGCTGATCACGCCGATCGCGATGGATGAGGGGCTGCGCTTCGCGATCCGCGAGGGTGGCCGCACCGTCGGCGCCGGCGTCGTCACCAAGATCATTAAGTAGTAGAGCGGCTTCCAAAGCGCAGGAGACGCCAATCGGCGTCTCCCGATGGAAACAGAAAATGTCTAGCGGCATTTTCAGGCCAGAAATGGCCGATCTCTTTAATCGTCACCGCACATGCCTCGCGAAAAAATCATTCTTGCCTGCAGCGACTGCAAGAATCGCAATTACTTCACCGACAAGAACAAGCGCCTGCACCCGGAGCGCGTCGAGTGGAAGAAGTACTGTCCTCGCTGCAACTGCCATAAGCTCCATAAGGAAACGAAGTAAGCGTGGCCACTGACGCGGTTCGTCACGGCAACTGGTTCCAGAGCTTTCGCGCGAGCGTCTCCCGCACGGGCCCGTTTCTGCGCGAAGTGCAGGTGGAGCTCAAGAAGGTCAGCTGGCCCGACAGGCGCCAACTGATCGAAGCCACGCGTACGATCATCATCGTGGTCCTGGCAATCGCGTTCCTCATCTTCCTGATGGACGCGTTCTTCCAGGCCGTGCTCGTGCAATTCATTCCGTCGCTGTTCAAGTGAGCACACTCGTGGAAGGGCATCGCTGGTACGCGATACAGACCACCGCTGGTCACGAGAACAAGGTGCGCTCGCTCATCCTGCGCCGCATCGACTCCGATGCCCGCCCCGCCGAAGATCGCCCGATTCGTCAGGCGCTCGTCCCCACGCAGGAAGTGGTGGAGATCAAGAACGGCAAGAAAGTCAACGTCGAACGGAAGATCTATCCGGGCTACGTGCTGGTCGAGATGGTGATGAACCAGGAAACGCTGCACGACATCAACAGCATCCAGGGCGTCATCAAGTTCGTCGGGCAGGAGCGGCTCCCGCAGCCGCTGCGCCCCGACGAGGTCAACCGGCTCCTCGGCATCGCCGACGATCGGGAGACCGAGGAGCCGCAGGAAGAGATTCCGTTTTTGGTGGGTCAGGCGGTGGCGATTACCGAAGGACCGTTCACCGATTTCAACGGCACCGTCGAAGAAGTGTTCGCCGACAAGGGAAAGGTTCGCGTGTCGGTCTCGCTCTTCGGACGGCCAACGAGTGTCGAGCTCGACTATCTGCAGCTGAAGGGATACTGATCGCTCCACGCTTTGCTTCGGATACGAGCTCGACTCGCAACACGTCGGCTACCACGACGACGATAAACACAAAGTGGGAGCTGTTGTTACGGTGGGGCGGCGGTACGTGCGAGCGATTGGCGCGCACGACTCGGTCTCACACAACGCGATAGGAAGGTTTATGGCGAAGAAGGCAACTGGTTTCGTGAAGCTGCAGGTGCCGGCAGGCAAGGCGAATCCTGCCCCTCCGGTCGGAACGGCGCTCGGCCCGCACGGCATCAACATCATGGCGTTCTGCAAGGAGTTCAACGCTCGCACGCAGAATCAGGATGGGATCATCCTCCCAGTCGAGGTGACCATCTTCTCGGACAAGTCGTTCACGTTCATCCTGAAGACCCCGCCCGCAGCCGTGCTCCTCAAGAAGGAGCTCGGTCTCGAGAAGGGCTCGGGAGTTCCGAACAGAACGAAGGTCGGCAAGGTGACACGCGCGCAGCTTCGGAAGATCGCCGAGATCAAGCTCCCCGACCTCAACACGGACAACATCGACTCCGCCATCGCCATGATCGCCGGCGCCGCGCGCTCGATGGGGATCGAGGTGACCGACTAATGCCCGATCACGGCAAGAAGTACGTCGACGCCGCCAAGAAGCGCACTGCACTGCAGGCGTATCAGGCGCGCCAGGCGATCGAGATCGTGAAGAGCGCCGCGTTCGCGAAATTCGACGAGACGGTCGAGATCGCAGTTCGCCTGGGCGTCGATCCGCGTCACGCCGATCAGGTCGTGCGCGGAACGGTCGTGCTCCCCGCCGGCACCGGTAAGTCGGTGCGCGTCGCGGTGATCGCGGTCGGTGAAAAGGCGCGCGAGGCCGAAGCCGCGGGCGCGGAGTTCGTCGGCATCGAGCTGATTCCGCGGATCAAGGAAGGATGGATGGACTTCGATGTCCTCATCTCCACGCCTGATCAGATGGGACAGGTCGGACAGCTGGGTCGCGTGCTCGGTCCTCGCGGACTGATGCCGAACCCGAAGGCCGGCACCGTCACCTTCGACATCGAGCGCGCGGTGCGCGAGGTCAAGGCCGGAAAGATCGAGTTCCGCGTCGACAAGGGCGGCAACGTGCATGCGCCGATCGGCAAGGTGTCGTTCAGCGTCGAAGCGCTGTCGTCGAACTTCGTGGCGTTCATGGATCAGATCGTCCGCTCCAAGCCGTCCGCGGCGAAGGGTGTCTACGTGCAGAACGTAGCGATCTCGAGCACCATGGGCCCCGGTCTCGCGATCGACATTACCCCGTACCGGTCCTAGACGATGAAGCGCACAGAGAAGGAGCAGCTCGTCACGGAGCTGACGGCGAAGATCAACGGTGCGACCGCGTTCTATTACACGGACTTCACTGGCCTGAACGTCAAGAAGATGACCGAGCTGCGCCGACGCTTCCGCAAGGCGGGCGTCGAGTACGTGGTCATCAAGAACTCACTCGCGCTTCGCGCGGTGAACGAGTCGGGGCTCGCGGGCTCGCGTCTGCGCGGACCGACCGGAGTGGTGATCGGGAAGGATCCGGTCACCGCCGCCAAGGTGTTGAGCGACTTTGCGAAGGAAAACGATCAGCGTCCCGTCGTGAAGGGTGGGATGCTGGACGGCAAGGCGATCGACACCGCGCAGGTCAAGCAGCTCGCGTCGCTTCCATCGCGGGAGCAAATGCTGGCGGATCTCGGAGCAGGATTGCAGTCGCCGCTGAGCGCGTTTCTCGGAGCGCTCTCCGGTGTGCTCAGCACGTTTGCGGGCGCGATGGAAGCGCTTCGTGTTCAGAAGGAAGGCGCGGAAAGCGCGTAACGGTTCCCAGGTGGTTTGTCCGATACAACACGCCCCAGGAAACAAGAGAAGCACCTGGGATTGACTTAGGGAGATTGAGAAAAATGGCGAACACAACGCTGAGCCCGGACGAGATTCTCGAAGCGATCGGCAACATGTCGGTATTCGAGCTCGCCGGACTGATCGAGACTTTCAAAACGAAGTTCAACGTCACCATCGCGGCGGCCGCTCCGGCCGGTGCGGCGCCTGCGGGCGGCGGTGGCGCTGCGGCTCCTGTTGCCGAAGAGCAGACCGAGTTCACGGTCAACCTCAAGGCAGCGGGCGCCAAGAAGATCCAGGTGATCAAGGTCGTACGCGAGATCACCGGGCTCGGACTCAAGGAAGCGAAGGACCTCGTCGACGGCGCGCCTCAGGCGGTCAAGGCCGGCGTCAACAAGGACGAAGCGAACCAGCTCAAGGCCAAGCTCGAAGAGCAGGGCGCCGAAGTCGAAATCAAGTAAGGCGGCCGCAGGGTTCGTGGCGGGCGATTCGTCGCCCGCCGCGGGAACTGCCGCGCAGCACGCCGGTATGACATCGGCTCCGGCTGCCGGCCCTCTCTAGATTCCGGCGCGAATGGTTCGACTCCAGAATCGTACGAAACAATCGGGTTTCTCAGGTGCTCCACTCCGCGGTCGCGTTTTTTGCGCGATTTGTGAGGGCGGGGCCCTTTCGTCTGCGCGTGGGTGATTCATGGCTGAAGCATTGAAGCAAATCTCGTTCGGTAAGCTCGACAAGGGCATGGAGATGCCGCATCTCCTCGACATTCAGACGCGCGCCTTCGAGGCGCTGCTGCAGCTGGATGCCGCGTCCCACGACCGCGAAGACGTCGGTCTCGAGCGCGTATTCAAGGACCTCTTCCCGATAACGGACGTCCACGAGAACTACTCGCTGGAATTCGTCCGCTATTCGCTCGGTGAGCCGAAGTATTCCGTCGGCGAATGCATCGAGCGGGACATGACCTACTCCGCTCCTCTCAAGGCGACGCTGCAGCTCGTCGTCAACGAAGAGGTCAACGGACAGAAGCGCCCTCGCAACATCATTGAGAAAGAGGTCTACCTCGGCGAGCTGCCCCTGCTCACGCCACTCGGAACCTTCGTCATCAATGGCGCCGAGCGAGTCATCGTCAGCCAGCTGCACCGTTCTCCGGGTGTGGTGTTCGAAGAGTCGACGCACCCCAATGGGCAGCGCCTGATCTCCTCGCGCATCATCCCGTTCCGCGGCTCGTGGGTCGAGTTCACCGTCGACATCCACGACGTCGTCTACGTGCACATCGACAAGAAGAAGAAGTTCCCCGCCACCGCGCTCCTCCGCGCGCTCGGCTACGGGAGCAACTCCGACATCCTCCGCCTGTTCTTCGCGGTTCGCGATCTCGATCTGACGAAGAAGCTCGAGTCGCGCGGCGACCAGCGCGAAGTGCTCGGCGCGATCATCGCCGAGGACATCACGCTCGCCGGTGAAGCGACGGCGGAAGACGCACCGAAGCTCAAGACCAAGAAGGCGCGCGCCGAGCGTGAGCGCGGCGAAGCGGAGATGCTCGTCAAGGAAGGCGACGAGCTCACCCCCGAGGTCTACAACCGTCTGCGCCGGCTCGGCGTCGACACCGTTCGCGTATTCGCGAGCTACATGACGATCGATCTCCGCGACGAGACCGATGCGATCGAGCGCGGTGAGCGCCCGGTGCGTCGCGTGCTCGCCATCGACGTCGCCGAAGCCGAGACTGGTGAGGTGATCGCCGATGCGGGTCAGTCGCTCAACGACACGCTGCTCAAGAAGCTCAAGAAGAACGAAATCAACAAGGTGCAGGTGTTCGTCGCTTCGGGACGTGCCGAGTCGACACTCATCAAGAACACGCTCCTCAAGGATCCGACGCACTCCGAGAAGGAGGCGTTGAGCCAGATCTATTCGCTGCTCCGTCCGGGCGATGCGCCGAATCTCGAGACGGCGCGAGTCGCGCTCGAGCGGCTCTTCTTCTCCCCCAAGCGCTACGATCTCGGGCGCGTGGGACGCTACAAGATCAACCAGCGCCTCGGCCTCAAGACGCCGGCGTCGCACACCGTGCTCACGAAGGAGGACTTCGTCGCGATCGTGCGCTACCTCGTCGAGCTCCACGAAGGTCGCGGCAAGACGGACGACATCGATCACCTCGGCAACCGCCGCATTCGCTCGGTTGGTGAGCTGATCGCGAATCAGTTCTCCGTTGGACTCTCACGCATGGCGCGCCTGGTGAAGGAGCGCATGTCGATCAATACCGACCCGGAAAAGATCACGCTGGACGACCTCGTCAATGCTCGCACGGTGAGCGCGGTCATTCAGGCATTCTTCGGATCGTCGCAGCTGTCGCAGTTCATGGATCAGACGAACCCGCTCGCGGAGCTGACGCACAAGCGTCGCCTCTCGGCGCTCGGACCCGGCGGGCTCACACGTGAGCGCGCCGGCTTCGAAGTCCGTGACGTGCATTATTCGCAGTATGGCCGCATGTGCCCGATCGAGACGCCTGAAGGTCCGAACATTGGACTGATCACGTCGCTCGCCTGCTTCGCACGCGTCAACGATCTGGGCTTCGTCGAGACGCCGTATCGTGTCGTGCGGAAGGGGAAGGTGACGGGTGAGATCGAGTGGCTCGATGCCAATCGTGAAGAAGAGGCGATCATCGCCCAGGCGAACGCGAAGCTTAATTCCGATGGTACGTTCGTCGACGAGCTCGTGCTTTGCCGACAGCAGGGTGACGTACCGCTCACGCCCCCGGACCGCATCGATTACATGGATGTGGCGCCGGAACAGCTCGTGTCGATCGCTGCCGCGCTCATTCCGTTCCTCGAGCACGACGACGCCAACCGCGCGCTGATGGGTTCCAACATGCAAAGGCAGTCGGTTCCGCTGCTCAATCCGCGTACGCCGCTCGTCGGCACCGGGCTCGAGGAGAAGGTGGCGCGCGATTCCGGCGCCGTCGTCATCGCGAAGCGCTCCGGTGTCGTCACGCGTGTGACCGCGGATGAGATCATGGTGGATGCCGGCCCCGCCGATCGTGCCCGCACGGAGGAGCGTCGCTCAGGCGATCGCCCGCTCGCGCGGCTCACGCAGAACGATCGTTACCGTCTCAAGAAGTACTGGCGCACCAACCAGGACACGGCGATCAACCAGCGCCCCCTTGTGCGGCTCGGACAGCGCGTCAAGGAAGGCGATGTGTTGGCCGACGGAGCAGCGACCGAGGCCGGACAGCTCGCGCTCGGCTCCAACGTCACGGTGGCGTTCATGCCGTGGTACGGACACAACTTCGAGGATGCGATCGTGCTCTCGGAGCGGCTCGTGAAGGACGACGTCTACTCGTCGATCCACATTCAGGAGCTGGAGCTGCACGTCCGTGACACCAAGCGTGGCCAGGAAGAAATCACGCGAGAGATTCCGAACGTCGCCGAGGAGAGTCTGATCGATCTCGACGAGCGCGGAATCATTCGTATCGGAGCGCACGTCAAGCCGGGCGACATTCTGGTGGGCAAGATCACGCCGAAGGGCGAGACCGAGCTCTCACCGGAAGAGAAGCTGCTCACCGCGATCTTTGGTGAGAAGGCGAAGGACGTGAAGGATTCGTCGCTCAAGGTGCCGCCGGGAATGGAAGGCGTCGTCATCGACGTCAAGATCTTCTCGCGCATCGATGATCAGGTGATCGAGAAGGATCGCGGAGAGCGTATCGGTGAAGTGCGTCGACTCGAGAACGACGAGAAGATGCGCGTCAGCGAAGTGCGTGATGGCGAGCTGGCCGAGATGTTCGAGGGCCAGGTCGTGACGCTCGCGCTCAAGTCGGGAACGGTAGAGGAAGCCATCACGGCGGGAACGAAGTTGACCCCCGACGTGCTGCGCGACATCAAGATCGCCGCGCTCGATCTGAAGACGTTCCGCGTCGAGAACAAGAAGATGAACGAGCGGATCCGCGAAGTCATCGAGGCAGCGAATGCCGAGAAGGCCCGCATCGAGGAGAAGGCGGAGGAGCGGATCGACAAGATCCTGCAGCCCGACGAGCTTCCCCCGGGCGTGATCCAGCTCGTGAAGGTCTATCTCGCCGAGAAGCGCAAGATCTCGGTGGGCGATAAGATGGCTGGTCGTCACGGCAACAAGGGTATCGTCGCGCGCATCGTGCCTGAGGAGGATATGCCGTTCCTCCCCGACGGTCGCCCGGTGGACATCGTCTTGAACCCGCTCGGCGTACCGAGCCGAATGAACGTCGGTCAGATCCTGGAGACGCACCTCGGATGGTGCGCCAAGCAGCTGGGCTTCTACGCGAAGACCCCGGTGTTCCAAGGCGCGAACGAGAGAGAGATCGGAATGATGATGCGTCTTGCGGGGCTCAAGTGGGCCGCGCCGGCGCTGGCGCTGACGGTGGCGCCGCCGAGCATTTCGGATCAGGACATCAAGACGATCATGCACGACATCAGGCCGGCGCGCGCCGGCGAGGCGCACGTGAACCTCGACGCCGCGACGGTGAACGATCTGGGTGGACGCACTATGTCGCAGGAGACTCGCGACATCTTCTTCCGCTTTCGCGATTTCCTCACGGCGGCCGCGAAGGAGCTGGCCGAGCGCGAGCATGCGGAAGTCGAAGCGCAGATCACGCTGCACGGTGCACTCGACGAAGACGCCGAGTTCCCGGAGGCGCGCAAGCCGGAGCTGCGTGGTGCGCTGAAGCAGCTCGAGAAGAGCCGCGGTCGCGAGAGCGCGGATGTGTTGCAGTCGCACGAGCTGCCGGCGCTTGCGGCGATGCTCGGGCCGAAGTCGGAGGCGGATGTGGATGCGGCGGCGGTCGAGCTGATGCGGCTCGCCGGGCTGACGCTCGCCGGCAAGGTGTGGCTGCGCGATGGTCGTACGGGCGAGCGGTTCGCGAACCCGGTGACCGTCGGTGAGATCTACATGCTGAAGCTCTCGCACCTCGTGGATGACAAGATCCACGCGCGAAGCATCGGACCGTATTCGCTGGTCACGCAGCAGCCGCTCGCCGGCAAGGCGCAGTTCGGCGGCCAGCGTTTCGGAGAAATGGAAGTGTGGGCGCTGGAGGCGTATGGCGCCGCGCACACGTTGCAGGAGATCCTCACGGTCAAGTCGGACGACGTGAACGGTCGAAGCCGCGTGTACGAGGCGATCGTGAAGGGCCAGAATCTGCCAGAGCCGGGGATTCCGGAGTCGTTCAACGTGCTCGTGAAGGAGCTGCAGGCGCTCGGCATCTGGGTGCATCTCGGCGCGACGGGCGAGAATGGGCACGGCAACGGCAATGGCAACGGGGAGGATTAGTACATGATTGACTTTCGCAGCGTGCGCGAGCAGAGAAGCTCCGCATTCGACTTCATTCAGATCCGCATCGCTTCTCCGGAAGAGATCCGCGGCCCGAAAGACCCGAAGGAGCGCGAGCGCCACGAGATGCAGGGGCTCCGCAACTGGTGGTCGTGGGGCGAGGTCACCAAGCCGGAGACGATCAACTACCGCTCGTTCAAGCCCGAAAAGGATGGCTTGTTCTGCGAACGCATTTTTGGTCCCGTAAAGGACTGGGAATGCCATTGCGGCAAGTACAAGCGCATCCGATATCGCGGCGTGATCTGCGATCGTTGCGGCGTCGAAGTCACCCTGTCGCGCGTCCGTCGCGAGCGCATGGGGCACATCGAGCTCGCCGTACCCGTCGCGCACATCTGGTTCTTCAAGACGCTGCCCAGTCCCATGGGCAATCTCCTCGACATCACGCTCCGTGATCTCGAGAAGATCATCTACTACTCGAATTACGTCGTCATCGAGCCGGGCACGCAGGAAGTCGAGCCCAACCAGCTCCTCGACGAAGATGAATTTTTGAATCTACGCGAAAAGGCGAGGTCGGAAAACGACGAAGCCTTCAAGGCCGACATCGGCGCGCCCGCGGTTCGCGAGCTGCTCAAGCGGCTCGACATCGACACGATCTCCGAGGAGCTGCGCACGCAGGTCGCGGTGGAGACGTCGCAGCATCGGAAGAAGCAGATGCTGAAGCGTCTCAAGATCGTCGATGCGTTCCGTGGGTCTGGCGATGCGGGCGGCGTTCGCAACAAGCCCGAGTGGATGATCCTGGATGTCATCCCGGTCATTCCGCCGGACCTGCGCCCGCTCGTGCCGCTCGATGGCGGACGTTTCGCCACGTCGGATCTGAACGATCTGTATCGCCGGGTGATCAACCGGAACAACCGTCTGCAGAAGCTGATTCTGCACCGGGCGCCGGAAGTCATCCTGCGCAACGAGAAGCGCATGCTGCAGGAAGCGGTCGATGCGTTGTTCGACAACGGCCGCCGCTCGAAGGCGATTCGTGGTCGCGGCAAGCGTCCGCTCAAGTCGCTCTCGGACATGCTGAAGGGCAAGCAGGGACGTTTCCGTCAGAATCTGCTCGGCAAGCGAGTGGACTACTCGGGCCGTTCGGTGATCGTCGTCGGTCCGGAGCTCCGCCTGCACCAGTGCGGACTTCCGAAGGCGATGGCGCTCGAGCTGTTCAAGCCGTTCATCATCCACAAGCTCGTCGACAAGGGAATCGCCGAGACGGTGAAGCGCGCGAAGAAGATCGTGGAGCGCGAGTCGCCGGAGGTATTCGAGATTCTCGAGGAGATCATCAAGGATCATCCGGTGATGCTCAACCGCGCGCCGACGCTCCATCGTCTGGGTATCCAGGCGTTCGAGCCCGTGCTCGTGGAAGGCAAGGCGATTCGAATTCACCCGCTCGTTTGCGCGGCGTTCAACGCCGACTTCGACGGTGATCAGATGGCGGTGCACGTGCCGCTGTCGTTCGAAGCGCAGCTCGAGTGCCGCCTGCTGATGCTGTCGTCGAACAACATCTTGAAGCCGTCGGACGGTCGTCCGGTGGCGGAGCCGAGCCAGGACATCGTGCTGGGCTGCTACTTCCTGACGAAGGCGCCGTACGATTTCGAGGCGAAGGTCAAGAACGCGCCGCGCTTCTCGACGGTGGCGGAGGCGGAAGTCGCGCTCGCGTTGAACCGTGCGACGTTCCACACGCCGGTGCGGTATCTGGTCGATGATGCGCAGGGCAAGCGGTGGGAAAACACGACGGTGGGTCGCGTGGTGTTCAACTCCATTGTTCCGCCGGCGCTCGGCTTCCAGAATCGCGAAATGAAGAAGAAGGCGCTCGGCGAGCTCGTGTTCGAGTCGTACCGTCAGGAAGGATTGTCGACGACGGTGCAGTTCCTCGACCGGCTCAAGGAGTTCGGCTTCCGGTATGCGACGCAGGGTGGTGTCTCGATCGGAATCGAGGATCTCGAGATTCCCGTTGAGAAGAACACGCTGCTCGAGGAAGCGGAGGAGCGCGTCGAGCGTTTCCAGCGCGCGTACAACACCGGAAACATCACGAACGGTGAGCGCTACAATAAGGTGATCGACACGTGGACGCACGCGAACAACGACGTTGCGGACGCGATGGTGAAGGCGATGCGGGAGTCGAAGAACGGCTTCAACCCCGTCTTCATGATGTTCGATTCCGGCTCACGAGGCAGCCGCGATCAGATCCGCCAGCTGGCGGGTATGCGCGGACTGATGGCGAAGCCGCAGAAGAAGTTGACAGGTGGAATCGGCGAGATCATCGAAAGCCCGATCAAGTCGAATTTCCGTGAAGGATTGTCGGTGCTCGAGTACTTCATCTCTACGCACGGTGCGCGAAAGGGTCTGGCGGATACGGCGCTCAAGACGGCCGACGCAGGATACCTCACGCGCCGGTTGGTGGACGTCGCGCAGGATGTGACGATCACCGAAGAGGATTGCGGCACGATCCTCGGACTCGAAGTCGGCGCGCTGAAGGAAGGGGAAGATGTGATCGAGCCCCTGTCGGAGCGCATTGTCGGCAACGTGGCCGCGGAGGATGTCGAGGATCCGCATGAGGTCGACGAGTCGGGACGCCGCACGCTGCTGGTCGAAGCGGGCGAGCTGATCGACGAGGAGACGTCGCGTGCGATCGAGGACTCGGGAATCGAGACGGTTCGGATTCGCTCCGTGCTCACGTGCGAGGCGAAGCGTGGTCTCTGCCAGATGTGCTACGGCAGAAATCTCGCGACGATGGCGATGGTCGATCTCGGCGAGGCGGTTGGAATCATCGCCGCGCAGTCGATCGGCGAGCCGGGCACGCAGCTGACGCTTCGTACCTTCCACATCGGAGGCACCGCGGCACGTATTGCGGAGCAGACGGCGCGGAAGTCGAAGGTTGCGGGTACGGTCGAGTATGGTGAGCGGCTGGTGTTCGTCACGAACCCGGACGGACAGCGGATCGTCACGTCGTACGAAGGCGACATCATGATTCGGGCGAGTGCCGACGAGAACGCGGCGATCGTGTCGCGCTTCCAGGTACCGCTCGGCGCGTTCCTGATGGTGAACGATCGCGCGGAGATCAAGAAGGACGGGGTGGTGTTCACGTGGGATCCGTATACCACGCCGATCATCGCGGACGTCGAAGGAACGATTCGCTTCGTCGACCTCGTCGAGGAAGAGTCGCTCTCCGAGGAGCTCGATGAGCTCACCGGTCTGCGTCAGCGGGTCGTCATTGAGGATCGTGAGAAGAAGCTCCACCCGCACATCGAGATCGTGCAGGAGAAGGGCGGGAAGGAGAAGCGTCTGCGTGACTTCGTCGTACCGGTTGGTGCTCAGCTGATCGTGCAGGATGGCGCGAGAATCTCGGCGGGAACCATTCTGGCGAAGATCGGGCGAGAGGCGTACAAGACGCGCGACATCACGGGCGGTCTGCCGCGAGTCGCCGAGCTGTTCGAGGCGCGCAGGCCGAAGGATCCGGCGACCATCTCCGAGATCGACGGTGTCGTGCGCTTCGGCGAGATCAAGCGCGGCAAGCGCGAGATCTTCGTACAGCCGTTGATGGAGACGGGCGACGGAGTGTTTGCGGTCGACGAGACGCAGCCGGCGCAGCTGTACGAGGTGCCTGCAGGCAAGCACCTGCGCGTGCACGAGGGCGACCGCGTGCGAGCTGGAGATCGTCTGTCCGAGGGGCCGGTGAATCCGCACGACATTCTACGGATCAAGGGACCGAGGGCGGTGCAGGAATATCTGTTGAACGAAGTGCAGGAGGTCTATCGCCTGCAGGGTGTGAAGATCAACGACAAGCACATCGGCGTGATCGTGCGTCAGATGCTGCAGAAGGTTCGGGTGCTCGAGCCTGGGGAGACCCAGATGCTCGAGGGCGAGCACGTCGACAAGGCGGTGTTCCGGGATACGAACGAGCGCTCGAAGCAGGGCGACGAGAGTCCGGCCACTTCCGAGCCGCTGCTGCTCGGCATCACGAAGGCGAGTCTCACGACGCAGTCGTTCATTTCGGCGGCTTCGTTCCAGGAGACCACGCGCGTGCTCACCGACGCTGCAATTCGCGGCGCGAAGGACGATCTGCTTGGCTTGAAGGAGAACATCATCATCGGTCACCTCATTCCGGCGGGCACCGGGTTGTATCGGTACCAGGAAGTGGACATCGAGGGGATTGACATTCCCGTGGCACCGGAGCCCGTTGTGGAGCCGCTGCCCGAGGCGTCGTTCGCGGCGCTGCTCACGGGTGGTGTAGGTGCGCTCGGCGCTGGCGGCGCGCTGCCGTTCGGCGACGACGAGGAGTAGGGATTTAGCGTGGCCGGGCGCTGGCGGAATGCTGCCAGCGTTCGGAGCTCGCGTTACTGTGCTTGACTCTCTCGGACGGCCCGCCTAATTTTGGGGGCTATCCGTCTATCTTTGCGTATTACCTAAGGTTATGCCGACTATCAACCAACTCGTCCGGCGCAGTCGCCAGGACGTTGAAAAGAAGGAAAAGGCGCCGGCGCTCAAGGGGAATCCCCAGAAGCGCGGTGTTTGCACGCGAGTGTACACCACCACGCCAAAGAAGCCGAACTCCGCGCTCCGCAAGGTTGCGCGTGTTCGCCTGACGAACGGCTTCGAGGTAACGGCGTACATTCCGGGCGAGGGGCATAACCTGCAGGAGCATTCGATCGTGCTCATTCGCGGCGGCCGAGTGAAGGATCTGCCGGGCGTTCGTTATCATATCGTGCGCGGAACGTTGGACGCCTCGGGCGTGAACGGCCGCAATCAGAGTCGGTCCAAGTACGGCACCAAGAAGCCGAAGGCTGGTGGTGCTGCAGCTGGAGCCGCTGGAGGTAAGAAGAAGTGAGCCGTCGCTCTAAAGCGGTAAAGCGTACGATTCTCCCCGACGCCCGCTACGACAGTCAGACCGTTTCGAAGTTCATCAACACGCTGATGCTGCAGGGCAAGAAGTCCACGGCCGAGGGAATTTTTTACGGCGCGATGGATCTCGTGGAGTCCCGCACGGGTCAGCCGGGTGTGAACGTGTTCAAGGCAGCGCTGCAGAACATCAAGCCGGTGGTGGAAGTGAAGAGCCGCCGTGTTGGTGGAGCTACCTACCAGGTGCCTGTCGAAGTTCGTCCTGAGCGTCGGACCGCTCTAGGGATGAGATGGCTGATGCAGTATTCGCGTGAGCGCAGCGAGAAGTCGATGGCGGAGAAGTTGGCGGCCGAGGTGATAGCGGCGAGCAAGGGCGAGGGGAATAGCGTGAAGAAGAAGGACGATACGCACCGCATGGCGGATGCGAATAAGGCGTTTGCGCACTATCGCTGGTAGCAGCGCCTGAGCGTTGTAAGGAAACCCCGCCGATACGAACTCGGCGGGGTTTTTTGTGGGTGCGAACATGCTAACGACTGCGTTCACGCGCATTGGTGATGCGCCCACTCACCTACGGAAACACATCGAGGTCCTTCGCCACCACCACGCGTCCGTCGTACCCCTTCGCGAGAAAGCCGAGCGCCTCTTCGTTGGGACCCGGGCGCTGATGATACAGCACCAGTAGCGTTGGACGCGACAGCTTCGCAACGGCGAGCAGATCCTCCATCGACGTGTGAAACTGTCGCTGGTATTCACCCGCCGCGGCGCGATGGAAAATTCCGCCCTCGTGAATCAGGATGTCGCATCGCTTGCACTGCGCGGGAATCGCCGACGGCGGCGCGGCATCGCCCGAGATGACGATGTCCTTGTCGGGAGTCTGAAAGCGGTAGCCGAAGGCGTTCTTCCACGTGCCGTGGTGGACTCGAAATGCGGTGACGGTGACGAGCGCGTCGCGATACACGATGCCGGGATCGATCTCGTGCACCTGCACACGCGGCGCGGGCGACGAGGCCCGCTCGCCGCCATTGGATGTGCGCACGCGAATGTCCTCTGCATACGCCGCGAGCAGGTGATGCGTCATAGCGGCCGTGCCGGTCGGCCCATACACGCGCAGCGGCTCCACCTGCACATCCTCGATCGTCCACGATGACAGAATGAGATCGGGATAGCCGAGCGTGTGATCCGAGTCCAAATGGGTGATGAACAACCGCCGCATGTCCCACACATTGAAGTGCAGCCCGTGCGTGCGGATCGCGGCGGCCCAGCGTCGCACGACACCAACGCCCGCATCGACCAGATAGACGGTGCTGTCGACAATGATCGCCGTCGCAGGACCGAAGCGATCAGGGTCGGGAAATGGATTCCCGGTGCCGAGCATGACGATGCGCGTGCGAGACGGGGGTGGAGGAGGTTGCTGCGCCGCGGGCGCGCTCCCGGCGAGCAGCACACCGATCGATGCCACCGTGACCGAAAGCCTCATGGTTCCCCTGGTGCGGTGCGACAACTTCGCGACGATGGGAGGAAGGTATGGGCGGCAGGGGAGCGGCGCGAGATGGAATGCCTGGCGTCGAGCGCTTGTGGCGACGAATCATTCGTGGCGCTCGTCGGCCGAGTCGAGCATGCTCTTTTCGCAGGCGGATGACGCTCCTATCCCCGCTGTAGCACCCACGCATCGCCCGTTGCGTCGCCCCGCCCGTTCGCGCCCGTTTCGCCTGCGACCCTATCTATCACGCCGCTGGACCCCGCCCACAGCTTCCATAGCTGTATGTCCCTCTAGCTATTATTCCCCCGGGGGGTGGCACGTTCGGTGCGCCTACGCCCCCCACAAGCGGTCTAACGCCAACGCGCCGGATCAGGGGTAAGACCTCCTAATCCGTACCGTTTGCCAAGCCCGCGCCGGTCGTCGTCGTACTGTCCGTTTCAGGGGAGTAGATGCTGCCAGTTCCCAATCCGAAAGTCCTCTTCAAGTCCATGTCCGACGGAGCTGTGCTTTTCTCCACGGACAATGAGGTCTATTTCGGTCTCAACAGCGTCGGCGCGCGCGTCTGGGAGCTCCTGCCCCCCGTCTGCAATACGTTCGACGAGCTCTGTACTCGGCTCACCGGCGAATATCCGGAAGTCGACCGCTCGATCATCGAAACCGACGTCAAGGAACTGCTCGGCGACCTGACTGCACACAAGCTCGTCGCCGTTCGCGTGGAGGGGCAGAATGATCAGTCGAGCGCGACCCGCGTTCCTGCGCAGGTTGGCAAGGCTTAGCACTCGCGATCTGCTCGACATCGCCGAAGCGCAGATCGAGCTCATCGTCTCCCAGACAATCGTCGCCACCCGCCGCACCGGACAGCTCGTCGCGCGCGCCGCACTCGATCCCTTCGGCGACGACGCAGCGCCCCCCAACGCATCACCGTCGAGCATCGACCCGCGCCCGGAACAGCTCGCGCTCGCCGTCATGCGCGCGGCGGAGAATGGCGTCTTCCGCCCGCTCTGCCTCGTGCGGTCCGTTGCGCTCAAGCGACTGCTCGACCGCCACGGCTTCGACGGGAGCATCGTCAAGATCGGCGTGCGCATGAGCCGCGGACGCTTCGCCGCCCACGCATGGGTCGCCTACAACGATCAGATACTGGGCGACCAGGAATGGCACGTGAAGTCGTTCGCCGAGCTCGATCAAGTGAATGTGATGGATCAGGCGTGAGCGTCATTCTCGCGGTGGTCGGCGACGACAGCGCAGCGATCGACGACGCCGGCATTCGCCGCGCGCTCGCCGCGATGCACGACGCGCCCGACGATCGCGTCGCGATCTGGCGCGGTGCCGGCGCGGCGCTCGCAGTCGCGCGGCAGCCGTGGGAGCTCTCGCCATCGATGTCGGGCGACGCGCTCGTCGTCACCGATGGCGAGATCACCGTCGCCGCCGACGCGACGATCTACTATCGCGACGATCTCCGCGCTGCGCTCGCGCGCGCACGCGTCGCCGCCTCAGGCGAGAGCGCGAGTCATCTGATCCTCGCCGCCTACCGCGCGTGGGGCGCGGACTGCGCGGCGCATCTCGAGGGTGACTTCGCATTCGTGATCTGGGATGGCTCAGCGAAGCGTGTCGTCGCCGCCCGCGATTTTTCGGGGAAGCGCACGCTGTACCACGCGCGACTCGCGAATGGCTCCCTCGCTCTCGCGACGAGCCCCGCCGGCGTGCTCGCGCTTCCCGGCGCCAACACCGGGCTCAATCTCGTTGCCATCGCCGAGACGGCCGCCGGATTGTGGGGCGGCAGCTCCGAGACCGCGTACGAATCGATTCGAGTGCTGCAGGGCGCACAAACACTTACGCTCGAGCGCGGCGCCGAGCTGCGGCTGCATCAGCACTGGGTCCCTCCGCACGCATCTACGCGCGGTGAGCCGCCGTTCGAGGAAGCGGCCATCGAGCTGCGCAAGCTCCTCACGCGCGCAGTGGCGGAGCGGCTCGACACCGAGGGCGACACGACGATCTGGCTGAGCGGCGGCTGGGACTCGCCCGCAGTCTTCGCCGCCGGCGCGAGCGCGCTCGACGCGCGTAATTCGTCGCACAAGCTGCTGCCGGTCTCCATCAGCTATCCCGAGGGAGATCAGGGGCGCGAGGACGAGCTGATTCGCGCGATCGCCGCGCGTTGGAATGCTGACGTTCATTGGCTCGATATCCAGAACATCCCCTTCTTCGACCACCCCGCCGAGCGCGCCCAGGCCCGCGACGAGCCCTTCGCGCACCCGTTCGAGATGTGGCATCGTTCCCTCGCCCGTGGTACCCGCGCAACGAATTCCCGGGTCGCATTAGAAGGCGTCGGCGGCGACCAACTGTTCCAGGTCTCCGAAGTGTTTTTTGCCGATCTCCTCCGTACCGGCCGGCTCGGCAAGCTCGCGCGGGAGTGGAGGGCGAAGGGGATGTCCGGCTCCGGCTTTCGAACCTTCTTCCGCTGGGCGATCCAGCCCAACCTTTCGCGCCCGGCGCTCGCGCTCGCCCAGCTCGCGCGCGGAGGGCGCCCACTGGTTGGCTATCTCGAGCGCGCACTGCCGCCGTGGATCACGCCGAGCTTCGTCCGCGCGCATGCACTCGGCTCGCGCGATCGCCTCTACGCCCCTCGCGTGACGCATCGCGATCGTTCCGATCGTGAAACAGCCTGGTATCTGTCGCACCAGTATTTCCCGAAAGTGTTCGGTGTGACGTCGAATTTTGCACGAGACGAGGGCGTCGAAATTCGCTCGCCGCTCTACGACAGGCGGATAATCGAGTTCGCTCTCACGCGTCCTCGCGAAGAGCGATCGCAGGGGACCGAGACGAAAAGACTCCTTCGCGCAGCTATGCGCGGGCTCCTTCCAGACTCGATTCTGGCGCCCCGCGCCAAGCGCACGGGGGAGACCGGTGGCTACTTTACGCGCTCGATGCGCCAGCAGCTGCTGGCAATGGTGGACACAGTATTCGAGGACTCACAGTTGGCACGCGTTGGCGTGATCGATGCATTAGCGTACCGACAGTCGGTGGTCGAGTACTCCAAGGGAGTGCAAAGTAATTTTGCAGTCGGGTTGTACTTCACGTTACAAGCGGAACTGTGGCTTCGATCACATAGTAAGAATGGAACGTCCTCTGCATTCAAAGAGTTGTCGTCGAAGCGGGCGGCTGTCGGATCCGGATGATAAGTTCAGAGACGACGAAACACTGTTGGTGAACAACACGGTCATGTCGGCCGTACTTTCGCCGAGCAAGCGGCTCGGTATCACACGACTTCAGGAGGGTCGGGTGTATCAGAAACCACGTGTGGAACGGTTCGGAACGTTCCGCGAGTTGACCCAGGTCGGCTTCAACGGCACCACGGATGGCTTCACCATCTGCGGCGCCAACGGCGGAACTGGCGACGAGCTTTGCGGAGGCCCAGGCGCGCCCCCGTGTCGCGATGGTTCGCCGGTCAGCAGCACTTAAGCTGATCGCTGTGTGAGCATGTGGGAGGTTGTCGAGATTATCCGGCAGCCTCCCATTTGCTTGCCTACCCATGCGAAACTATCAGGTGTTCGGCGGTGCCCTGCGCTCCGACATCGAATTCCCCGAGCTTCGAGTCATCGACGGCGACGCGCCTAGCTGGACGCTCCGCTCGACGACGCTCGTTCCCGATATGACCGCCGCCGTGCTCCTCGGCGAAGCCGAAGTCATTCCGGGATGTCACGTCCGACTCTTCCGCCACTCTGCAGGCTTTCGTTTCGTCTTCGACGACACGGGGAGCTTCGACATCACGCGCAGCGGAACCGACATCGCGTGGAGCAAGGGTCCGAACGCCGAAGATGCGTGGGTGCGCGCCGACATCACGGGACGTGTGCTCGCCGTCGCGATGCACGCGTCGGGGCATCTCTGCCTGCATGGGAGCGCCGTCGCCACCGGAGCCGGCGCGATCGCATTCCTGGCCCCTAAGTTTCACGGCAAGTCGACGCTCGCCCTCGCGCTGACGCGCGCGGGTGCGAAGCTCCTCACGGATGACGTGATCCCCGTAGACCCGCACACTCCCGTCCAGGCAGTTCCCGGTGTACATCAAGTGAAGCTCTGGCAGGACTCGGCTAGTCACTTCGGCGTCGACGCCGACCGCCCGGCACCGCGCCCCGGAAGCAAGCACCTGCTCCACGACTTCGACGACACCATGCTCTCGAACGACCGCACGCCGCTCGCCGCGATCTATCTGCTCTCGCCGGTCATCGTCGAGGAGGGCGCCGTCGCGCCTGCGGTCGCGCGCACGCGCATGCACGCGGTGCCTTCGGCGCTGGCGCTCGTGCGCCATTCGATCATGGGGAGCATGCTGAGCGGCGCCGAGGCGCAACTCGTGATCGGTCGCGCGACGACGATCGCAGAGGCGGTGCCGGTCTATCAGCTCACAGTGGCGGCGGGGATGGAGCGCATTGGCGATACGGTCGATCAGTTGCTCGCGTGGCACGGCGGAGCCGCGGTAACGGAGGCCCACGCATGAGCGGGCTCGCAGCGCGCGACGACGCGGCGCAGCTCTCCGCGCGGACGCACTCCCCGGTCACGCAGCCCGACGCGAAAAAGCTCGCGGTCGTGCTCGACGGAATCTCGAAGGCATTTCCGGTGCGTCGCACGTGGGGCGAGATGGTCAGACATCCGCTGCTGCGCCCGCGCGCGCCGGTGTTGCAGAACGTCAGCCTCGCGGTTGCCGAGGGCGAGTTCTTCGGACTGCTCGGCCCCAACGGGGCGGGGAAGACGACGCTGTTCAAGATGCTCGCGACGCTCGTGTTGCCGGACGAAGGGACCGCGACTGTGGGCGGCTACGATGTGGTGGCCGAGTCGTCGAAGGTGCGCTCGGTGCTCGCGCCGGTGATCGCGGACGAGCGGAGCCTGTACTGGCGGCTCACGGCGTTTCAGAATCTCGAGCTCTTCGCGAAGCTGCAGGGAATGCGCGGGACGGCGATCAAGGCGCGCGTCGATGAGGTGCTCGGGGTGGTGGGGCTCACCGATACGAAGGAGAAGATCGTCGCCGCGTTCTCGTCGGGGATGAAGCAGCGACTACTGATCGCGCGCGCGCTCGTGGCATCACCGCGCGTGCTGCTGCTCGATGAACCGACTCGCTCGCTCGACCCGATCTCCGCACGCGGCTTCCGGACTTTTCTTCGTGATGAGATCTCGGGGCGGCAGGGGTGCACGGTGCTGCTCGCTACGCACAGCGCGGACGAGGTGCTCGAGCTGTGCAACCGCGTTGCGGTGCTCGATCGCGGGCGGCTACTGGCTACGGGCACCACGACGTCACTCGCGCGCGATCTCGGCGAGGAGCGCTACGCGCTGTTCACGCGCGATGCGACTCACCCGGCGCTCGCGGCGCTGGTGCAGCGCGCTGTCGTCGGGGCGCTCACGGTGCGCGGCGAAGAGGATGGATGGACGCGCGTCGACATGGAGGTCACAGGCGGGATGGAGCGCGCGGCGCAGATCGTCGCGACGCTGGTTGAGCAGGGAGTGGTCGTCGCGCGATTCGAGAAGGTGCCGCTGCCGCTGGCGGATCTCATCGATCGTATCGTTCGCCGCGGCGCGGAGACGCAGCCGAATGCGTGAGGCGCTCGCGTTGATCCAGGCGAGCTGGCGCACCCAGCGCAGCTATCGCGTGAGCATGATTCTCTCTGTGCTCTCGCTCGGAGTGACGGTGCTGCCGGTGTACTTCGTGTCGAAGGCGCTGCAGCCGAGCATGGCGGACTCGATCGCGAGTCAGGCCCCGAACTACTTCGGCTTTCTGGTGATCGGCTTCATCGCGCTCATCTTCGTGAGCACGACAGTGGGCTCGATTCCGGATGCGGTGGGTGGCGGCATCGGGACCGGGACGCTCGAAGCCCTGCTGTCGACGCGGGCTTCGATTCCCTCGCTGCTCGCGGGAATGGTGGGCTACAGCTTCGTGTGGAGCTCGGTGAAGGCACTGCTCTTTCTGATTCTGGCGATGATACTCGGGCTGCATCTGTCGATCGCGGCGTCGTTGAGCGGTATCATGATTCTCATCATGATCGTACTCGCGCACATTCCGTTCGCGCTCATGGCCGCGTCGCTCGTGCTCGCCTTCCGAACGAACGGACAGATCCCGAGCGTGGTGATGATCGCCTCCGGACTTCTGGGTGGTGTATACTGGTCGATGACCGCGAAGATCATCCCACCGTGGGTGCACGCGCTCGGCAACTACGTGCCACTCGCGCCGGGGCTGCGCGCGCTTCGGCAGACGCTGCTCAATGGAGCGTCGCTGTCGGCAGTAGCGCCCGATCTTCTGTTGTTGACCGGCTTCATCGTGATGCTGAATGCGATCGGGCTCCTGATGTTCGTCGAGGCGCTGCGCTATGCGCGCCGCACGGGCACGCTCGCGCAGTATTGACGGTCGCGTGATGAGTCTCGCCTCGCTCTCTCCCGAAGCGCAGCTGCTTCTGCTCACCGCGGGCGGCGAGAAGAACGACGCAGCGATTCGCGCGCTGATCGCGAAGCCGCTCGACTGGGCGAAGTTGAGCTGGCTCGCGGAGCAGGAGCGGGCGACGCCGGTGCTGTGGCGTCGGCTGAGCGCCGTAGCCTCGCTGCCGGCCGAGTCGGAGACGCTGCATCGCATGGCGATGGTCTCGGAGTTCCGCATGTCGCATCTCGAGACGCGGCTGCTTTCGGCGCTCGACACGCTCGCGGCGGCGAATACCGACGTCGTGCTGCTCAAGGGCGCGGCGCTCGCGCTCACGGTGTACGGATCATTCGTCGCGAGGCCGATGTCGGATGTCGACCTGCTTGTCTCGCGCGACGATGCGCTGCGCGCGCGCGATGCGCTGCTCACGGCGGGGTGGACGTCGGGCGCGTCGCAGCAGGAGGATTTCTACGAGGGACATCATCATCTGCCGCCGCTCGTGGATGGGCTCGGTACCGGTACGAGCCTCGAGTTGCACACGTCGCTCTTCTTCGAAGGTCATCCGTTCGCGCTGACGAGCGATGACATTCGCGCGCGGGCCGAGCGGGTGACGGTGCATGGACGGACGGTGCTGGTGCCGAGCGTGCACGATCAGTTGCTGCACTTGTGTTTGCACTTCGCCTGGTCGCACATGATGGCGACGGGCGGATGGCGCGCCTTTCGTGATCTCGATGCGCTGCTGCGAACGGAGCGCGTGGAGTGGAAGTCGTTCACGAAACGCGCGCGGGACTCGAAAGGCGGAAGCGCGTGCTACTGGACCTTTCGTCTCGCGCGCACGCTCGCGGGGATCTCGGTGCCGGCGTGGGTGGAGCGCGCGCTCGCGCCGCCGGATCCGGAGTTCGCGCTGCGACGATTGGAGCAGCACTTCACCTACGATCTCCTGCCGACGGAAAACATCTCACCGTCGCTCTGGCTGACGTACACGATGTGGCGCGCAGGTCTCCGCCCGCGTTGGAGCGGCCACGGCCAGGTGCGTCCATGGGACCGCGCGGACACGTTGCTGCAAAGGGAGCGGCCGGCGCGGGTAAAGCGCCTGATGCTGCACCTCCGCAACGCAAAGAGCTGGGCACGCTACGCTCGGCTGGTGTTGCTGCAGGCGTGAGCGATGCGCTGCGTCCGTATCTACCTCGTTAGTGCGTGAGTAGAGCGGCCCGATGGTGACCGCACATCGGCTCCCCTCTGGCAAGTTCGACACACCTCGAAATAGCCAAAGCAGCGGGCATTGACACAGCCCCGAAATCGCCTACATTTCTCAGGCTAACCCCCGCCGGCAGCGCACTTTGGGTTCGTAGCTAAGCCCTATGTTTCGGCGAAGTTAGAAAATACAACGTCGCCTCCCAGCTACACCGGGATCAGCGACGCGCCCTTGGGTCCCCGTTCGCGCAACAGTGGCGATCACACCCGGCGGCAGCGGATGGATACCGGTCCCGGCATTCGGGACGCCCGGTCCACCCGCGTTTTTGTTGGCGTTTTTCGAATAGTCAAATACCACGCGAGCAGTCGCGACAGCTGAGAGATATGGCACGCACAACCCCGATCGATCGCTACCGGAACATCGGCATCATGGCTCACATCGATGCCGGCAAGACCACCACCACCGAGCGCATTCTCTATTACACGGGGAAGAGCCACAAAATCGGTGAAGTCCACGATGGCGCAGCCACCATGGATTGGATGGAGCAGGAGCAGGAGCGCGGTATCACGATCACGTCTGCCGCGACCACGTGCTTCTGGACCCGTGATGGCATTGAGTACCGGATCAACATCATCGACACACCGGGACACGTCGACTTCACCGTCGAGGTCGAGCGGTCGCTTCGCGTACTCGACAGCGCGGTCACCCTTCTCGATTCCGTCGCCGGCGTAGAGCCGCAGACCGAGACCGTGTGGCGCCAGGCGGACCGGTACGGCGTTCCGCGCCTCATCTTCTCGAACAAGATGGATCGCACGGGCGCGAACTTCGATCGCTGCCTCGAGATGATCAGGAGCCGCCTCACGCGCAACTCGTTCCCGATCCAGCTTCCCGTTGGCTCAGGCGAGACGTTCACCGGCCACATCGACGTCATCGAGCGCAAGCAGTACATCTTCGACGACGAATCGCTCGGCAAGACGTTCACGGTCAACGAAGTCCCCGCGGAATTTCACGAGGCCACCGAGAAGGCGCGTCGTGAAGTCATCGATGCGGCGGTCGCGCACGACGAAACGCTGATCGAGAAGTATCTCGGCGGCGAGGAGCTGTCGATCGCCGAGATCAAGCATGCGATCCGGACGGCGACCGTCGGCAATCACATCGTTCCCGTGCTCTGCGGCGCCTCGTTCAAGAACAAGGGCGTGCAGGCGCTGCTCGATGCGGTCATCGACTATCTCCCGTCGCCGGTCGACATCGCCCCGATGAAGGGCCATGTCATGGGCGACGACGAGACGTTCGAAGAGCGTCCGGCGAAGGATGAGACGCCGTTCGCGGGACTCGCGTTCAAGATCGCGACCGATCCGTTCGTCGGGAAGCTGACCTACGTGCGCGTCTACTCGGGCACGCTCGCCGCCGGCTCGTACGTCTTCAACTCGACGAAGGACAAGCGCGAGCGGGTCGGTCGTCTGCTGCAGATGCACGCCAACAAGCGCGAGGAGATCCAGGAAGTTCGCGCCGGCGACATCTGCGCGATCATCGGTCTCAAGGACACGCGCACCGGCGACACGCTGAGCGATGACACGCACCCCGTCATTCTCGAGGCGATGAAGTTCCCGGCGCCGGTCATCGACGTCGCGATCGAGCCGAAGACGAAGGCCGACCAGGACAAGCTCGCGATCGCGCTCATGAAGCTCTCCGAGGAAGATCCGACCTTCCGCGTCCACACGGATCCGGAAACGTCGCAGACGATCATCTCCGGAATGGGCGAGCTGCATCTCGAGATCATCGTCGATCGTATGCAGCGCGAGTTCAAGGTCGATGCGAACGTTGGTCGCCCGCAGGTCGCGTATCGCGAAACGATCAAGAAGAAGGTCGAGAAGGTCGAAGGGAAGTTCGTCCGCCAGACCGGTGGTAAGGGTCAGTACGGCCACGTCGTGATCAACCTCGAGCCGGGCGAGCCGGGTACGGGCTACGTGTTCGAGGACAAGATCGTTGGCGGTGTCGTGCCGCGTGAATACATCGGACCGGTCGAGCAGGGCATCAAGGAAGCACTCGAGAATGGCATTCTCGCGGGCTATCCGGTGGTCGACGTGAAGGTGCAGCTGATCTACGGCAGCTACCATGACGTCGATTCCAGCGAAATGGCGTTCAAGATCGCCGGCTCGATGGCGTTCAAGGAAGCGGCCAAGCGCGCGCAACCGATCATTCTCGAGCCGATGATGAACGTCGAGGTCGTCGTCCCCGATGCATACATGGGCGACATTCTCGGAGATCTGTCGTCACGCCGCGGCAAGATCGGCGGCATGGTGCAGCGCGGCGAGGCGCAGGTCGTCGACGCGAGCGTTCCGCTCTCCGAGATGTTCGGCTACTCCACCAAGCTGCGCTCGCAGTCGCAGGGCCGCGCAGTGTACTCGATGGAGTTCAGCCACTACGAGGAAGTGCCGAAGTCGAAGGCGGACGAGATCATCAGCAAGGTCAAGGCGTGACCGTCAACAACGGGCTCACGCATTCGGAACGCTTCAACTATTCAGACGAGAGCGAGTGATGGCTAAGGCGAAATTTGAGCGGACGAAGCCGCACGTAAACGTTGGGACGATCGGCCACGTCGATCATGGGAAGACGACGCTGACGGCGGCGATTACGCTGATTCAGTCG
>JACCWE010000054.1 GCA_013697785.1 Gemmatimonadaceae bacterium
GGCAGCAGCTCGAGGCGACGTGGAACCAGCATCGCGCCGAGACCGAGAAGCTCAAGAATTCGCTCCGCGATCTGAACGACAAGATCGAAGAGGCGAAGCGCAAGAAGAATCTGCTGATCGCGCGCGCGAAGCGCGCCGAGGCGCAGGCGCGCATTGCGGAGACGATGTCGTCGATGTCGGAGAAGTCCGCGTTCGAGGCGTTCTCGCGGATGGAGACGAAGATCGAGGACAACGAGCGCCGCATGCTGGCGAACGTCGAGATCGACGAGGAGTTCAGCGGCGATAAGCTCGCGAGCGACTTCAAGGTGCTCGAGAAGGGCGCGGGCGCGGCGAGTGCGGACAGTCAGCTGCTCGCGCTCAAGCAGAAGATGGGAATGCTCCCCGCAGGTGCGCCCGTCTCGAACAGGCAGATTGGCGCTGGTGCATCCTCGGATGAGGACATCGCGCACGCCGAGATCGAGGACGCGCCGGAAGAGCAGAAGAAGCTCCCGTGACGGCCGCAGGTGCGGGGCGATACAAAGTCGCCCCGGTGTTGATCGCGATCGTTCTCACCGTGCTGATCGTGCTGTTGCTGGGAGAGGCCGCGCACCTCTTCCTGCTGCTCTTCCTCGCCATCCTCATCTCGCTGGCGCTCGGCGCGCTCGCGGACGTCGTCACGCGGTACACGCGCGTGCCGCGCCGCTACGCGCTCCTCATCGCAATCCTGCTCGCGCTCTCGGTCGTCGTCGGCTTCATGTGGCTGATCGTGCCCGTGGTCATCGAGCAGACGCAGTCGCTGCTCGGCACGCTCCCCGACAGGCTGATCGCGTGGCAGAAGGGGATCGACGAAGCAGCAGGGCGTATCACGGCCCTCAAAGGCGTATACAAGCCGGGACAGCTGCTGCTTGGCGCGTACACGCAGGGCGCATCGCTTCTCGGCGGGCTTTTCCCGAAGATCATCGGCGTCGTCAACGTCATCATCGAGGTCGTGGTCGTCGGGATTCTCAGCATCTATCTCGCCAACCAGCCCGGGCTCTATCGGGAGCTGTTGATCTCGCTCTTCCCGCCCGTGCACCGCGAGCTCGTGCGCGACGTGATGGTCGACATCTCGCAGACGTTGCGCGCGTGGATCCTCGGGCAGCTCACATCGATGTTCCTGCTCGGCGGGCTCGCGGCGATCGGCTTCTCGCTCCTGCGCGTGCCGTATGCGCTGACGTTCGGGCTGTTCACCGGTCTCATTGCGATCGTACCGTTCTTCGGCACGCTGATCTCGACGTTACTGCCGGCGGCGTTCGTGCTCGGCGAGGGTGGTGCGGGGCAGGCGTTCGCGGTGATCGGGTGGGGAGTCGTCGTGCATCTGCTCGAGGGGAACGTCATCTCGCCGCTTATCATGGCGCGACAGATTCGTCTCGCGCCGGTGCTCACGATCATGGCCATTCTGATCATGGGCCAGCTCCTTGGTGCGGTGGGGCTGCTCGTCGCGGTACCGGCGCTCGCCGTGCTCGACGTCATTGTTCGCCGCATACTTATCGGGCGGGTGTACGAGGGGCAGGGATTCAGGCGACTCCTGCGCAACAGCGCGCTCGTCGTGCGCGCGCCGCTCCCCGGCGCGGACATTCTCGTCGGCATGCCATCCGGCGTCGACGTCATCACATTGGCGGAGACTCGCGACCGCGCGCGCTCGGCCTGAACTCGAACTGACTACATGCCACGCGATCTGCGCTTTCTCGTCATTGCCGAAGGACAATTCGGCCCGCTCACCTCGAAGACCGCGAACTCGTGCATCCGGTATACGCCGGAGCGCGTGGTCGCCGTCATCGACTCGCGTCGTGCGGGGAAAACATCGCAGGAGGTTCTCGGCTTCGGCGGCGATATCCCCGTGGTGTCGACCGTTGCCGAGGGATTGCAGCGGGAGCCGACGGCGCTGTTGATCGGCGTCGCGCCACAGGGTGGCAAGCTGCCTCAGGAATGGCGCGCGATGATTCTCGCGTCGATCGATGCAGGGCTCGACGTCTGGAGCGGGCTGCACACATTCATCGGCGCCGATCCGGAATTCGCTGCGCGCGCGGCGAAGAAGAAGGTCGAGATCCACGATCTCAGGCGACCGCCGGAGAATCTGCCGGTCGCGCAGGGGCGCGTGCGCACCGTCGATGCGACGGTGGTTCTGACGGTCGGCACCGATTGCAACATCGGGAAGATGACCTCGGCGCTGCAGATCAGAGACGGGTTGAAGGCGCGGAATCGGAAGGTGCGCTTCGCAGGTACCGGGCAGACCGGAATTCTCATCGAAGGCTGGGGGATCGGCGTGGATGCCGTGATCGCGGATTTCATCGCGGGCGCTGCGGAGACGCTCGTGCTCGATGCGGCGAACGGTGCGGAGATCGTGCTCGTGGAAGGGCAGGGCTCGATCATCCATCCGGGATATTCCGGGGTGACGCTCGGATTGATGCATGGCTCGATGCCGCACGCGATGGTGATGTGCGCGCAGCCGTCGCGGCTGCACATCGGGAATAATCCGTGGATCACGATTCCGCCGCTGCCGGAGCTGATCTCGATGCACGAGATGCTGGTAAAGCATCTGCGTCCCGCGCCGGTGATCGCCGTTGCGCTCAACACCTACGACCTGAGCGATCGCGCAGCGCGCGCTGCGATCGAGAAGACGCGGAAGCAGACGGGGCTTCCGACCACGGATCCGGTGCGCTACGACCCGAACCCGGTGGTCGAGGCGATCGACGCATTCCATCGGAAGCGCGTGCGCGCGAGCGCGCGGCGGGCGGAAGCGCCGAAGAAGCGAGTGGCGGCGAAGAGGAGGTAGCTCGCACGGAGCCATGCGCCGGACTGCCGGCGCACGCGGAGAATCGATGTCGGGCGCCATGCGCTCTCGGCCCATACTCCCGCCGTAACCGGACAGCGCGCCGCCGCGCGCTGTCCAGCCCAGCACCTGCGAATCGAGCACGTCGTGGCGCCCGTGATTGCGCCGATGGCCGAACGCAGCCCGGATGGCGCACTGGTCTCGCACTAACCGTCGTGGCGCGCTTCGCGAGCGCACCGGGTTTCTGCGCGGCGCATGGAGCGGCGCCTTCCCGTGGTGGCGATCACCATCGATCTGCAGCGCGCCCACGTCGAATCGGCGGCCGGCTGACGCAACCCGTCGGCAGTGTGTGCGATGCTATTCACGCGGGAGTATCACTACATGAAATATCGCAGTGCAGTTGCGGCGATCGCCACGATTGCGGTCATCATCGCCGCGTGCGCCGATTCGGATCGAGGCGGATCGCCGCTCTCGACGGAGCCGGGGCCGGAGAACGGTGTGCACTACGTCACGCGAGGGAAGGCGACCATCTTCGATCCGCGTACGGGAAAGCCGGTGACGGTGAAGCCGATGGAGTCGACGGCGGGCGTGAGCGCGTCGATCGTCTCGTCGAGCGGCGTCGGAGAAACCGTGACGTTCCCGAGCACGGCGCCCGGAATCGGGAGCTTCGGCGGCACGGGAACGGTTTCGTTCGTCGACCAGCAAAGCCATCACCATATGCTGGCCCTCTTGTACAGCAGGATCGGCGGGCCGCCCGTCGCGATGCAGCACTACGTGGACGGATCGATCGTCAGCACGAGCGCGTACACGTGGCAGCTCACCCCAACGGGTTACGTGCGCACGCGCAGTCTGCTCCAGGTGATTCGCGGGGGAACGCTGTATGGCTCCTACACGACTACCACGGCTCCGATCAGGGGCCCGGGCGGCGGCGGACCCGCGCAGCCGGTGCGCTTCGAGCATCGTCCGGCTACGAGCCCGTTTCAGCGGGTGGTAGGCGCCGTCGCCTATGGTCTCGCGTTCTCTCTCGCGCCGCAGGATGCGAGCGCACAGGCAAAGACTTTCATCACCACCTGCCAGCAGGACTATCTGAAGTATTCGGTGGCCGCTGCGCTCGTCATTGGCGTCGGCCTCACGATCGTCGAGGCGCCGTCTCTGACTCCGATGCTCGCCACGCAGATGATCAGCGCGATGGCCGGGCTCGCGTTTACAGAGGATTTGCTTCTCGACTGTATAATGGGACACATGTCGTTTTCGGGTATGCGAGGGATCGGCTCGAGCGGAGGTCGGAGTCAGCCGCCACCCGCTGAGTGCATGATGGGCTCATACGCGCCGCAGTGCTCCACTCCCTTCACTCTCTAAGGGGGGAGATGATGAAGGACTCAGGAGCTCGGCCCCTGCTGGCCTTCGTATTCGTGGTGGCCGTGTCGATAGCAGGCGTGGCTCTCGCGACGCCGGCGGCCGACTCCGTTCTTCACGCGATTGCACCTCGGCTGCCGTTCTACGTGATCGCGCTCGCGATCATCTCGGTGGTCGCGCAGCTGGTGAGCACTCTCGTCGACGTGCTGTCTCACTGGTTGCATCGGCGATTTTGGCGGTGGTCGCCGCAACGATCGCGCGACGCTCACGACTGCACGCCAGCTCATGAGCAGTGCTCGCCCGCGCGCGCCTTTCCGGCGCGCGGGCGACACGCCGCTCTACCATTCATATGAGTATTCCGCTCCAACTCAGCGCGATCTCCAAGCAATACCTCGCCGGCGTGCCCGGTTGCTCCGCACGAACGACAGTCCTCGTCGGCGTGCAGCTCGCGGTATGGCCGGGCGAGATCGTCGCGGTCGTCGGTGCGCGCGGATGCGGGATCACGACCCTCCTTCGCTGCGCGGCCGGACTGCTTCGCCCCGATGAGGGCGTGGTCGCCTGGCGGAGCTCGCGAGTACGAGCAATGAATGCCACGGCGTACGTGAGTGGTGGTGGGGAAGTCCCCGGCGCACTTTACACGGCGCTGCGTGCCGCCGTCGAGCGCGGCGCGACGACGCTGCTCGTCGACGATCTTTCGCTCGTCACTCCGCTCGAGCGACGACTGTGTCTGGCCGTACTGCGCGAACGAGCCGCGCGCGGCTCAGCCATCGTGATCGCGGCGGACGAGCAGCTCGCGCGCGATCCATGCGTATCTCGCGTGATGATGGTGGAGAACTGCGCCCTCACTCAGCGCAGAAAACGCTCCGCCGCACGAATCGCATCCTCTTCCCCAGCCTCGCGCGCGCGCGCGAGCGCGCGTTCGACATATGGGCGCAGCTTGCGCTCTCCCCAGTAGTAGCCGGTCGCGACCTCCGCGCTCTCCGTGTCACCCTCGGCCGCGCCCTCCAGCAGGGCGAGCGCCGCAGCCTCGTCGTAGCCGGGGTCGGCGCGATCGGGAAGTACAAATCTGCGCAGGGGCGAATCTCTGCCACCCGCGTCCTCGTTCACGAATGCTCGGGACATCTTCTGCCTCTCCGTCAGCTGTTGTCGGCGCCCATCTCGAGCATCGCCGTGTCCAGGATCTCCCAGTGCTGCGCGCGCTCATCGAACGACGTCAGCACGGCCGCCGCCTGCGGCTCCACTACTGCGCGATCGATTTGGTCCCCGGCGAAGCCGCGAATCGCGTCGCGCGACGTCCACTTCGTCGTCACCAGTATGAGAATCTCGCCGTCCCGCTCCTGCCGCATGAGCATCACATCGACGAAGCCATCGATGTCGGTCAGCTCGGGCAAGACGGTGCGGGTGAAGAATTCGATGTATGCCGGCTCCAGGGCCGGAGTCGTGCGAGCGCTCCACGTTCGTGCGATCACCACTCACCTCGAAGTTCTCGTGTACGCATGCCATTGCGCGCAGTCGCATATTTGTACGGCGCCTCGTGGGCGTTGAATATGCGCACCGGGGGGCCTAGCTTCTCGCCTTCGCCCACACACCGCGCGCCGAACACGCATTCAGGATGAGCATGCAGCTCTACAACACGCTCACCCGCCGCGTCGAGCCATTTGCTCCCGCGGACGGAACCACTGTCCGCATGTACACGTGCGGGCCCACGGTGTACAACCCTGCCCACCTCGGCAACTTCCGCACCTTTCTGTTCGAGGATCTGCTGCGGCGCGTGCTGCGTCTCAACGGATGGAAGGTCGAGCAGGTCATGAATCTCACCGACGTCGATGACAAGATCATCGCGCGCTCGTTGCAGCAGGGGAAGACGATCACCGAGGTCACGGAGCCGGTCACCGAGATCTTTCATCGCGACCGCGAATTTCTCCGCATCGAAAAGGCCGAGGTGTATCCGAAGGCGACGGAGCACATCCCGGAGATGATCGCGATCGTCGAGCGGCTGATGTCTCGCGGCCTCGCGTATCAGGCCGAAGATGCATCGGTGTATTTCGCGATCGCGCGCTTCCCCGGCTACGGCAAGCTCTCGCGCCTCGACACGCGCCAGATTCGCGCGGGCGCGCGCGTCGCCGCCGACGACTACAACAAGGAAGACGTTCGCGACTTCGCGCTCTGGAAGGCCGCGAAGCCCGAGGACGAGACGACGGGCGCAGTGTGGGATTCGCCATGGGGACGCGGCCGTCCTGGCTGGCATCTCGAGTGCTCGGCGATGGCCAAGCGCTACCTCGGCGACACGCTCGACATTCACGCCGGCGGCGTTGATCTCATCTTTCCGCATCACGAGGATGAGATCGCGCAGTCCGAGGGCGCGAACGAAAAGCCGTTCGCGCGCATGTGGTGCCACGGCGAGTTTCTGCTCACCGATGGCGCGAAGATGGCGAAGCGCGTCGGCAATGTCGCGGGAGTCGAGGATCTGCGCGCCAACGGGATTTCCGCTGCGGCGGTGCGCCACTTCATGTTCTCGGTGCACTATCGCAAGCAGCTGAATCTCGCGGAGGACTCGCTCGAGGCGTCGTCGAATGCGGTGCGTCGCCTGGGAGATTTCGCGAAGCGGCTCGCGGCGGCGGCGGGCGGCACGGAGAACATGTCGGCGATCGCGGCGGAGCTGGTGGCGTCGGCGACGTCCGCGTTCAACGCTGATCTCAACGCGCCCGAGGCGCTCGGCGCGCTCTTCGAGTTCATCCGGATGGTAAACGCCGAGCTCGATGCCGGCGGGAGCGAGGCGACGGGGCTCGCCGCCGCCCGAGCCGCGTTCGCGCTCGTGAACGGCGTGCTCGACATCGTCCCCGGCGAGCAGGAGCTCGACGCGGAGCTGTCGCAGTGGGTGGAAGAGCGCCTGGCGGCGAGAAAGGAGGCGCGGGCGCGACGGGATTTTGCGGCTGCGGACTCCATCCGTGGCGAGCTCGACGGGAGGGGAATCGCGATCGAGGACACGCCGCAGGGGACGCGGTGGAAGAAGGTGCGGTAGCAGCACATACGCACCGTTTACGAACTTGACGCACCCCCCAAGTCCTGTTATTCTATGAGTCTTGCGCAAAAACGCCGTGCGCTGATTTGAGCTCACGCTGACGTAGCTCAATTGGCAGAGCACCTGATTTGTAATCAGGCGGTTGCGAGTTCGATTCTCGCCGTCAGCTCTGGTTGGGTGAAGTGTCTCCGAGCACGTACGGGATGCAGGCTCGGAGCGGGGCGTCAGATGGCTGCAGCGCGAGCACGAGGGTGGGGTACCCAAGCGGCCAACGGGAGCAGACTGTAAATCTGCCGGCTAACGCCTACGAAGGTTCGAATCCTTCCCCCACCATGTTGAACGGTGGTCGAAGAGATACATGAAGTGGCAGTGCGGCAGAAGCGACATTGAAGATTGCGGGTGCGGGAAGTTCCGGTTTTCTCGCGGGAGTAGCTCAGTTGGTAGAGCGCAAGCCTTCCAAGCTTGATGTCGCGGGTTCGAGCCCCGTCTCCCGCTTGCCGAGTGAAGGATCGGTGTACGGGCGGAGCTCAAGGGCGAGGAACAACGCGAGAGACGGGAAGGGCAGGGACATCGCTCACGTAGCTCAGTCGGTAGAGCACACCCTTGGTAAGGGTGAGGTCACCGGTTCGATCCCGGTCGTGAGCTTGATGGCGGTACGGGTTGCACTGAACGGTTGCAGATGGCGGCTGTCGCATGGTGGTGATATGGGATCATCAAAATGCCGAGTCGCGTGATCACACAGACGAGAGCGAGTGATGGCTAAGGCGAAATTTGAGCGGACGAAGCCGCA
Organism: Gemmatimonadaceae bacterium; assembly: GCA_013697785.1. GTDB lineage: Bacteria > Gemmatimonadota > Gemmatimonadetes > Gemmatimonadales > Gemmatimonadaceae > FEN-1250. Next base: position 7,960 of record JACCWE010000054.1, read on the forward strand.
CGTAAACGTTGGGACGATCGGCCACGTCGATCATGGGAAGACGACGCTGACGGCGGCGATTACGCTGATTCAGTCG
>JACCWE010000063.1 GCA_013697785.1 Gemmatimonadaceae bacterium
ATGACGAACTCCACTGTCCACGTCAGGCGCGCCGTCGAGCACGACGTACCCACGCTACTCATCCTGATGCGGTTGCTGGCCGAGTTCGAGGGGTACGACGCCGACTTCGCGGTGACGGAGGAGACGCTCCTCGCGCAGGGATTCACCGGAGAGACTCCCGACTTCTTCGCGCTGGTCGCCGAGGACGCGACCACGGCGACGGGAATGATCGGGATGCTCGTCTACTACATGATCCCGTTCACCTTCCGCGCCCGACCAACGCTGTTCATTAAGGAGCTCTACGTCGCCGAGCACGGTCGCGGACTGGGCGTGGGCGAGGCCCTCATGCGCGCAGCGTCGAAGGCAGCCATAGAGTGCGGCTGCGCGGCCATCAAGTGGCAGGTCGCCGACTGGAATGCGAGCGCGCGGAAGTTCTACGAGCGGCTCGGCGCGAGCCCCGATCCGATGTGGGTGGACTACTCGCTCTCGGAACAGACGCTTCGCGAGCTCGCGAACGAGGGCTGATCCCGCGCACGACGGTGCGTAGCGACATCGTGCGGAATAGAACAGCAACTCACTATTGCGCGATCGATCGTCGAACATTACCGTCGTATGGGATTCCCATAGGAACACGGTATGAGCGATCGCGTAGACGTCAAACAGGGCACGCTCGCCCTGATGATCCTCGGCACGCTGGACGTACTCGGGCCACTCCACGGCTACGGGGTTGCGCGCCGCATCGAGGAAACGAGCAGGAATCGCATCACGCTCAACTACGGCACGCTCTACCCCGCATTGCTCAAGCTCGAGCAGCACGGCTTCATCAAGGCCGAGTGGCGTCAGTCGGAGAATAATCGGCGTGCGAAGTTTTATTCGCTCACGGCGGCGGGACGTAAGCGTCTCGCGAGCGAAGCGCGCGAATGGAATCAGATGGCCGAGCTGCTCGCGGCGTTCCTTACGCCGAGGAACGCGGCACCATGAGCTACCTGCGTCTGATGCGCGCTCGCGTCGCCGGATTCTTCGGTGGTGTGCGCACCAACGATGATCGCGAGGAGCTCGAGTCGCATCTCGAGATGGCGACGGCCGAGCATGTGCGGCGCGGGATGCTGCCGGCGGATGCGCGACGGAAGGCGATGATCGAGTCGGGCGGCCTGGCGCAGGCGGCCGAGGCGATCCGCGGTCAGCGCGGGCTTCCGTGGCTCGAGAGCATAGGAGTCGATGTGCGGTACGCGCTTCGAGCGCTGCGACACAGCCCCGCGTTCACTACCGTCGTCGTCGCCACGCTCGCACTCGGCATCGGGGCGAACACTGCGATCTTCAGCGTCGTGCGCGGCGTACTGCTCAAGCCGCTCCCCCATCGCGAAGGCGATCGCCTGGTCTATCTACGCCAATCGATGGATGGGCCTGGAGGGGAGAGCATCAACTTCTCCGTCCCCGAGATCGAAGATTTGAAAAAGGGCGCGACCGCACTCGGCGGCATCGCACAATTCTCCGCATGGTGGCTCACGCTGCTGAGCCATGGAGAGCCGTCGCGGATGGAAGTCGGGCTCGTCAGCGGCAATTACTTCGATGTGCTGGGACTGAAGGCAGTGATCGGCAGGCTCACGGATGCGAGCAACGATGGTGCCGGAGTCGCGCCGGTGATGGTGCTCACGCACGATTACTGGATCAGCCACTTCGGCGGCGATTCGAGTGTCGTCGGCAGACAGGTGATCGTGGACGGAAGTCCGGTGACGGTGATCGGCGTGTTGCAGGAGGCGCCGCTCTTTCCGATTCGCGTCGACGCACTGCTCAATATGGTGATCAGCTCTCATCACGTGAGCGCGACGATGGTGCAGGGGCGCACGCATCGCATGACCGAAGTGATCGCGCGCCTCGCGCCCGGCGCGACGGTGGAGCAGGCGCGTTCGGAGGTATCGTCCGTGTACGCGCGCGAGCAGGCGGACTACAAGGAGGCATACGATCCGGGATCGCACTTCCGTGTCGCGGTGATCCCGTTCAAGAAAGCGATCGACGAGAAGGCGCGACTCACCCTGATCATGCTCATGGCCGCCGCCGCGTTCGTGATGATCATTTCCGCGTCGAACGTGCTCAACCTGACGCTGATGCGCGACGGCGGGAGGGAGCAGGAGCTGGTCGTGCGGGCGGCGCTGGGGTCGGGCGTCGCGCGACTCCGGCGTCTTCTGCTCGTCGAGAATCTCCTCCTCGCGCTCACGGGTGCCGCGCTCGGCGCGATCATCGCGGTGGGCGGAGTGAAGCTCCTCACACTGCTCGCGGCGCGCTACTCGCCGCGTGCGAACGAGATCCGCCTCGACGGCGCGGTGCTCGCTTTCACGCTCACGCTCTCGATTGTACTGGCGCTCGTGCTTTCGTTCGTCGCTGCGCTTCCGCGGGAAGGGTCGTTCGCGGCGGCGATCGTCTCCGGCGCGCGCAGGATGAGCGGGAGCGCGGGGCGCCAGCGGCTGCAGCGCGCGCTCGTCATCACGCAGGTTGGAGTCACGGTCGTGCTGCTCGCCGCGGCGGGGTTGCTCACGCGCACGATGATCCGGCTGTCGGATGTTCGCACAGGACTCGAGTCGGAAGAGGTGCTGTCCGTCAATGTGCCGCTGGTCACCCCTGCGCAGATGGTCACGGGCAGCGGCGACGCCGACGCGAAGGAGCGCTACGAGCGGATGGAGCGCGAGGTGCGCGCGCTCCCCGGCGTCGTCGATGTGGGGGTTGGCTCCCCGGGACCGCTCAGAGGCTCGGATATCGTACTCGAGGTTAAGGCGCTCGAGCGACCGCTCGCGACGGGCGAAGCGATGCCGCGCGCGGACTACCGCACCGCGAACCCCAGCTACTTCAGCGCCGCGGGCATACCGCTCATCGCTGGCCGAGAGTTTTCCACTACCGATCTGCCGGGATCGGCGAACGTCGTGATCATCAACAAGACGCTCGCCGACAGGCTCTATCCGCACGCGGATGCGATCGGCAAACAGATCGCGTGGACCGGCGATGTTCTGCGTTTCACTCCGTTCCACGGCGACTGGCGCACGATCGTCGGCGTCGTCGGCAACACGCAGGACGGCGGGCAGGATGTGCCGTTCCGTGCAGTCGTGTGGATGCCCTTCGCGCAGGAGCGGGTGACGGGTGGAGGGCTAGTGATCCGCGCCGATCGCAACGTCGACCAGATGAAGCTCGCAGTGGAGAAGATCGTTCACGCCATCGCGCCGACTGCGGTGGTAGGCAAGGTGGTGACTGTCGCGCAGATCAAGGACGAGAGCGTCGCGCCCCGCAGACTCAACGCCGTGCTTCTCTCCTCGCTCGGCATTCTTGCCGTGCTCATCGCAGCCGTCGGCATCGCTGGTATTCTCGCCTTCTCGGTGAGCGCGCGTGTGAACGAGATCGGCATCCGTATGAGCCTTGGCGCCGACCGTGGCCGAGTGCAGAGAATGATTCTGCGAGAGGGCGGGACGATGCTCGGCATTGGGCTCGCGCTCGGCATTGTCGTCGCGTACTTCCTATTGGACGTGATGCGCGGTCTGCTCTTCGGAGTGATGCCTCACGATCCGCTTACTCTGCTGGCGGTAAGCGCCTTCATGGCCGTGGTCGGGCTTCTCGCGTGCTGGATCCCTGCGCTCCGCGCATCGCGCGTCGATCCTGCGATCACGATGCGCTCGACATAGGCAGTCATGAGAGCCCACTGAGTATCTTGCGCCGCAACCACACACACCGGGGCACCCCATGTACGTCATTCGAGATGTTTTCTACTGCAAGCCGGGCAAGGTTCGCGCGATGACCGAGAAGTTCGTCGCGATGTCGAAGCTCGCGGGGAAGGTCGGAATGCCGCCAATGAAGATCATGACGGACTTCTGCGCGGAGCGATACTGGACGATCGTGTCGGAGATGGAGGTTGCCGATCTCGGAGAGTTCGAGAAGATGATGGCGACTCCATCGGGCTCGGCCGAGGACATGAAGCAGATGGAGGAGATCATGAAGGGGTATCACGATCTCGTCGATCACGGGAAGCGCGAGATCTACAAGCTCGAAGGCTGAGCGGCCGCTCCTTCCACGTGGGCCAGAGGTCGGCCACCACGGTGTGCGCGCGAGCTCCGGCCATGGTCATGTCGATATGAGGGCGCGCGCGATCGGCGGCGAGCACCCTGTCGCCGACAAGGAGTGTGGGCACGCAACATGGTCGACTTGAGACGATGGTGGAAGAAACCACCCTTGACCTGAGCGCGGGCGTCCTCTCGGTGTCGGAACTGGGCGAGCCGTTCGAGATGAGCCAGCCGTCCATCTCCAAGCATCTCAAGGTCTTAGAGAACGCGGGGCTCGTCGTGCGAGGGAGGGACGCCCAGTGGCGGCCGCGCTCGATCGACGCCGCCCCACTCGGCGAGGCGAGCGCGTATCTCGACCGATTCCGGAAGCTCTGGGAGGGGCGGCTCGATCGGCTGGAGCTCTATCTGAAGGAGCTGCAGGCCAACCAATCACCCGAAAGTGATCCTGATGAAAATCTCTAGTTTGGCTAAGAATTGCCTCGGTGCTCTCGCGGCCACGGTGCTCTCGACCGCGAGTTCCGCCCAAGCGCAGACGTCCCCCGATCTCGCGCCGTTCCTGATGGCGGATCGCGCGGCCGAGGTGGCGCTCGCGCGCAGCGCTGCGCCGAAAAGCGTCTCCGATTCGGCGACGATTCTCGTGCTGACGCGCGCGGGCCTCACGGAGAGCATTCACGGCACGAACGGCTTCACGTGCGCCGTGCTTCGTTCGTTCGACGGTGGCCTCGAGGATCCGAACTTCTGGAGTCCGAAGGTTCGCGCACCGCTCTGCCTGAATCCGCAAGCGTCGCGCACGATGCTTCCGGAGATCGTGAAGCGCGCCGAGTGGATCATGACGGGCGTAAGCACGAGCGAGATCGGGGAGCGGACGAAACGAACGTACGCGTCGCACGAATTCCCAATGCCGGCGGCAGGCGCAATGTCGTACATGATCTCGCACGAGCAGTATCTCGCCGACACCGAGCCGCACGGCTGGATGCCGCATCTGATGTTCTACTATGACAAGTCGATGCCCGCATCCTCGTGGGGAGCGAGCCAGAAGTCGACGACGATCGTCGACGGATCCGGCGGCGATCCTGCATCGCCGATCACGACGCTGTTCATCCCCGTGGCGAAGTGGTCGGACGGCGCGTCCGCGCTCGGTCACTAGGAGTCAGCTAATGCTTCGCTCGGCGCTCTCGGTGCGCGAACAGCTTTCGGACCGCGAGGTGCTCTTCTCGCGCGTGCTCGATGCGCCGCGCGAGCTCGTGTGGAAGATTTGGTCGGAGCTGCGGCATCTCGATCGTTGGTGGGGACCGGCGGGCTTCAAGACGACGACGCACGAGTTCGCGTTCGTCGAGGGCGGCGCGTGGCGCTTCGTCATGCACGGCCCCGACGGCACCGACTACCCCAATCGCATCGTCTTTCGCGAGATCGATCCACCATCGCGCATCGCGTACGACAACGGCTGGGATCTTCCGGGAGCGCCGGTCGACTTCACCGCCGTCCTCGCGCTCGATTCCGATGGCGCACGGACGAAGCTCTCACTGCGCATGACCTTCACCGATGCCGAGTCGTTCAGGAAGGCAGTGGAGGCATACGGCGTTCTCGACGGGGGAACGCAGACACTCGACCGGCTGGCGGAGTATGTGAACGGCGTCGCTTAGCGGGTGAAGCAGCGTAGACTCGTGTTATGGCGCGCCGCCCAGGCATCCGATTGGCAGAATGCGAAGCCGTGTTGCATCCTATTGGAGATTCCATTCCGATAAAACAACCAGCGACCGCATCGATCCGCACGGGGGAGCCAGCAGGGTGTACAGTGTGCTCGCGATCGTGCTCGGACTGATCGGCAGCGCCCTACTCGGATTCGGGGTTCCACTCGCTCGCCGTGCGCAAGCCTCGCGACATTGGCCGGAGGTCGCTGGTAAGATCGTTGCCATAGGGATGTCGAGAATCTGGATCGGCCGGGGCACGCTGTACTTTCCCGACGTTCGCTACGAATACACCGTCGATGCTGCCTCGCTCACGGGGACACGGATCGGATGGCTCTCGACGCTTCCCGGATTCAGCCACGGCGCCGCGATCTACGCGCTGCAGCGCACGTACCCGCGCGGGAAGCAAGTGCTCGTTCGCTACAATCCCGCCGACCCGCGCGACTCGGTGCTCGAGCCGGGAATTCGCCGAGGGCTGAGAACAGTTCTCGGCTTGGCCGTTCTGCTCATCGTGCTCGCGTTGGCCGCCGTTGTTGCGGCGCGGATGCTCGAGGCGCCGCTGAACTGAGCATCGAGCTTTCAAAAATCGCGATTCGCTCGAACGGCACATACATTGTCGCTCATGACCGACAAACCCGACGGCTTTCTCGCCCTTCCCTCTTCGGGCACCGGACGTCCCGCGCTGGTGCTTCACGCGTGGTGGGGGCTCAACGACACGATCAAGTCCTTCTGCACGCGACTCGCCGACGCCGGCTTCGTCGCCTTCGCGCCGGATCTCTATCATGGCGAGATCGCCGACACCATTACCGGCGCCAGAGCGCTCGGCACTGCGCTCGACAGCAACTTCGAGCAGGCGAAAGCGGACATCGCCGATGCAGTCGAGTATCTCATCGAGAGCGCGGGTCAGAGCGATCGTGGCATCGCGGTGATCGGATTCTCGCTGGGCGCCTACTATGCGCTCGATCTCTCCGTCAGCGATCCCGACGACGTTCGCGCAGTCGTCGTTTTCTACGGAAGCTGGGGCGGCGACTACTCCACGTCGCGCGCATCGTACCTCGGCCACTTCGCCGAGGATGATCAGTTCGAGCCGCATGCCGACGTCGATGCGATGGAAGCGGCGCTGGTGCGTGCGGGGCGCCCGGTGCAATTTTATCGTTACGCCGGCACCAAGCACTGGTTCTTCGAGGGCGATCGCGGTGATGTGTTCGATGAAACGGCGGCGACGCTCGCGTGGGATCGAACGGTGGATTTTCTGAAAGCACTGCCTCGAATGAGCGAGTGAATGCGACCGCCTCGTGGACGTCGGTTCTACCTGCTCGTCACTCTCGCCGTTGCCGCGCTCCATTCGGCGATCTTCCTCAGCATATGGGGCGCGCTCATGGCGCACGGCGATTTTTACGGATCGCGCGCGCCGCGCTCGCCTGCGCTGGAATATCTCGCAGATGTTCTGGCGGCTCCGCTCTTCTATATCCCGGAGCATTGGTGGCTCGCCTTGCGCCCGGTGCTCGACGATTCCGCGATTCTGATATTGCAGGCGATCCTCAACGGCGTCGTCTGGGGCGCGGCGGTCGCCTCGTTGCTGTACTATCAGCGAAGACGCCTCGATCGGAAGCAGCGTTCGATGAGTCGGGGTCATTCGTAGCTGGCAGTTGGTGATTCGCGGAGTGGCGACATGGTAAGCAGTGACACAACCAAACGCCGCTACGCCTGGATCGGCGTAGTCCTCATCTTCGTCGGCCTGATCGGACACATCCTCGCCGCGCAAGCGATCGGCGGTACGCACCTGGCTTTTCGCGATCACATCGTCGGATTCTTCGCAATCGCCGTCGTCTCCGGACTCATCATCGGCGGCCTGGGTTGGCGTTTCGGCAAAGGTCGATACGACATCGTGCTGCTGATCTTCGGCGCCGTTCAAGCGCTCATGGGCCTTTTCGTCTACCTGGCCCGCTTCTCGGTGCACGGCTGACGCTCTCGCATCACTGCTTCGTCGGCGAAACGCTGTCCGGCGGCGGCGCATCGAGAAAGGCATTCGTCATCGACACGAACCACCCTGTCCGAGTAACCATCAGCTGGTGATTGGTGCCCGGCAGCACCGCGAGCTGCGACGCCGGCATAGGATGAAGATCGCCGGCCACTCCGCCTCCCAGCAGGTGAAAAAATTGCACGACGTGCTCCAATCGCACGACGTCTTCGTCACCAACAATCAGCATCACCGGCGACTTGATTCCTCGCACCTCGCTCGCCGACCAGCCGCCGAAGTGAGTATCGAGCTGCTTGATCTTCTCCACCAGCTTCGGAAAGTCGGACTTGTTCGGAGCCACGCTGTCGTACGATGCCTTCCATGGCGTGCCGTTCATCATGTCGGCCGTCATCGTCGCCTCCATCTTCATAAGCTCCGGATGGAAACCCTCTGCACGGTACATCGAGCCGCCCATGTCGACGATCTTGTGCACCAGCTGCGGGTTGTGAATCGCAATATCGAGTACGACGCCGCCTCCCATGCTGTACCCGAAAAAATCCGCACTTTCTATATGCAGCTGCTTCAAAAGCTCGGCAGTGTCGTCTCCCATCTGCCTGTACGACAGTGGTCGATCGATATCGCCGGTGTGTCCGTGCCCCTGCAGATCGATCGCGATGACCTGGCGGTTCCTCGCCCAAAGCGGAATCATGCTGCTGTAGTCGGTCCTGACCTGCGAGAAGGCGCCATGCAACAGCACGAGGGGCTTTCCGCTCCCGTGGATCTCGTAGTACATCTTCAGGCCGTTCACCTCCGCATATTTGCCGTTCGTGCCGACACTCGCCGGCGCGACACTACTATCGGGACGCGAAGATGTATCGCTCGCCACTGTCGGCTTGCCTGCGCTCTGACTCGGCTTGCATCCGCCAGAGATCAGTGCGGCGGCACATAGCGTCATCCGGAAAAGCGCTGAACCATGGAGTACGGGCTTCATGTGCAAGCTCCTTCGGTTCGAGTTTGATGATATCAAAAGAATGGTCGCATACGTCGGATGACTTCCGCGGCGACCGCAGACATAGGGAGAAAGATGTCGACAGGGCAGTCCGCTGACTCGAACTCCGCTTCCTTGAGGATTCCGCCGAGCGACCCCCGATTTCGCGCCGTGGTCGACAAGCGATTCAACAAGCGCTTCACCGCCGCGCCGGACTACGTTCGCCTCGTCACAACGACCGATCAGGTACTCTCTTCCGTGCAGGACGCGGTGTCCGAGAAGCGACGACCGGTGGTCACGAGCGGAGGCCACTGCCTCGAGGGCTTCGTATCCGACGCCGGCGTGCGCGTGATCATCGATGTCTCCCCGATGAAGCGCATCTACTTCGATCCCGCCATGCGCGCGATCGCCGTCGAGGCAGGCGCCACGGTTGGCGAGACGTTCCGCGCGCTTTACGACTCCTGGGGCACGGTGCTCACGCTCGGCGAGTATCCCGAGATCGGCATCGGCGGCCACGTCGTGGGTGGAGCATTCGGATTTCTCTGCCGCGAGCTCGGTCTCGCCGCGGACTATCTATAGGCAGTCGAGGTCGTGACGGTCGACAAGGATGGCAACGCGATCGTCGTGATCGCGACGCGCGAGAGCTCCGATCCGAATCGCGAGCTCTGGTGGGCGCACACCGGCGGCGGCGGCGGCAACTTCGGGATCGTCACGCGCTACTGGTTTCGCTCGCACGACGCCGCCGGCCACGATCCGCGACAGCTGCTGCCACGTGCGCCGGAGTCGATCACGACGTTCAAGGCCGAGTGGGATTGGGACGACATCAATGAACCGGCTTTTCTGCGCCTGATGCAGAATCACGGACGGTGGTGCGGGGACAACAGCGGAGCAGCTTCGCCGAACGCATCGATAATGACGCTGCTCGAGATTCATCGCAAACAGTTCGGGAAGATCATCGTCCGTGGCGCGAGCACGGCGGGCGAGGACGCCGAGCGTCAGTGGGACGATCAGATGGACATGCTGTGCGCCGGCGTGGGTAAGTCGGCCGTACGAGATGTCGCGCGCATGCCATGGCTCGCCTTCGCACTCGATCCGTGGCCCGAGATCTTCACCATGCCGCCCGGTGGTGTAAGCTCGAAGATGAAGGATGCGCTGCTTCGCAGGCGGCTCACCGATCGACAGATCGGCATCGTGTACGACCACCTCACGCGCACCGATCACGATGTGATGGGAGGGGTGTTCGGGCTCGCGACATACGGTGGCAAGGTCAACACCGCCGCGAACGACGCGACCGCGTCCGCGGCGCGCAGCGCGATACTCGACGTGGCCTGCAACGTTGGCTGGATCGATCCCGCGGAGGAAGCGGAGAGTCTCGCATGGGTGCGCGCATTCTACCGCGACCTGTTCGGCGATACCGGCGGAGTGCCGAAGCCCGGGGATGCGTACGACGGAGCGCTGATCACCATCCGGACGTCGATCTCGCGGACGCGACGCTCAACAGCTCCGGCGTGCCGTGGCACTCGATCTACTATCAGAACAACTATCCCCGCCTGCAGAGAGCGAAGGCGAAGTGGGATCCGCGCGACGTGTTCAACCACGCGCTCTCCATCCGTCCGGGCTGATCTCGAGCTCTATTCTCGACGAGTTTTCCCTAGCTCCCCGCGCTCTTCCCCGAAATCGCCTTCAACCGCTCGCTCGCGTGCCTGCGGTTCGGCTCCTTCGCCAGCGTCGCACGATACTCGGCGCTCGCCTCGGCGGGCTTCCCCAAAGCGACCAGCATGTCGCCGAGCAGCTCGCGCGCCGGCGCCAATGGCCCGGGCGTCACTGCGCTTTTCTCCGTCGAGTCCTCGCGCGCAGCGGCTTCGCGCATGTGCGCCAGCGCATCGCTGTCGCGGTTCTGCGCGAGCTCGAGCCACGCACTCGCGCCGAGTCTCTCGATCGCGACCTGTTCCGCCCAATACCCTTCGCCATACGCGCGCAGTCGCTGCTCGATCGACGTGAGCGAATCGATCGCTGCGATCGCCTTCGCGTTGTCTCTCGTGTGCGAGGCGCCGAGCGCGCGAGCGAAGTACGTCATGGCCTCCGTGCAGGGGAGCGCGCTTGCCGTCGGCTCGAGCGCCGCGGCCTCCGCCCACGCGCTTCGCTCGAGCGTCCAACGTGCGGGGATCGCAGCGAGCGCGAATATGCCGGTCGAACCGGGTGCTTCGCGACATCAACGCTCCGGGTTACTGCGTCTGCCGATAGGTTGCGGGCACAGGCCCTGATTTGCAACGGGCCGCCGGTGCCAGCCCGCGGCATCCCGACAGTATATTCCCCTGTCACAGGACTATCATATATCGTCGGGAAGATCGGACAAGACAGTCCAGTGTTCTGCCCTGCATCGAGGCACCCAATGGCCCGCTGGGAATTTGCGTTCCCTCTCGAACGGCAGCACGGCGTTCCGCTGTACCAGCAGATCGCCCGCGCGATCGAATCCGACATTCGCCGCGGTCGACTCCGCGCCGGAGATCCCCTTCCCGGCACCCGCACGCTCGCGCAGGCCATCGGTGTGCAGCGCCTCACCGTCGTCTCGGCGTTCGATGATCTGGTGGCCGAGGGATGGCTGGTGAGTCACCCCGCGCGCGGAACGTTCGTGTCCGCAGATCTCCCCGATCCCAAGCCTCGGCGCTTCGCACCGCAGCGCGGGCCCGCCGGCATGTCGGCGCGCGCGCACTACGACATACTGCCCGCGCCCAGTCCGGAGCTTCCGTACGACGTGCCGCGCGGCGGTCTTCTCTTTGCGCCCTCGCGAGCCGACGTTCGCCTCGCGCCGGGCGATCTCATCGGACGCGCGTACCGGCGCGCGATCGGGAAGCGTGGCGGCGCACTCCTCTCGTACGCGAATCCCGAGGGACATCCGAAGCTCCGCGAGGCGCTCGCCACGATGCTCGCCAGTACGCGCGGACTTCCGGCGACCGCCGCCAACCTCTGCGTGACGCGAGGGAGCCAGATGGCGCTCGCGCTCATCGCTCGCGCGCTCATCAGGCCCGGGGACGTCGTCGCCGTCGAGCAGCTCGGCTACGGTCCCGCATGGGAGGCGTTTCGTCAGGCGGGGGCGAAGATCGTCGGTATCCCCGTCGACCACGATGGCATGCGCATCGATGCGCTCGAGCAGCTCATCGCCGAGCACGATGTGCGCGCCATCTACGTCACTCCTCACCACCAGTTCCCCACGACCGTCACGCTCTCCGCCGGCCGCAGGCTCAGACTCCTCGAGCTCGCGCGCACGCATCGCATTGCGATCGTCGAGGACGACTATGACTATGACTTCCATTATGATGGACGTCCCGTGCTACCGCTCGCGAGCAGCGATCCGGCCGGCGTCGTCATCTACCTCGGCACTCTTTCCAAGGTGCTCGCGCCCGCGCTTCGCATCGGCTACGTCGTCGCGCCGAAGCCGCTCATTGAAAAGCTCGCCGCGCACCGCTCGTACATCGACACGCAGGGCGACCAGGTACTCGAGTATGCGATCGCCGAGCTGTTCGAGGATGGCGCGATCCAGCGATACATTCGGCGCGTTCGGCGCGAGTACCGCGAGCGTCGTGATGCCCTCGTCTCGGCCCTGCGCGACGAGCTCGCCCCTCACGTCACCTTCGATGTGCCCGCCGGTGGCATCGCGCTCTGGGTCAAGGCGCGCAGGGGACTCGACGTCGACGCCTGGGCGCGCTCAGCGCGCCAGCGCGGCGCGATAATCGTCACTGCCGCCAGCTACACGCTGGACGGGCGCGCGCAGCCATTCGTGCGACTTGGCTTCGCGTCGCTCACGCAGAAGGAGCTGCAGGAGGGCGTCCGCCGCCTCGCCGCGTCGATCCCGCGCTGAGCTCTGCTCGCGCAGGCGAGTGAAGCTCTGCACGAGATTCGGCTCCCACGTTTTCCCGTCGTCGGCCGAGTACGATGACTCGGTGCGGAAGGACGTCGGCGTGATGTCGAGGTAGACGAGGCGCACGAGAATCGGCTTCCCCTCGTACGTGTCGTGCTGGAAGAACTCGCCGCGTCCGTTCTCGAAGTGACCGACCAACGGCGCGTCGAGCACGCCGGTTTTGCTGCTCCCCCAGTAGATGCGCCACTCGTGCGATGCCGGATCGTACATCCGGAGCATCAATCCATCGAAGTGCGTCGAAGGCCGATCGTTCTCGAGCTCGGCGAGACTCGCCTGCCCGTCCCACACCTTCCGCACGAGATGCGTGTAGCCCTCGGGGCTTTTCCATTCGGTCGAGCCGCTCAGCGGATGGACGAGCCGCTTGATCTGAATCGCCCACCTGCCGAGCTCGAAGTCGAAGTCGCGCTGGCCATCGCGAACGCCGGCAGCTGGCGAGGGGTTGGCGAGCAGCGAGAGAACCAGCAGCGCTGATGCAAAGGTCGGCATCGGTAAGTCCGGGAAGAAGTCTCCCTCAACGTCGCGCCGCGAAGGAGCGCGAGAAAGCTCCAGAAGATGCATAGTCGCTAGTCCAGCTCCGCCCTCGAGACCTCGATCAAAACCGATCCGCATGCGGTAGTGCACGTGCCCTTCGCAAGAGTCTCACTCTCCCCGGCAGGCGTCGATGAATGCCGCGCACTCCGCCGGCAGCTCCCGCCGCTCGAAGAATTTGCGCATCTGCGAAGCGATCACCTTGTGCACGTATACATCACCGTGGCTCGAATAATTCTCGGCCGAGTCTGCAGGTATCTCGCTACGCTCCACCAGATCGCGCTCTACGGCCGCAAGCTCATCCGCTTCGTTGATTTCGAGAAGAAGGTGCTTCGCCATCTCCATGAACGACCTCTCCACTCTTCGGCGATCTTCCGGCGATGCCGATGCCGGTAGCGGAAAGAGGAAATCGGCGCCGTCGATCGTCGCAACGTGCGCAGCAAGCGACTCGAACTGCAGTATTCCCTTCGCCCCATGTCGGAGCGCTTCATCATAGACCGGATTTGACCTCATCTTGGGATTGTTCGCGTCATCGGCACGCGAGGTCGCGTACTCGATCTCGTAGTCGCGAAGCCATCGCCGCGCGCTCGCGAGTGAAACAAATGCCGACTCGCCGCGCCCGAACGCCCCGATGAGCAGCGTGTCATCCTCACCGTATCGATCGACGATCTCCTCGAAGAGATCCTCCCTGTCATCCGCGCTCGCCGTGCGCTCGAAGCGTTCGTCGTCGGCAACCTCGGCGAGCAGCTCGCACGTCACCTCGAGCACCCCGTTTACAGTCTCCGCGTAACAGATGAGCGGCTTCGGCATCGATGCGAGCAGCCGCGCTGCCCGGTCGCGCGACAACACCGCAACGTCGGGCGAGATGCGTACGCGATCATCTTCGAGCGGCTCGTAGCTCGGCACCATTCCGAAGAGCGCGACGAGTGCCACTCGCGCCGCTTCGGCATCGAAGATTTCATCAATCGTGGCGCTCACTGCCGCGATCCCCTCTTCATCGTAACCATCCTCGCGTTTGCCGCGTTCGCCTCCGCCAGCAGCAGCGGATGCGACGCTCCGTATTTCTTCAGCACCGTGAGCCCTGTCCTGAGCGGCGCCTCCGCGCTGTCGGGTTCGCCGAGCGCGAGAAGGCATTCGCCGAGCACGGTCTCGGACTCGCCGGTGCGCCAGTGTTCCGCTCCCTGCCTGTCGCTGCTCATCGACATCGCCGATCGCATCACCGGCACAGCGTCCCGCGCCCGATGCGTGGCGAGGAGCACGCGTCCGAGCCCGATGCGGCCAGGGACCACCGCAAGCCGCTCGTCAGCATTGTTCGTATCCAACTTGGCGAGCGCTCCCCGAAGCAGCGGCTCGGCCTCGGCGTTGCGCCCCGATTCGTTCAGCGCGCGCCCGAGATTCACCGATATTATCACCGTTCCGCGCGCGTCCGCGCCGACCACGCGATTACTCATCGCCAATGCCCTTCGAAGGAGAGATACCGCGCTGTCGGAGTGCCCCTCCAGCCGCAACACCACTGCGATCTCGTTGAGGTCGAAGCCGACATCGAGGTGCTCCGTGCCACGAAGCGCGAGGTCGATTTTGAGTGCCTCTTCCAACAGCCGCTGCGCCTCGACGAAATCTCCGCGCTCGCGCACGATCAGCGCGAGATTCGAGATGTTCGCGGACACCGCCTCGTGATTCTCGCCGAACAGCTTGCGATTGATCGCCAGCGCCTCGCGAAGCAGCGAGTCGGCCTCGTCCAGGCGGCCAATCTTGAAGAGCATCTGCCCGAGATCATTGAGCGTCAGCGTCACGCTCCGATGATCGTTCCCCAGCGTTCGGCGCTCGATCGCGAGCGCGCGCCGATAGTCACGCTCCGCGTCTGCATAACGCCCAAGATGTTCATCCGCCCCGGCCAGATCGTGAATCGTTTCGGCCGTCGCCGGATGCTCTTCGCCCAAACGCTTCATTCGTATCGCGAGGGCCATCTGATATTCGGGGATCGCCTGCGCCGGCTCACCCTTCGTCACCAGCGTCCTCCCCAGATAATCACGGCTCGCCGCCACGGTGAGATCATCGTCCCCATACATCGCGCGCCGTAGCGCGAGCGCCTGGCGGAACAGCCGCTCAGACTTGTCGAGCTGATCGCGATTCTCGAAGAGCTGGGCGAGATGCTCGACACTCTCGACGGTCGCCGCGTTGCGATCACCGAACAGCCGCTGTCGCATCGCGAGCCCCTGACTCAGCAACGAGTCCGACTCGTTCAGGCTGTCCTCCAGCATCAGCACGACGCCGAGACGGTCCATCGCCTCCGCCACCGAAGCGTTGTCTCCGCGATCGAGCACGCGTCGCGCATTGAGCGAGCTGCGCAGCTCGCTCGTCGCCTTGTCGTACACCCCGAGATTTCCATACACCCGCCCGAGCGCACCACGGAGCTCCGCGCGAATCTCCGGCTGATCCACTAGCGACGTGTCGATGCGTTGCGCACCACGATCGAGCAGCTCCCGCGCGGTGATGTCGCGCTGCCCCATTGCGATAGGCGCGAACGGATCGGCCGCACCGAAGATGCTGACGAGATACTCCTCTACCGCCACCGCCTTCTTCGCCTCCAACTCCGCGCGACCGCGCAGCTGCCGCTCGCGCACCACCGCTGCCACGAGCCCCACCAGCGCGACTCCCGCGAGCACCACCGGCACGCGATGCCTTCGCACGAACTTGCTCGCACGATACTTGAGAGAGTCCGCACGCGCGGCGACGGGCTCGTGATTGAGATAGTGCCGAACATCCTCCGCGAGCGAGCCGACCGTCGCATACCGTTCCGCCGGATTTTTCTTGAGCGTCTTCGAGACGATGTTGTCGAGATCGCCCGCGAAAATGCGCCGCAGCTTCTCGGGCGACGCATCGCGCGCAGCGGCCAGTCGCTGCACCTCCGCCGGTCCCACCGCTCCACTCGGCGACGCCGCGCGTGAAAGCTGCCCGACCTCCGTATTGAGAATCGCCATCATGTGCTCGGCCGGCGTGTGCGCATCGCCGCTGGTCGGGTGCCGCCCCGCAAGCAGTTCGAAGAGGATCACGCCGAGACTGTAGACATCGGTGGCCGTCGTGATCGCCTCGCCCTTGATCTGCTCCGGAGCCGCGTATCTGTAGGTGAACACGCTCTCGTGCGCGCCCGTGAGCGCCTCCGGCGTCGCACCGCCTTCCTCGAGCAGCTTCGCAATGCCGAAGTCGAGCAGCTTGACGGTCCCATCGGCGGCGACGAGGATGTTCGCGGGTTTGAGATCGCGGTGCACGATGAAGTTGGCGTGCGCGTGCGCGACGGCGGCGAGCACCTGCTGGAAAAGCCGCAGCCGCGCGCCGATGGTGAGCGTGCGCGCGTCGCACCATTCGTCGATCGGTTTCCCATCGACGTACTCGAGCACGAGATACGGCAGCCCTGCCGCGCTGACGCCCGCATCGAGGAGGCGCGCGATGTTGGGGTGCGTGAGTCGCGCGAGCACACTCCCTTCGCGCCGAAAGCGCTCCTCGCCGACGGGCCCCGCCACCGCGAGACTCAGCAGCTTGATCGCGGCGACGCCCTCGAAGCGTCCGTCGGTGCGGCGCCCCATCCACACCGAGCCCATGCCGCCCTGTCCGAGCGGCCCTTCGAGGACGTAGGCGCCGAGCGTCTGGCCGGCGAGCGTCGATCCACTCGGGAACAGCGAAGCGCGCCCCGTGCTCAGAAAATCATCGTCGATCGAGGCTTCGCGATCGAGCAGCGCCGCGAGCTCGTCCGCGAGCGCGGGGTTCTCCGCGCGCCGCGCCGCGATCCACGCCGCCCGCTCGGCGACGGGGAGATCAAGCGCCTCGTCGAGCAGCTTGCTCAACGATGGCCCGCTCTCCTGGCTGAACGGCGTCATCGACTAGTCACGCTGGCCTGAGCCAAGTGGTCTCTGGTAAACTGTTCCGGACACAAATCGGGCCTACCAATGATTCACACCGACGACGACCTTCGCCAGTTCGAAGCCAACGGTGCCGCGCCGCTCCCCCCTGCCGATCTCGAGGGGCGCGTCGAGTTCGAGGGCGCGAAAGTGTGGTATGCGTCGTACGGCGCGGGCGACCCGGTTGTGCTGCTGCATGGCGCCTTCGACAACAGCGAGGACTGGGGCTATCAGGTGCCCGCGCTCGTCGCCTCGGGCCACCTCGCGATTCTCATCGATAATCGCGGCCGAGGTCGGAGCACGCTCGGTGGCGTTCCGGTCACCTACGAGCTGATGGCGAGCGAGGTGCTCGCGGTGATGGATGCGCTCGCGATTCCGACGTTCTCCGTGGTCGGCTGGAGCGACGGTGCGACGATCGGACTCATTCTCGCCATGAAGCATCCCTCACGCATCGCGCGCGTGTTCGCGTTCGGCGGGAGCATGGATCTCACCGCGGTGAAGGACGTCCCCGCGAACGAGCCGAAGCTCGCGCGCGTGTTCGGCCGCGCGAAGAAGGACTACGCGCGGCTCTCGCCAACGCCGGAACAATTCGGCGAGATGGCGAAGGTCATCCAGCACATGATGGCGACGGAGCCCAACTATGAAGCGGCCGAGATCGCGACGATCCGCGCCCCGGTCGCGATCGTCGTCGGCGAGCATGACGAGTTCCTCAAGCCGGAGTACAGCGATCAGCTCGCGCGCACGATTCCCGGTGCGCGGCTGATCGTATTACCCAGCGTAAGCCACTTCGCCATGCTGCAGCGCCCCGCTCGGTTCAACGAGGCGATGCTGGCGTTTCTCGCAGGCTAGAAGCTTTCCCAGGCGAAGCCGCCGTCGACGAAATCGAGTCGGCGCTTCACGGGATCGAGCCGCAGGATCACCGTTCCGCCGATGCGCGGCGCGCGCCCGCGCACCGCTATGTCGTCGATGCCGTCGCCGTTCACGTCGAGCGCGCCGAGCGCTTCGTGCACCTTGAAGCGCAGATCGCTGACGCGAATCGGCGTGACCCTCCCCGTCGTGTCGACGAGCGCCGCGAGCTGGTGATAGTACTCGTAGTCGCCAGCCCACTGCGCGACGAAGACCATCGCCCGCGACTTCGCGAAGCAGCCGATCGCCTGCGTCTTCTGTGCGCGGAGCGACTTCATCAGCCGCGGCGCCATCTTGACGGTGTCGTTCTGCAGCGTGAGCAGCATCGAGTCCTTCACGAGCGACAGCCGCGCGCTGAGGAAGGCGCCGATGCTGTCGCGCGAGCAGCTGTCCACCGCGGATGGCAGCGCGCTGTCCGCGCGCACCGCGAGCGCGACGAGCGGCGCTTTCCCCTTCGCGAGCGAGTCGACCAGCGGCGGCACCGAGAGCACTGCCACGATGCGCCCGTTCCACTGGTCGAACGACTGGACGGTCGCGTCATCCTGCCCCCACGATCCGTGGAGGCGAAAGCGATCGCCGATGTGCACGGGGGAGAGCACCTTCACCGCCTCCTCGTACGCGTGCAGTCGCTCGGGCGTCTTGAGCGGCGCGTCCACGCGGCCGATGTCCGCGAACACCTTCTTCGCGCGCGATGCCGCGAGAAATTCGCGCTGCGATTTCATCTCGAAGACGAGCGTCGCCGCGATCGAGTCCGCGAGCGGCGAAAGCCTGCCGACGCGTGCGATCGACGGCGAGTGCGCATCCGACGCCGGCGCCGCATCGATGTGCGTCACCTTCGACGTGTCGAGCGTCGAAACCTCCGAATCGTCGGTGCTGTCGCTGTCGCTGTTGTGCGACGAGTCGGCGACGGCCGAGCCGGCGTTGTTGGCCGTGGCCTGACGCGCGCTGTCGCGGACGGCAACCTTCGTCGCCTTTTCCGCCTTGGTGGAACACGCGACGGCCGAAAGTGTCAGCAAAAGTGCCATAAACGTGACGGCGGCGTGCCGGCGCTCGTTCGCTCGAAGTGGCAAGAACATCCCGGTGAGACAGAAAAATGGTGACCAGCTCGCCCTGCATATTGGCTGTCGAACGGGTTATCCTCAAGCGCGTCCACATCTTGCGTCACGCTGGAGTAACTGGCGTGCGCGTGATGTTGCGGGCGACATCGACAGCGCGTTTTATCTATGGAACGGTCGACAAACATGCCGCCGCTCTTCCCCGGGCGCGCCGAATGACGTTGGAGAACGATTGATGCCTTTTCTCGAGTTGGAAGGAAAGCCGGATCTCGAAAACAATCCGCGTGAGCTGGTCGGCGATGTCGTCGTCGGAAGCGGATCCCAGGCTACCTGGCGCCTCTCCGGAAGCGACCTGGCCGCACGCCACTTCCGGATCGCGGTCGGAAGCGGCGGCGCGCAAGTCACGCCGGCGTCGCCGCAGAACGTCGTCGTTCTGAACGGTGAGCAGGTCCCAACCGACGGCTCCCCGCTCGCCAGCGGCGATATCGTCGCCGCCGGCCAGGCGCGCTTCGTCTTCCTCTCCGACCTCAAGGCCAAGCGCCCGACGCCCGTGCTCGAGATGCCCGACGCGCATCTCATCGACGTTACGAACAAGAAGGGCTATACGCTCCGGCGCCGGGTGGTGCAAATCGGACGCGAGATCGGCTGCTCGATCGTGCTCAAGGATCCGACGGTGTCGCGCTTCCACGCGGACGTGCGGGCCGAGGGCGGCCAGTTCGTGCTCTACGCGATGGGATCGTCGGGAACGAAGGTGAACGGCGAGCCGGCGGTGGTCCCGCGGCTCCTCCGCGAAGGCGACCAGATTCAGATGGGCGACACCACCTTCACCTTCTCGGCCCAGACCATGCCGCCGGGGATCCGTGCGGTGCAGTTCGAGGATCACGAGGACGACGCGTTCAGCCGCAAGAACACGCAGCTCGCTCAGCGCGCAGTGACGATGGAGCACGGGAAGTACGCCAAGAGCCAGAAGAAGGCGCTGCCCGTCGTACCGATCGCCGTTGCGGCGGGCGTGCTTCTGATCGTCGTCGTGCTCTTCCTGGTCTTCCGCCACCATTAGTCAATCGCCCAACTCGTTGCTGCGCTGAGATTTAGCCCGCAGCGGGCGCCCTCCCGGAGCGTTGCCAATCCCGACAAAATCTATTAGGATTGATCATGCGCAATTCCATGCGCGTGGGCGGGAAAGGAGCGTTACATGGGCGGCACCATCGAGACCCTGGTCAACAGGGAATATCAGTACGGCTTCGTCACGGATATCGAGGCGGAGACCATCCCGCGCGGTCTCGACGAGAATACCGTCCGGCTGATCTCGGCCAAGAAGGGCGAGCCCCAGTGGCTGCTCGACTGGCGCCTCAAGGCGTATGCGCGCTGGATCACCATGAAGGAGCCGCACTGGTCCAACGTCAACTATCCCGAGATCGACTATCAGAGCGTGATCTATTATTCGGCTCCGCAGCCGAAGAAGACGCTCGGAAGCCTCGACGAGGTCGATCCCAAGCTCCGTGAGATGTACGGCAAGCTCGGCATCTCGCTCAACGAGCAGAAGCGGATGAACAACGTCGCGGTCGACGTCGTGATGGATTCCGTTTCGGTGGGGACGAGCTTCAAGGCGGAGCTCAGCAAGCTCGGGATCATCTTCTGCTCGTTCGGCGAGGCGGTGCGCGAGCATCCCGAGCTCGTGCAGAAGTATCTCGGCTCGGTCGTGCCGCACTCCGACAACTTCTTCGCCGCGCTCAACTCCGCGGTATTCAGCGATGGATCCTTCGTGTACGTGCCGAAGGGGGTGCGCTGTCCGATGGAGCTCTCCACGTACTTCCGGATCAACGCGGAAGGGACGGGGCAGTTCGAGCGCACGCTGATCATCGCCGACGAGGGCGCGTACGTGAGCTACCTCGAGGGATGCACGGCGCCCAAGCGCGACACGAATCAACTGCACGCGGCAGTGGTCGAGCTGATCGCGCTCAAGGATGCGACGATCAAGTATTCGACGGTGCAGAACTGGTACGCCGGCGACGAGAACGGCAAGGGCGGGATCTACAACTTCGTCACCAAGCGCGGCGCCTGCCGCGGCGTGAACAGCAAGATCTCGTGGACGCAGGTGGAGACCGGCTCGGCGATCACTTGGAAGTACCCGAGCGTGATCCTGCAGGGTGACAACTCCACGGGCGAGTTCTACTCGGTGGCGGTGGTGAACAACGCGCAGCAGGCCGACACGGGGACGAAGATGATCCACATCGGCCGCAACACGAAGTCCAACATCGTTTCGAAGGGGATCTCCGCGGGGCGGGGGCAGAACTCCTACCGCGGCCAGGTGAAGGTGCTGCCCAAGGCGGACAACGCGCGCAACTACACGCAGTGCGACTCGATGCTCGTGGGCAACCGATGCGGTGCGCACACCTTCCCCTACATCGACATCCAGAACAACACGGCGACGGTGGAGCACGAGGCCTCGACGAGCAAGATCGGCGAGGACCAGATCTTCTACCTCAAGCAGCGCGGGCTCTCGGCCGAGCAGGCGGTGTCGATGATCGTGAGCGGCTTCTGCAAGGAAGTGTTCAAGGAGCTGCCGATGGAGTTCGCGCTGGAAGCGCAGCAACTGCTCGGCATCACGCTCGAAGGCAGTGTCGGGTAGCTGCCGCGCCGCCCGGCGACAGCGCATTCGGTGCTCGCTGATTCTTTTTTTTCCATCTCAAGCTGACCAATGTCTCCACTGC
>JACCWE010000068.1 GCA_013697785.1 Gemmatimonadaceae bacterium
GGGCGCGCGGGCGCGCTCGTCGGCGAGGGAGCGCGCGGCCGCGGGGTGCGCGGCGCGGCGCGGTCATCGCTGTCCTCGCTCCCACCGTCATCCGGCCCCAGTCCGCGCAGCACCTCCTCCAGCGACACAGTGCGATCCATCAGCGCGAAGCGCACGAGCATCGTCTCCACGAGCATCTGCTGCTGCCCGCTCCGCCTGAAGCGCGGCTCGAGCTCCGTGATCGAGCTCAACATGCGCAGCAGGTCGCCTGCGGTGAGCTTCCCTTCCCGCTCGATCAATGCCTCGCGCGTGCGATCGGAGAGCTCGGCGAGCCCTCCACTCTCATCGCCCAACGCGAGCGCGAGCGCCGCGCGGAAGATGTCCGCGAGCCCGCCGAGGAAAGCGCCGAGATCCGCTCCGGCATCGACGAGCCGCGCGACGGCGGGAAAGATCGCGCCGGCCTGGCGCGCAGCGATGAGATCGAAGATCGCGAGATATTCATCTTCCGCGATGAGCCCGAGCGCCTCGCGCACGCGCTCGGCCGTGAGAATGCCTTCGCCGAGCGAGAGCGTCTGATCCGTGAGGCTGAGCGCGTCGCGCATCGAGCCGTCGGCCGCGCGCGCGATCATCGCGAGCGCATCGGGTGTCGCCTCCACGTTCTCGTCGGCCAGTACGGCGGAGAGTCGCGCACGAACATCGGCCGGGCCGATCCGCTTGAAGTCGAAGCGCTGCAGGCGGCTCAGCACAGGCGCCGCGGCCTGCGCGATCTTCTGCGGCTCCGTGGTCGCGAACACGAACACCACGCGCGGCGGCGGCTCCTCGAGAACCTTGAGCAGTGCGTTCCACGCCTCGCGCGTGAGCATGTGCGCTTCGTCGACGATATAGACCTTGTAGTGATTATCGCCCGAGGGCGCGTACATCGCACGCTCGCGCAGATCGCGCGCGTCGTCGACGCCGCGATTGGACGCCGCATCGATCTCGACGACGTCGAGGCTCGTGGCTCCCGTCCAGATGCGCGTGCAGCTCGTGCATACGCCGCACGGCTCGCCGTCCTCCGTCTTGTTCTCGCAGTTGAGCGCCATCGCCAGCACGCGCGCGAGCGTCGTCTTGCCGACGCCGCGCGGCCCGCACAGCAGATAGCCGTGCGCGACGCGCCCACGGGCGATCGCACCCTTGAGCGTGTTGCTGACGTGCGACTGGACCGCCACGTCGGCGAAGCGCTTCGGACGGTATTTACGGGCGAGCGAGATGTACATGGCGGTGGGAAATGCGAGGAGAGCCCGGCGGTCTGCCCGCCAGGCTCTCCTCGACCGGTGCACTGCGAGCGTCTTTCGACGCATGTGTATCGCGCGGAACTGCCGCCTCAGAGCGCTCAGCCTCCGCGCAATATCCCAGGTCTGACGAGGCGAGGAACGGCACCTCATGCCGCTGCTACCTTTCGGTCCTGACGGAGTTAGAGGGCGAACTTCCCTCGGGACCTGGGACGAGAGAAATATACGGAATCGCGAGGGCCGCGACAATAATCCCGGGCGCCGAATCGCCCGCGAGTCAGGGCTTGGACTTCGGCGCCGTGGTCACGGACGCGTGCGGCACGACCACCACGCTCGTCTCCTTCTTCACCACCACGGTGGGCGTGATCGTCACGATCGTGTCCTTCGACATCTCGAGCCGCGGCATCTTCACCGTGTCCGTGTGCGTCTCCATCCGCGGCGTCTGAATCACCATGTCGCCATCGGCATTCTTGCTGCAGCCGGCGAGCGCACCAGCCAGCACGACGAGCACTACGAGGCCATTTTTCACGGCGCGAGCTCCATTTGAGTATGGAGCGTTACGGAGCAACGATCGAGCCAGCCTCAGCCCTCGAACGTCTCACGCTGGAGTCGTCGCGTGCGACGCAGCTCGTACACCTGCCCGACTTCGCCGCCCAGAATGAAGATGAGCGCGGCGTAGTACACCCAGAATACGACGATGACGATTCCGGCGAGCGTCCCCGCATACAGGCTGCTCGGATTGAACGAGCCGATGTAGGTGGTGAACAGCTGCTTCGCCAGCTCGAAGAGCACGCTCGTGAACAGCGCGCCGATCAGCGCCGCCTGCCATCGGATCTTTCTGCTCGGCAAGAACTTATAGAGCGAGAAGAACATCCCGACGATGAACATCAGCGCCAGCAGATTCCCGAACCAATATTCGAGCCGGGTGCGAAAGGACAGCACACCGAGAGCGCCGAGCGCCTTGTTGGTAGCGATCTTGAGATAGGCGGAGAGTACGGCGTAGACGACGAACAGCACCGTGCTCACGACGGTGATCCTGATGTCGAACAGCTTCCCCTTGATGAAGTCGAGTCCCTGCTCGATGTCGAATACTTCGCCGAGCACGGAGCGCAGCGTTCCGAAGAGGCGCGTCGAGAACCAGATGAAGGCGATCGCGCCGAAGAGGCCGACGGATCCGCGCGCCTTGATCACGCCGTCGAGCAGCTTGTGCAGCTGCACATCGCCGGTCTCGGCGTGCGGCGGCATCAGGTTGTCGATGAATCCCCAGACGGTATTCGATGACTGCTCGGCGCTCTGGTTGAGCACGTAGCCGAGCCCCGCGAGGAGGAGCAGCGTGAAGGGTACGGCGGCGAGCAGGAGGTTGAATGCGATCCCGCCGGCGAGAAACGAGATGTTGTCTTCGCCGGCGACATCCCAGAGGCGACGCGCGTAGTCCTTCACCGCCCACCAGAGGCGGTGGGGGTACGAGCGAGCCGTCATCCGGCGTGGCCGCCGTGCCCGCGTCGACTAGCCGATGTGCGGATCGTCGGACTCCAGGTCGCGTGCCGCGCTCTGGTCGCTCGCCGTGCGGCGAGCGGAGCGCGTGATGTCGGCGCCCGCCTGATACGCCGCCTTCGTCTCCGCCAACCTCGCCTCGAGCTCCTGTCGCGCCTGCGCAGCCGCTTCGCGTCCTGCGCGAATGGCTTCGGAAGCCTGATGCTTCTTCATGTCGATCGCCTGGCGCGCCGAGTCGATGCTGGTGCCGACGGTGCGCTTCGCCCGCGAGTAGCGGTCGACGACGGTGTCGCTCAGGTCGCCCGCCACGTCCTTCGCGGCGTCCGTCATCTCGCCCGCCTTGCGCTTGATATCGCGGCGCGTGTCCTCGCCCGACTGCGGCGCGAGCAGCAGCGCGATTCCAGCACCGATCGCGGCGCCGAGCAGGAAGGAACCAAACCCTCCGCCGCTCTTTTCCTCGATCACGTAATAGCGTTCGTCCTCGTCTTCCTCGTGTCGCGACATACGAGCTCCCTGGCTGTTACCGACGTCCCTTGGCCTTCCCTTTCGCCTTCTCCGTACTCTTCTGCTTCGCTGCCGCGGCTTTCGCGACGGGCTTTGCAGCCCCGTTCGACGGCGCCGCGTGAGCCGCGTGCTCTCGATCAGACGCCGCGGCGCCTCCGATCAGTGAGCCCAGCTCGTCGCGCACCTCGCGCTCCGAGACTCCGAGCGTGCGCGCCGTCTCTTCCACGTCGCCGCCCGTCGCCGAGAAGGTGCGGAGCAGCATCTGCCGCCTTGCATCGGCAAGGGTCGCGCCGACAGTGATGGTAACGGTCGCCTGGCTCGTGTCCGCCTGCGCGCGGAGGCGTCGCGGAATGATGTCGGTGGTGCCGATCGACGCACCTTTGGACATGATGACCGCGCTCTCGATCGTATTGCGGAGCTCGCGGACGTTGCCGGGCCAGTTGTGGCGGAGGATCCATTCGATCGCGTCGTCCTCGAACGAGTGGATCTTCTTGTTGTTTTCGCGCGAGAAGCGGCTGAGGAATTCCGTGGCGAGGAGCTTTATGTCGCCGACACGATCGCGAAGGGGCGGGAGCTCGATCTCGACGACGGCGAGGCGATAGTAGAGATCCTCGCGCAGCTCGCCGTCTTCGAGTGCCTGCTGGAGATTCTTGTTGGTGGCGGCAACGACGCGGATGTCGACGGGGATCTCCTTCTTGCCGCCCAGGCGCCTCACCGAGCGCGATTCGAGAGCGCGCAGGAGCTTCACCTGAATGTCGGTGGCCATCTCGCCGACTTCGTCGAGGAAGAGGGTGCCGCCGTCGGCCATCTCGAAGGCGCCGGGTTTCTCGTTCGTCGAGCCCGTGAAGGCGCCCTTCTCGTGTCCGAACAGCTCGTTCTCGAGAATGTCCTTGGGAAGCGCGGCGCAGTTGAGCGCGAGGAAGGGCCCTTTCGCGCGATCGCTCTTGTTGTGGATTGCGCGCGCAACCAGCTCCTTGCCGGTGCCGCTTTCGCCCAGGATGAGGACGGAGGCGGTGGAAGGTGCGACGGCGTCGAGGATGCTGTAGACGGAACGCATCGCCTCGGACTGGCCAGTGAGCTCGCCGTAGTGCGTGAGCGTCTGGAGCTCGGTCGTGAGGGCGCGGTTGGCTCGTTTCAGCTCGAAGCTCTCCAGCGCCTTCTTGATCAGCGCCTTGAGCTCGCTCAGCTTCTCCGCGTTGAGTGGCTTCTCGATGAAGTAGAAGGCGCCGCCATCGGTGACGGCATCGACGGCGGATCGGATGGTGCCCTGCCCCGAGATGACGATGCATTCGGTTGCCATGCCGCGCTGGCGGATTTCACGGAGGAGCGCGACGCCGTCGACCTTGGGCATCTTGAGATCCGCGAGGACGACACCGAACGGCTCGGCGATGAGGCGCTGGAGCGCGCGCTCTCCATCGCTGGCGATCTCGGTGTCGTAGCCTTCGTCGCGCAGAATGGCGCTCAACCCTTCGGTTATCGCGCGTTCGTCGTCGGCGATCAGAATCTTGGCGGTCATGTATTCGAATCGACTCCAGCGCGCGCGGGCGCGGGGAACAGGAGAGCTGTTTCGTCTTCATCGGAGCTGAGGCGAGCCTCGATCTCAGCGGCGAAGCGTTCGATCTTTGCCGCGATCGGCCTTCCAGCGCCACCAATCATTCGCAGCGAAACCATTCCGCCGGAGCGGCCCAGCCTGGCGGTGACGTCGAGGTTGGCCCCAATGGTGACGTCGAGCGCTTCCGCGAGGAGAGCGCGAACGGCATTACCGTCGACAGTGACAAACAATTGTTCTGATTCGGGCTCGATGGAAAGCGAGCCCCCGCCCGCCGTCGCTATCGCGCCGTAAAGCACGGACAGCGGCTGCAGGGCAGTCCGCAAATCTACCGGGATGGGAAGGGGGCGCGCCAACGCGAGGAGCGCTTCGACCAGGGGAATGGTGCGTTCCAGCTCGGCGGCCGCCGCGGCGGCGAAGGGCGCCAGCGCGGATCCTTCGATTCCCGGGCGCGCGCTCCGCGAACGCACGACCTCGAGATTCAGCGCAAGACCGTTGAGCGGATTCTTAAGCTCGTGGGCTGACCGGCCAGCCAGTCTCCCCAGACAGGAGAGCCAGAGGGCCGACGCGTCGCCCATGGGCTCATTCGCCAGCGTCCGGATCGTCCGGCGCTTGCTCCACCGTAACGCCTCCGGAGGTGCGGCGGCGCAGGACGGGCGCCTTCACGAAGCGCGTCACCGCCTCCGCCGTGCCGCCGATGCGAAGCTGTTCGAAGAGGAAGGTGAAGGTCTTGTCGTAGGCGGCTGCGAACTTCGCCTTCTCGCTCTCGGGCAGCCCCCACAGATCCTTCTTGAACGGACCGAGTGCCTTCTTCCGGCTCTTGTAGTAGAACTGCTCATCGGAGTCCCCGCTCTTGCGCTCCTCCTTCGCGTTCTCATCGAGCCATTTGTAGATGCGCGCGCGAAGCTCGGCCGGCATCTGCTCGAAGAGAATGTTCTGGAAGTTGGTGGCGAGATGAATCTCCGCCGTCTCAATGCGCGGGAAGTTGTCGAAGGCGTTGGCCGGGAGTGTCGATGCGCCGTGCTGCACCGCGCCCGACATCCCGAACTCGTCGCGACCGACCTGCGAGAGCGCCTCGAGCGCCTCGAGATCGAGCTTCACATCGGCGATGCCACCGTCGGGGAGCACGACGCCGCCGTGTGATGTACCGGTCTGCACCGAGATCTTCGAAAGTCCGACCGCGCCCGCGGAGCGCTTCTCGAGCGCCTTCACGAAGCCGCTCATGAACGCGCGCAGTTCGGGCACGGTGCTGTTTTGTGTGCCGACCTCGCCGATCTCACCGCCGATCGAGATCGTGACGCCGTCGGGCTCGATCGAGCGCACGTACGCCGCAATCTCCGCCGCGGTCTCGTAATTGAGCTCCTGCTGCGCATCGAGCGTCGGAAGATGAATGTCGACGAGCGTCGACGTATCGACGTCGATGTTGTAGAAGCCGGCGGTCACTGCCTCGAGCGCGAGCTGTTTCACCGCCGCAACCTCGCCGGTCGGGTCAGCGGCGAACTTCTTCGCATTCACCTGAAAATGATCGCCCTGGATGAAGACGGGACCGCGAAATCCCTCACGCAGCGCAGCGGCCAGCATCACCGTGACGTACTCGGACGGACGTTGCGCGGTGTACGCGATCTCGGAGCGTGCGATTTCGAGGATGAAGGCGCCGGCCTTCATGCGCACCGCGGTGCGGAAGATCGCGCGCGCGGTGTCGTACGACATGCCGCGCACATTCATCGCGGGAACAGTGAAGCCCTTCACATCGCCGCGGCCGCGCGCCGCGTACAGATCGTGAATCGACGCGGGACGTACCCCGACGGACTGCGCCGTCTCCCAGATCATCCAGTTCGCATGATCCTTCGCCTGGCCTTCGCCGAAGACCGCCTGCTTCACGAGCGCATCCATCTTCTCGCTGCGGAGGGCGCTCTCGTTGCGGACCGTGAGGTGCCCCTGCTGGACCTCTATGTCGTCGCCAAATGGGCCCGCCGACGTAGCTCCCTGACCTTGCATCAATCCTCCGAAGTCGTCGTCTTCTCGCCCCGCACGGGGAACGTGGAAGATGGAGGAAAGTCGCGAACCCCACTCGTCGGGGCAAGGGTTGGAACGACCGACTTACGTGAGGTCGACCGTCAGGCCGTCGTATGCCGGAAAAAGTCCCGCAGGCAGCTTTGCCTCGAGCGCCGCATGGAAATTATCGTGCGTCAGATGCGTGAGATATGTGCGCTCGGCGCCGAGCACCCGCGCCGTCTCGATCGCCTCCGGCACGCTCATGTGCGTGGGATGCTCCTTCCAGAACAGCGCGTTGAGCACGAGCACCGTCACGCCGCGCAGCGTCTCGATCGCCGCGGGAGGGAGGAGCTTGGCATCGGTGACGTAGCCGAGCGCGCCGATGCGGTAGCCGAACACCGTGGTGTGGCCGTGCGGGACCGCGATCGGCGTGACCATCTCGCCGGCGATGCGCATCGGCACCCCCGCCTCCAGCGTCGTGAGCTCACCCTCGGGCTTCGTGGTGCCCGGCAGCGGGCGCATGCGCTCGTCGAAGATGTACGCGAAGCGCTGCCCCAGCGTCTCGACCGTCTCGGCCGGTCCGTACATGCGGAGCGCCTGCCTGCTGCGGACGCTCAGCGCGCGCACATCATCGATGCCGTGGATATGATCCGCGTGCTCGTGCGTGAAGAGGATCGCATCGACGCGGTCGATGCGATTCGCGATGAGCTGGAGCCGCAGCTCGGGCGGCGTGTCGATGAGGATCCGCTTCCCCGCGTCCGTCTCAACGAGTGCGCCGCTCCGCGTGCGCTTGTCGCGCGGATCGCTGCTCCTGCACACCTCGCAATCACACCCGATCTGCGGCACGCCGAAGCTGGTCCCCGTGCCGAGGAAGGTGAGCTTCACACCACCTCGACGCGGAGCAGATTGGTTGTTCCCGGCACGTCGAAGGGAACGCCGG
This sequence comes from Gemmatimonadaceae bacterium, assembly GCA_013697785.1. Lineage (GTDB taxonomy): Bacteria > Gemmatimonadota > Gemmatimonadetes > Gemmatimonadales > Gemmatimonadaceae > FEN-1250. Next base: position 7,733 of record JACCWE010000068.1, read on the forward strand.
CGGTGACGAGCACGCGATCGCCGTGCTTGGCGAGCCCGCGCCGCTCGATCACCGAGCGCGCGTGCGCGAACATCTCCTCGTAGCTCGTAGCGCGCGGCACGAGCTCCGGGATCACGCCCCACACGAGCGCGAGCTGCCGGTACGTCCGTTCGACGTCCGTGAGCACGAGGATCGCGACCGCGGGCCGATGCGACGCGATGATGCGCGCGCTGAATCCGCTCTTGGTGAAAACGATGACGAGCGGTGCGCCGAGCGACTTCGCGGCTGCCGTCGTTGCCGCGGCGATCGCATCCTCGGTCGCGACGTGGCCGTCGACATCCCCGGGGACCTCGAAGTTCGAATGCGGCAGGGGGCGGCGCTCGATCTCCGTGATGATTCGCGTCATCGCCGCGACGGCGAGCTGCGGGTACGCGCCCGCGGCCGTCTCGGCCGAGAGCATTACCGCATCGGTGCCGTCGAGAATCGCATTCGCCACGTCGCTCGCTTCGGCGCGCGTCGGACGCGGGTTCATCACCATCGACTCGAGCATCTGCGTTGCCGTGATCACCGGACGGCCGAGCGCGTTGCAGACGGCAATGATGCGCTTTTGCGCGATCGGCACTTCCTCGAAAGGCAGCTCGACTCCGAGGTCGCCGCGCGCGACCATGACGGCATCGGACGCCTCGACGATGCTGCCGATCGCTGCGAGCGCGGTGTCCTTCTCGATCTTCGCGACGACGAGCATCCCGGCGGGGATGAGCAGCCGCAGTGACGAGATGTCCTCGGCGCGGCGCACGAAGGAGAGCGCGAGATAGTCGAGCTGCTGCGCGATGGCGAAGACGATGTCGGCGCGATCCTTGTCGGTGATCGACGGGGCGGAGACGGCGACGCCGGGGAGATTGATTCCCTTGTGGCTCCGGAGGCGTCCGCCGTGCACGACGCGCGCGCGGACCTTCTTTCCGGTGACGTCGAGCACGACGAGGTCGATGAGACCGTCGTCCATGAGGATGCGGTCGCCGACGTGGACGTCGTGCGCGAGCGCCTCGTACGTGACCGGGACATCGCCGGCAGCCTCTTCGCCTTCGGGCGCGAGCACGATGTCATCGCCGGCCGCGAGCTCGAGCGGCTCGGCGAGATCGCCGATGCGAATGCGCGGGCCCTGCAGATCGCCGAGGATCGCGACGGGGCGCGAGAGCTGCGTCGCGAGCGCGCGTACGAGAGCGATCGTCGCCGCGTGCTCCTCGTGCGTGCCGTGCGAGAAGTTGATGCGCGCGACATCGAGTCCCGACTGCATCAGCGACTTGATCATCGCTTCCGACGAGGACGCGGGACCGAGCGTGCACACGATCTTCGTGCGAGGAATCGGCGAGGCCAAAATCAAGTCCTGAAGAGAGTGAGCGAGTCGGGCAGATGTACGCGAGGCCGGTTCACGCGGCAAGAGATGCCGATTCGAATCGTGCCTTAACGACCACGAACGGCGGGCGTCTCATCCGCAGATCACAGAGGTATTCACAAATCTAGCGGAGGATCACCATATGCCGATCGGACGTCGCAGTACTTCCCTTGCCACGCTCGCCGCAATCGCGGTTCTCGCGGGTGTAGTTGCGTGCAGCTCGGACTCCCCGGTTGCTCCCGGAACCACGGTTGCCGACAGCGAGATCGACCAGACCGTCGCCAGCGATGTTGGGGAAAGCTTCGCGGACAATGTCGGACAGTATCAGGAGAACGAGAGTTTTCAGGAGAACGACATGAGCGGCGGCTCATCCACCTTCATGGCCGGTCGCAGCGGCGTCAGCGCGGGCACCAACTCCCGCACCGTGACGTGCGGTGGTCCTGATGCGAGCGGCTGGTACTCGTGCAGTGCGTATACGGCTCGCGGCCTCACGATCACGCGGCAGGTTCGCTTCTGGAGCGGCGGCAGCTACGCGCTCGGCTGGGGGACGGGGTCGGTCATCGACTCGACGAACCACCTCTGGTCGAAGAGCGGCTCGTTCGAAAGCGCGGTGAAGGCGGGGAAGGTGTTCTCGATCAACGAATCGGCGGCTGCATCGATGGTCGTGACGCACTCGACGCCGGCGCTGCACACGTGGAACGGCGCGGCGAGTGTGAGCGACAGCAGCACGTACGCGGTGAACAACGTCACTCGCATCTTCGCCTACACGGCGGCAGACACGGCCGTGGCACTCACCTTCACGATGCCGCGCTCGGCCAATCCGTACCCGGCGTCGGGGTCGCTCTCGCGAAATCTCACGCTTCACGTCACCGCAGGCGCCTTCGACAAGACGATCACGCGATTCGCGAAGGTGACGTTCGACGGAAGCACGATCGCGGTGCTGCAGGTGGGTGCGCTGACGTGCAGTCTCGATCTCGTGGCGGGAGTTGTGTCGGGGTGCCACTAGGCTCTGTTCCGTGGTACTCGGCGTACACAGGCCGTTAACAGCTGGGTGAAACGACAAATATCGGACGAGAGCTAACGGACAAAAAACGGACACTGCGTTACTCGCTCGCAGTCGTCCGTTTTTTGTCCGTCACATCGGTTATTTGTCGTTTCTCAAGTTGCCTTTTACGACTCGCTCGGGTCGTGCCTACGGCGCCGTGACCGTCGCGCCGAGGGTACGGCGCTTCGATTCGAGCCCCGCGATCAGCGTGTCGAAGGACTTCTCGAAGCTCGCCAGTCCTTCGCGGAGAAGCGTGTCGGTGATGGCCGTGAGCGGGACACCGAATTTTTCGAGATCGGCCACGAGCGTTCGCTCGGCGTCGATGTTCGTGTCGACCGTGCGCGCCGTTTCGCCGTGGTCGGCGAAGGCGGTGATCGTTCCCGGGGGCATCGTGTTCACCGTATCGGGGCCGATCAAATCCTCGACGTACACCACATCGCGATACGCCGGATTCTTCGCGCTCGTGCTCGCCCAGAGCGGCCGCTGCACGCGCGCCCCGCGCGAGGAGAGCGCCTCCCATCGCGCGCCGGAAAATTTCTCGCGGAAGAGCGCGTAGGCCAGCTTCGCATTCGCCACCGCGACGCGCCCGCGGAAGGCATTCGCCTCGTCGGCGCGCGACGGAGTCGCCGCGACGATCGCATCGAGGCGCTTCTCCGCCTCGGTATCCACGCGGCTCACGAAGAACGACGCGACCGATGCGATCGCGCTGAGCGGGAGCCCGCGCTTGGCGCGCTCCTCGAGCGCCGAGATGTAGGACTCGATCACCGCCGCGTACGCATCGACCGCAAAGAGGAGCGTGATGTTCACGTTGATCCCGTCGGCCAGCAGGCGGCGCGCGGCCGCCGCGCCCTCGGAGGTGCCCGGCACCTTGATCATCACGTTCGGCCGCTTCACCACTGCCCACAGTCTGCGCGCCTCGGCGATCGTGTCATCAACGCTGTGCGCGGTGCCCGGCGATACCTCGATCGAGACGTAGCCGTCGATTCCCATGCTCTTCTCGTGCACCGAGCGGAAGACGTCGCAGGCGGCGCGGACGTCGTCCGTCTCGACCAGCTCGAACAGCTCCCACGCGCTCAGCTCGGGCGATGCACCCGCGAGCTGCGAATCGTAAGCATGCCCCTCCGCGAGCGCCTTCTCGAAGATCGTCGGATTCGAGGTCATCCCCGTGAGCGAGTCGCGATCGATGCGACGTGCGAGCTCGCCGCTCCGGAGCAGCGAGCGATCGATGAAGTCGAGCCAGATGGACTGGCCCGCGTCGTGGAGCTGCTTGAGACGATCCATGCTCGCGCCGGAAGAGAGGGAGGCCGAAAGATAGCGCGGCCCATCCCGGGCGAGCCAGACTTGCGAAGCGGCGCTACGCGCGACCGAGCGGCTGGAAGGTGCCGATCGAGTCCGAAGGCTCGAGGAAGGGATCGACACCATCGCAGGCGAGCCAGGCGTGCGCCTCGAGCGCACCCTCCCCGCTGCGCCGCACTCCGATCACGACGCTGGCGTCGCGCCCGCCGCGGCGCAGCAAATAGGCGAGCACTGCCGCGCGGCGCAGGCAGCTGTGGCGCCAGATCCAGGGCGCGCGATGGAGAATCCGATCGACGTTGAAGGCCAGCAGCGAAGGCGCCACGCTCTCACCGCCCGCAGAAATGCGCGAGAGCCACGCGAACGATCGTTTGGCCGAAAGGAGCTCGAGAGCGCATGGAACGACCACGCACGCGGATACGATCTCGAGCTTGGTACGCAGCCGCACGCTAGCGAGCGCTCGAGACGCTCATAGCGCGCGGCTGCCGTGCATCACTTGGTGGCGTACGCCGGAACCTTCGCGTCTGCCGAGACCGTGAAGCGAATCCACATCCCGCTCGGCGCATGCCCCGGAACGCCGCACGCGATGACATAGTCCCCGGCCGGCGACGCCTTGAACGTCGTCGCGTCGGTCTTGCCGGTCGAGAGCCCACCGCCGACATCGGCGGTGTACGCGCGCGGGATCGCGGGATCCTGCGGCTGCGCGGGGAACGGCATCTTGTTGGGAAGTACGATCGCCGAGTGCGGAATCGCATCTTCGTTCGTGAAGAGCCAGCTCACCGACCAGCCCACGGGAACGGTGATCGTCGCGTTGCCGCTGAAGCCGCCGTTGAAGTTCATCCCGCCGTTGTTCGAGCCGTGCGCGGCATTGAGCTTGAGCTTGACTGTCTTTGCCGCGGCGTCGTACGACATGAACTCGTTGACCGTGACGTCCGACGACGGCGCTGCGGGCGCGGCCGCGACGGTCGCCGGCTTCGGCGCGTGCGTAGCGGGCCTGGACGCGTTGACGTGCTTCTTGGGAGTGACGCCGCCGGAGCCCTGCGCACCGATCGCCGTGCTCACGAGAAGTGCCGCGCCTACGACTGTCGCACGAATTGCCTGCATGTCATCTCCGCCGGAAAGTTGGGTGTCCCTTTGAATATAGGAATACCCCGGGAAGAGCGGAACGATCGTGCCAGCGCGTGCTCGAAATGCGGTGCGGGACCCTACTCGGGCTTCACGCGTTTGAGCGAGTCCAGCGACGCGGTAAGCGAGTCCATGTGCCGCTTGCGAGCGTCGATCTCGGCGTGGATCGCTCGCAGCTCCTCGAGGAATTGCGCGTTGTTCGCGGGGGGCGCGGCCGCGGGTGCGGCGGTCACCGCGGCGGGCGGTGGACTCGCCGACGTTGACGGTGCGCTGCTCTGCGTGATCGGTGCCTGCGCGATGGGTGGTGCGACTACCGGGTCGCTCGTCATCGGGTCGCGCGTGACCGGCGTCGCGCGCACGTGCTCCGCCACCGAGATCGAGCGCCGCTCCGGGCGCGGCGTCTGGCGCTTCGGCGTTGGCGTTGACTTCAGCGCGACGTGCGCGGCCTGCGCGTTCTCGTGCGCGGGCATCGGCGAGAGGCGCGATGACCCTGGTGGCGGTGCGGCGACTGAGCCGCCGTCCTCGTGCTGCGGCGCACTGTCGACACGCGATGTGGTCGCGACGACAACCGGGTCGTTCCCGCGCGGCGGGCGCACGATCGGCGTCGTGTCGCGCGCCGCTGGCGGGGAGGCGACCGCGACAGTCAACGCGGTATCGGCGCGCGCGGCCACTACCGGAGCGGCGAGCGGTGCGCCCGAGCGCTCGATCCCGCTCACGGTGAGCGCGCTCGTGAGCACCGCAACGAGCAGGCTGCTCGCCAGCATGAGCCCCGCCAGCAGCCAGCGATCGGTGGCGGCGAGCCCCGAGCGCTGCAGCGCGGGAGTCCGGGGCCCCGTCATCCCCTCATGCGACGCGCGACGCGCGACCCAGGCGTTCGGACGCGCCGACGTGATCTCATCGCGCGGCGACTCGATCTCGACGCGCGCACCGGTGATCTCGGTGGAGGCAGAGGTACGCGGGGAATCCGACGGTGGTCGCACTGCGTGTTTGAGCTCCTGCGTCGTGCGCGGGCGAACCGGGGCGACACGCTCGCGGCGCGCATGCTGTCGCGCGGCCATGTACGCGCGGGGCAGCGCCGCCTTTCGCTGGAGCGCGCGGCGCGGTGCGGTGCGCGACGTCGACTGCAAAATCGAGCCGGTGTGTACCTCGGGGTGCATCGCGAGTGCCGCGGGCAGCGCCGCCAGAAAGTCGTTCCAGGTGACGTCGGTGGCGTGGCCGTCGGCCGCGGTCGCGGTCGACACCTCGACGCGGATTGCCGCATCGATGATCTCGCTGTCGGCGCGCGGCGGCTCCATTGCGACAACTGCCTTGCGCGCATCCTGAGCGCTCGAGCCGCCGACCGCGCCGGCGCATGCGCAGCCGAGATGCGGCGCGAAGTCGATGAGCGTGTTGCCGCGCGTCGTCGTCTGGCTCGCGAGACTCGCGAGTGCGTCGCCGGCGTGCACGTCGACGAGCGTTCGCTTGGGCCACTGCGCGGCGAGCCACTGCGGCGACGGAACTCCGCCGGGAATCGAGTAGAAGCGGCGGCGATCGTGCGCGGCGTGCGCTCCGAGATCGGGGCGCTGCGTGGCGGGCATGATCCCGCGCTTCGCGAGGTTGGCGAGCAGCTCGTGCGGTGAGAGGCGCTCGTCGATCGTCGCATCATCGGCGCCCGGGCAATCGCCGACGTACGTGATCCGGAGTTCGTCGCCGGGGAACAGTGCGCGCAGGTAGCGCGCGACGGCAACGGGCGGAGAGATGAGCGGAACGATGAAGCGACGGAGCTCGGTCGCTCCCCGAAGCTGCTCGGCGACGAGGGGGCAGGCGCAGAAGATGGCGGGTCCCGTGCGGCTCTCGAGCTGTTCGAGGCAGCCCGCGGCAATCAGCTCATCGCCCCACGTCGCCGGAAACACCTCGGCGAAGCCGCCCGCGAAACACGCGTTGGCGAGCTGCGTTGGCGTTGACGGGAGCGCGACAAGAAGCGCGTCGGCGCCCAGGATTGCTACGGAACGCGACGTCGGTTCGGCTGCCGTTGCTGGGTCGGACATTTGGGCCCGTGGTCGAGGCGCTCCTGACCTCCGGAGTCGCTGTATATCGACGAATGGCCGTCACGCCGCGTTACGAAATTCTCACGCTTCTGGCTGCGGCTCCGCGAACCAGCGGAAGAAGAGCACGGAGATCACCGCGAGCACGTACGTCCCACCTATTGTGAGCAGAAGCCCACCCGCGACTTGTTGATCTTCCAGGGCAGACAATCGGGTGACTCGGGGGGCAAGCTCATAGATGCCGTAGGCGGGGAATTCGGCGAGCAGCAGCCACATCGAGAGGTAGAGGTGGGCCTGCGTTCCCGCAAAGAGGTAGAGCATGCGCATCGGTGGTCCGAAGCGCTCGCGGAGCGGAACGTCGATCACCACCGGCCACCAGAATGTGAGTCCCGATAAGAACCACGCGAGATCGAGCGCGAAGGCGCCGAGCTGCGAGCGCATGAGCGTGTCGACGACACCGGGTGCGTGCGTCGCCAGCATCACGATGGTGAAGGCGAGCATTGCGAACAGCGGCGTCGTAACCGCGGTGATGATCTTCGCCGCGATGCCATTTCGAGCGAGAAACGCCCGGATGCGATTACCGTCGATACCGCGAAGGAGCAGCGGCGGCGCGATCATCGCGAGGGCGAGAAACTGCGCAGCGTGGACGCTCGAGAGGTAGCCGGTGCCAAGTGGGCCGCCGGGCCAGTCGAGCGAGGCCCAGACGAGCGCGACACCGATCCATCCGCCCACGCGACGGCCCTCGCTCACCGCATTCGGGTGCGAAGTGCTTTCACCGTTCGGTCGCGACCAGCGAGCGTACGCCGCGCCGAGAGCGAGTACCGCGATCCACACACCCGGATATGCCTGCCAGCTCCAGCGCCACGGTATGCCGCGGGCCGAGCACCACCACTGCACGCTCATGCGCTCACTTCACCTTCGCGAGGAGCGGGAGATCGTGCGCCCAGTCGGCCTGTCGCGTGCCGAACGGATAAACGACGTGCGCGCTGTCATCGCGCGTGAAGGCGAGCACCTGCGCCGCGTGCCCGACCTCGTATGCGCCGGCGGAGTCGGGCGCGGCCGCCACCGCGGGTGCGACGTCGACCATCTTCTCGATTGCCTTGATCTGCTCCGGAGTTCCGCGGAGCCCGACGAACGACGGGTCGAATCCAGCGAGCCATGCGTGCAACTTCTCGGGTGTGTCACGAGCGGGATCCGTCGTCACGAAAACGACGCGAATCTTCCCGGTGACCTCGTACGGAAGACCGCGCATGACGGTCGCGATGTTGGAGAGGTGAACCGGGCAGACGTCGGGACAGCTCAGGTAGCCGAAGAAGAGGAGGGTGACCGTGTCGTCGGTCTGCGCGCGAAAATCGAACGGCTGGCCGTGCGTGTCCGTGAGCGTGAAGCTCGGGCGCGGCACCGCTTTGCCGAGCATCGCGCCGCGGTACGCGCTCCCGCCGCTCTCCGCGCTGATACCGCAGCCCGCGATAGCGAGCATCTCGATCAGGATGACCATCGAGGTGCGCAAGCGGCGCGGCGGGGAGTAAGTCACCAGCGAAAGATAACGTTGGTGCTGTGAGCCGGACGCGCGAGCGTCAGGCGGCCCCAGCTCGCGGCTGACTCATCAGGTCGAGCAGCGTGGCGTCGCCCAGCGCGAGCCAGTCGGCGGGATAGTACCAGAAGCGGCGGCAGATCGACTGGCTGTCGAAGACGAGACAGGTGGCGCTCATGGCGCCCGGGACGTCGCGCGCGTCATGCTCGGCGATCTGCCAGAGCACGCCGGTATTGTCGCGAATCGTTCGTCGGTGAAGTGCCAGACTGCTGGACAACTGAGCTCCATGGGCGCTCACTCTCGCCTTTCACGCGCACTATGATCGACCCGTGCGACGCGATTCCATTCTACGCGTGGCTTGTGTAGCAAGAAACGGTGCGTTCCTGATCAGGACGGCAGCTGGTCGCGATCCCCATAGTACTCCTCTATACACGTGCTCACGATCTCGCTGAGTCGCTCGGCGGTGCGCGTCGAGAGCATCGACGGAATCGACATCCAGATCTGCTTGACATCGATGAGGACGTGCTCGGCACGCACGCCTTGCAGTCGCGCCTTGGCGCAGGCGATGCGAATCGACTTGCGCAGCTCGTCGTCGATCGCGATTTCACCCGAGGCGCTCATCTCTCCTTCGCAGAGCGAGCGCTCGATAGCGGCGCGAAGCTCTTCGATATCATCCGCTGCGAGGTGGGATTCTCCGCGCGAGCGCGCGACTCGATCACGAGCGCGAGGTGCGCCGTCGGTGGAATCGAGCGAGAAATGCGTGCCCTGTCCGTCCCTCTTTCCGGCCATGCGCGCTAGCTCGCGAGCTTCGCGTAGTCGTCGCGGGTCGCCTGATAGCAGCTGCACGACGCGCCCTCGAGCCCCGGGCGATTGAGAACGACGATGTTGCCGCGTGAGTAGCGGATCAAGCCCGCCTCCTGCAGAATCCCCGCTGCGAGCGTCACCGCGGGGCGATGCACGCCGAGCATGTACGAGAGGAACTCCTGCGTGAGCTTGAATTCATCGCCATCGACGCGATCGTGCGTAATGAGAAGCCAGCGCGCGCAGCGCTCTTCGAGCGAATGAAGCCGATTGCACGCCACGGACTGCGCGACCTGATTGAAGAGCGCCATCGCATAGCGCAGGAAGATACGCTCCATGTGCTTGCTCTCCGATACGACCTGCATGAAGGCGTTCGCGGAGATACGGTACCCTTCTCCGAGTACCTGCACCAGCGCACGCGTCGGCTCCGATTCGGCGCGCAGGAGAATGGGCACGCCGACGAATCCTTCCATGCCGATGGTTCCGACCTCCACCGAGCCGTCGGGAGTCCCGTGGATCATGGAAACGCACCCCGTCGTTGGGAAATAGATGTGCTCGATCGCGACGCCCGGTTCGTAGAGCACCTCACGCACCGTGAGCGTAACGGACTCAAGCTGGGCCGAGATGAGGGTAAGATCGTCGGGCGCGAGCGCAGCGAGAAGCAAATTCGCGGCTGCGGGGCGCGCAATCGCCGGCGGCGACTTGAGCTTGAGAGTCATTGTCTTCCCCTTTCTTGCCGAATGGGAACACCCACATCACGGCAGAGAGGGAGCGACGCGAACCGCTGACCCGAATGTCGATAGATGAATGCGTGGAGATGCGCGATCACCACGATTCTGATGAAGCTTGTTATCTAACGTAGCACATTGTACATAGCGCCAATGTGTCTCGTTTGTACGCATGAAGGTTAGCCGCCTTCAGGCGGGGCTACCTCCGAAATTAAAGCGAATCCGGGGCAAGAAATCACCGGTAGCGGCGGGTACCGTACGTATGCGGGGTCGACATCGGCAAGTTGGCAGCGATAGAAACGCGATCCGCGGCGGCTCTCCACGATGCGCACGTTGGCGCAACGAACGCACAATCCGACATGCGGCACTTCGTCCGCGACGATGCCGATACCATTACTGGCCATTCGGCACCTTCGCGATTTCTCCATCTCCATCGATGAGCGCGCGCGCCGCAGCCACCGCTTCGGCGCTGCCGGCGACCGCGAGCACATCGCCCGCGCGCAGCACGTCTCGCCCGCGAGGAACCAGCACCTGCTCGCCCGCGCGCACGATTGCGAGCACCGTCGCCCCGGTTCGGCCGCGCAGGTTGAGGCGCGCGAGCGAGTGATCGATCGCAGCGCTTCCGTCGCCGAGCTGGATTGCGACTGGCGTGCCCAGCCCCGGCAATACCAGATCGATCTTCGCCATTGCCTGGCTCACCGCGTCTGGCTCGGTGTCGATCGTCATCTGCTCGCCGAGCAGGGCGACGATCGCCTCCGCGCCCGCGCGCGTGTGTCCGTGCAACGATTGCGCGCTGCGCCAGAAGGCGACGCCGAGCACGAGCACGACGGCCGCGAGGGTCAGCAGCCCGGGTGTCGCCGTGACGAACGGCTGCGTGATCGCGAGGAGCGGGATGATGATGCTGAGCATGATCGCGATCTGCAGCGTGACGAGCAGCGCGCTGCGCGGGGCCGCGGCGAAGTCGACGAGGCCGATGCGCGCGGCGGGCATCGCGCGAATGGCGAGCGCGTAGCCGAGCTGACGAGCCGTGCGCGCGATGCCGACGAGCGGGAGCACCGAGAGCGCGACGGCGCCGAGGGTGACGACGGTGGGGATCGCCGACTCGTCGATGCCGACCCACCGCTCTAGCAGCGGCCCGATGCGTCCGATCTCGGCAGCCGCGCCAATGACGATCGCGAGCAGGAGCGCGGCGTCGACGAACAGCACCTGCATCAGCCGCCGCGTTCGCGAGCGCTCCGTCACGTCCACCGGATCCCTTCGCATCTGCTCGACCCATGTGCCGTACAGCGCGGCGAAGGTCTGCACGCGCGCGGGGAGCTTGCGATCGAGAAAGAGCGTCACGGGCGATGCCGCGCGTATGAGCCACGGTGTCGTGAGCGTGGTGAGCGCCGACACCGCGACCGCAACCGGATAGAGAAACGACCGCGTGGCACCGTTCGCGAGCCCGATCGCGGCGATGATGAACGAGAACTCTCCCACCTGCGCCAGCGTCATTCCGCTCTGCACCGCCATTCCGAGCCCCTTCCCCGTGAGGAAGGTGCTCACGGAAACCGCGACGACCTTGCCGACGATGACGACCAGCGCGAGCACGAGCACCGCAACCCAGTGCTGCATGACGACTGCAGGATCGATCAGCATGCCGACCGAGACGAAGAAGATCGCAACGAACATGTCGCGCACGGGATGGACGAGATGCTCGACTGCCTTTCCCTCCCCCGATTCCGCAACGAGCGAGCCGGCGATGAAGGCGCCGAGGGCGACCGAATAGCCGAACGAGAGCGCAAGGAAGGCGCACGCGAAGCACACGCCGACGGCAGCAACGAGCGTCGTCTCATCGCTCCCGAGCTTTATCACGAGCCGCATGAATCGCGGGATCGCGAGAAGCCCGATCGATACCAGTGCGATCAGGAAGGTCGCCAGGCGCACCACGGTGAGCCCAATGTCCTCGGGCGTGAGTCCACCTCCCGCCGCGACCGCGGTGAGCACCGCGACGAGCAGGATCGCTATGAGGTCCTCGAAGATGAGGATGCCGAAGACGATCTCCGTGATGCGCCCGCGAATCCGCTGCTCGACGAATGCCTTGCTGATGATCGTCGTGCTCGAGATGGCGACGATGCCCGCGGTGAACAAACTCTCGATCGTCGTCCAGCCGAGGAGATGCCCGACGAGAAAGCCGATGCCCATCATGAGCGTGGTCTCTCCGAGAGCGGCGAGTCCCGCACCGACGCCGATTTGGAGCACGCGTCCGAGGCTGAACTCGAGGCCCAGCGCGAACATGAGCAGGATGACGCCGAGCTCGGAGAGCGTGTGTACGATCCCGGGATCGGCTGCGATCGGCGACGGCACGCTCGGCCCTACGAGGAGCCCCGCGATCAGGTAGCCGAAGACGACCGGCTGCCTGAGGCGATGGAAGATGACCGTCGTCAGCGCCGCGGTGCCAAGAACCAGTGCGAGCGTTTGAAGAAACACGGCTGACGAGTGCATCCCGAAAGCTACCCTCCCTGTCTGTCTCCCAGACCGCGGCCGCTCGCCTGTTCGCCGCGAAGTACGAGACAGGTGCTCGTAGCGTGCACGATGAGCCGGTCGCGCTCATCGGTCACTCTGCACTCGACGAGGCCCGTCGTCTTGCCGCGATGCACCACCCGTGCGGCAGCCGTGAGTGTCGCGATCCAGACGGGGCGCAGAAAGTTCACCTTGATCTCGAGCGTGGCGAACGTCTCCCCGCCAGCGAGAGTCGTCGCGAAAGCGAAGCCCATCGCGGTGTCGGCGAGCGCGGAGAGCACGCCGCCGTGCAGGGTGCCCATCACGTTGCCGTGGCGATCGGGATCGGTGACGAGTGTGAAGGTCGCCGACGCTTCGCCGAATTCTCCGAGATCGATGCCCAGCGTGCGAGCGAAGGCGGGGAGTGTGACCACACCGCTGTCGATGGCTTCGAGGAAATTCTGAAGCGCTGTCCTTTCGTTCATACGGCAGCGATCCCGACGTAGTTCTCGGCCAGACTCGCCGCGGCATCGCGCGATGACGACACCCAGCGGAGCTGCGCGATCTGCAGCTTCCGCTGGAATGCATCGTCGGTGGGGAAGCGGTGCAGCATCGTGGTCATCCAGTTGGAAAAGTGCTGCGCGCGCCAGACGCGGCGCAGGCACGTATCCGAATACGACGCGAGCGCGGCGGGCGATCCGGTGCGATACCACGAGTCGAGCGCGCTCGAGAGCACGCGCACGTCCGCGACGGCGAGGTTGAGCCCCTTGGCTCCCGTCGCGGGGACGATGTGCGCAGCATCCCCGGCGAGGAAGAGGCGGCCGTACTGCATCGGCTCCGTGACGACGGAGTGCATCCATGCGATCGCCCTCTCCACTACGGGACCTTCGATGAGCGCGAAGCCGTCGTCGGTGGCGAGGCGGAGATGGAGCTCGTCCCAGATCCGACCGTCGGGCCAATCATCGAGCGTATCGCCGCGATCGCACTGCACGTAGAGGCGCGTGAGCGTAGGCGAGCGCATGCTGTGAAGCGCAAAGCCGCGATCGTGCGACGCGTAGATCAGCTCTTCGGACGACGGAGCGACGTTCGCGAGGATGCCGACCCAGCCGAAGGGATACTCGCGCTCGTAGCGCACGAGATGGTCGGCTGGAATCGCATCGCGCGAGACGCCGCGAAAGCCATCGCAGCCGGCCACGAAGTCGCACTCGAGCTCTATCTGCTCCCCAGCGAACGTGTAGCGGAGCTTCGGTGCGCTCGTGCTCACGTCGTGCGCGCTCACATCCTCCACTTCGAAGTGGAGACGCGCGCCGGCGGCGATTCGCGCGGCGATCAGATCCTTCACGACCTCCTGCTGCCCATACACGGTGATCGTGCTCCCACCGGTAAGCTCGTCGAAGGCGATGCGATGATCGCGGCCCTCGAAGCGGAGCGAGATCCCGCGATGCACGAGCCCCTCGCGATCCATGCGCTCGCCGAGGCCGGTGTCGCGCATCAGCTGCACGGTTCCCTGCTCGAGCACCCCCGCGCGCACGCGCTTCTCGATGTATTCACGGCTTCGGCGCTCGACGATCACCGAGGCGATGCCGGCGCGCGCGAGAAGGTGCGAGAGCATGAGGCCAGCTGGCCCCGCACCGATGATGCCGACCTGCGTTTTCTCTCGCTTCACCGCTTCATCGCGCGCGCGTGGTGGAGTTGATCTCGGCGATCACATCGCTCACGATGCGAAAGGCGGCGTTCGATGCGGGAACGCCGCAATAGATCGCCTGCTGAAGCACGATCTCCTTCACGTCGTTCGCCGACAGATCGCCGGACGAAAGCGCTGCGCGCACGTGCATGGCGAGCTCCTCCCACTGCGAGAGCGCGACGAGGGTGCCGATCACCAGCACGCGCCGAGCGCGCACGTCGAGGCCCGGGCGCGTCCAGATCTCGCCCCAGGCATAGCGGGTGATCAGCGACTGGAATTCCTCCGTGAGCGAGGTCGTCGCCGCGACCGCGCGATCGACGTGTGCGTCGCCGAGCACCTTGCGGCGTACAGCCATGCCGGCGGCGTGGGGATCGTCGGGCGTCTCATTGATCGTCATGGGATCCTCAGTGCGAGCAGCTCAATCGACATCGCGATACGTCGCATGGGCGGCGAGCGCGTCCGCGATGAAGGTGGCGCTCGAGCCGAGATAATTTCCGGGGGTGAGCAGCCGCGCGATCTCCTCGCGACTCAGATGCTTCATGACATCCGGCGCCTCCGCAAGCACATCGGCGAGGGGCCGATGCTCGGCGATCGCCCGCCTGCTCGCGTCACCGATTACTCGATGGGCATCGAACCGTCCTATGTGCTCGGCGAGCGCCATCGAAGCGGATTCCGCGAGCGAAACACCCTGCGTGAGGTCGATGTTCGCGCGCATGCGCTCGGCGTCGATCTCGAGGCCCGCGAGCATCTCGGCGGTGTGTCGCGCGGCGCCGCCCGCGAGATGCACGATCTGCGGCAGCGTCTCCCACTCGGCTTGCCATCCGCCGAGCGCGCGCTCGTGCTCGTTGGGCATCGCGGCGAGCATCGTGGCGACCAGCCCCGGCACGCGGATCGATGCCGCGAGCACAACCGAGGCGCCCACTGGATTTCTCTTCTGCGGCATCGCGGACGAACCTCCCTTTCCCTCCTCGGCCGGCTCGAATGCCTCGGCGACTTCGGTCTGCGAAAGAAGCGAGATGTCGCGCGCGATCTTTCCCGTCGTGCCGACGGCGACACCGAGCGCGCAGGCGAGATCGGCGAGGCGATCACGATGCGCGTGCCAGGGAATGTTGGTTTGGCGCAACGCGAGCCCGTCGGCGAGCAGCGCCGTGAGCTCGAGCCCGCGATCGTCGTACGACCCGAGCGTTCCGGAGGCGCCTCCGAATTGCAGAAACATTGCGTCGTCGAGCGCGAACTCCACACGCTCGTGCACGCGATCGAGGGCGGCCAACCAGCCTGCCGCCTTGAGGCCGAAGGTGATCGGCGTCGCGTGCTGCAGCCACGTGCGGCCGGCCATCACCGTCGTCGCGTGCCGCTCGGCGAGCTCCGCCGCCGCGTCGGCGGCGCGCGCGAGCGAGTCCGCGACGAGCGACACCGCTGCACGAAGTTGCAAGACAGTTGCGGTATCGATGATGTCCTGACTCGTCGCGCCCCAGTGCACGTAGCGCGCGGACACCGGATCACGGCGCGCGGCGTTCGCGGTCAGCGCCTGCACGAGCGGAATCGCGAGATTCCCGGCCTTCGCAGCTCCCGCCGCGAGCGAGTCGAGGTCGTACTCATCTTCGCGCGTGCTGTCGGTGATCACATCGGCAGCGCTCTCGGGGATCAGTCCGAGCGTCGCCTGCGCGCGCGCGAGCGCCTCCTCCACCTGGAGCATCGCGTCGACGTGGGCGTCGTCGGAGAGGTGCTCATCGACAGCCGGATCCCCCAGGAGCGCGTCGTAGATCATGGCGCGCGCTCAGACATCGAAGAACACCGTTTCATTGTGGCCCTGGAGAACGAGATCGAGCTCGTACGCATCGTCGCCCGCGCGCCGAGCAAGCAGTGTCGCGCGACGATCGGCAGGGACGAGCGCGAGGATCGCGTCGTCGGCATTCGATGGCTCGCCGTCGAAGTAGACGCGAGTGACGAGCCGCGTGAGAATTCCGCGGGCGAGGATGCCGAGCACGAGGTGCGGCGCCTGGAGCGAATCGCCGGGACCGGGCACGCGTCCCGGCATGATCGTCTCGATTGAGAAGCGACCCTCATCGTCGGTGGGCGCGCGGCCGTAGCCCGTGAAGTTCGGGTCGAGCGGCTTTGCCTGATGATCGTCGGGGTGCGCGTAGCGGCCAGCGGCGTTCGCCTGCCAGATCTCGACGAGCGCATCCGGAATTGCCGCGCCTGCGCCGTCGCTCACGGTGCCATCTATGGTGATGCGCCGCCCTATCGCGTGCTCGGTCGCGACACGCGCGCAGCCGGACTCGCCGAGACAGATCGCGAAGAACGGGCCGACCGTCTGGAAGGGGGTGAGCTCAGCCATGCCGCGCCTCCATCGGCGTCGCGTGTCGTCCGCGGAGCACGATGTCGAAGCGATAGCCGAGCGCGCGCTCGGGCTCGGTGAGCGAGAGATCGAAGTTGGCGATGAGGCGCTCGCGTCCCCGAGGATCGGGAACGCTGTTATAGATCGGATCGAGCGCGAGCAGCGGATCGCCCGGAAAGTACATCTGCGTGACGAGGCGCGTGAGAAAGCTCGGCCCCCAGAGCGAGAAGTGAATGTGCGCGGGGCGCCACGCATTCGAGTGATTGAGCCACGGATAGGCGCCGGGCTTGATCGTGAGAAAGCGATAGTTCCCCTCGGCGTCGGTCATCGCGCGTCCCGCGCCGGTGAAGTTCGGATCGAGCGGCGCGTCGTGCCGGTCGACGCGGTGGGCGTAGCGGCCGGCGGCGTTGGCCTGCCAGAGCTCGACGAGCGAGTCGCGAACCGGGCGCCCGTCCTCATCGATGACCCGCCCCTCGACGATGATCCTCTCTCCGATCGGCTCGCCGCGGCCGCGATTGGTGAGATCGCGATCGCCATCGGTGACGGACGCGTGTCCGTACACGGGACCGGTGAGCTCCGAGATAGTCTGCGGCACGATGACGAGCGGCTGCCGGGGATGGCGCAGCGAGGTGCCGCGATATCCGGGGAAGTCGAGCGGAGGGTGAATGTCGTCCCGCGGGCGTCGGTAGTTGGCGCCGGGCATCAATGCACTCTGATAGCAGACACCCCTAAAGATGATGCGCGAACGATGCTTCCGCACCGTGCGGCTGGCAACTCGCACGCGTGGTTGCCGCGCCCGAGCGCGAGGGGCACTTTCAGTGCACACCTCGCCCACCTCGCAAACAGGCTCAGCATGCACAACGGGATGCGCTCGCGATTCGTCGATCTCAGTCACACGATCGAGAGCGGTATGGTCACGTACAAAGGGCTGCCGGCGCCAGTGATAAGCGATCACCTCACGCGAGAGGCATCGCGCAGCATCTACGGACCTGACACCGAATTTCAAATCGGGCGGATCGAGATGGTATCGAACACCGGCACCTATCTCGACACCCCGTTCCACCGATACGCGGATGGCGTGGACCTGAGCGGAATAGCGCTCGAGTCGATTGCGGATCTGCCGGGGATCGTCGTGCGCATCGCGAAGTCCGTGAGCCGCGCCGTGGAGCGTGCGCACTTCGGCGCGCTCGAAGTCCGCGGTCGCGCGGTGCTCGTGCACACGGGGTGGGACGCGCACTGGCGCACGGAGCAGTACTTCACCGGCTTCCCCTTTCTCACCGCGGACGCAGCGGCCTACCTGCGCGATGCGGGCGCCGCTCTCGTCGGCATCGACTCGCACAACATCGACAGTACCGAGGACGGAACACGACCGGTGCACACGACACTTCTCCGAGCCGGCATTCCGATCGTCGAGCACATGACGAATCTCGCCGCGCTCCCGCTCGCCGGCTTCCGTTTCACCGCTGCGCCGCCGAAGATCCTCGGGATGGGCACCTTCCCGGTGCGCGCGCACGCGCGGCTCGATCGCTGACCGGCGTATTGATGATGGCGCGCGGCTGCTGCACATTTCATCATGATTGAAACCTTCCTGATGGAACGCATGCAGTCGACGTACGAAAACGTCGTCGATTTCGACCTGAGCGAGTCCGGTGTACGCCCCGTCACGCTCAGAGAAATGGTCGACTTCGGCTTCGATCTCGACGCGCTGATGGATTCGCCGCTCGGCTACAGCCAGTCGAATGGAACCATCGAGCTGCGCGAGCGCATCGCGGCGATGTATCCAGGCTCGACGATCAATCACGTCGAGGTCACCAATGGAACCTCCGAGGCCAACTATATCCTCGCGCTGACGCTGATTCGCGCGGGCGATTCGGTCGCGCTCCAGATTCCGAACTATCTGCAGCTGTGGGGCGTGCCACGCAGCCTCGGGGCGACGGTCGAGCGCTTCCAGCTCGAGCGAGTCGATGGCTCGTGGGAGATCGACTGGGATTCGTTCGAGCGGGCGGTGACGCCGAAGACGCGCTTCGTCTACATCACGAATCCGAACAACCCGACGGGATCGGTACTCTCGCGCGAAGCGATGAAGCGGATCGTCGCGCGCGTCGAGGAGGTCGGCGCATATCTCATCGCTGACGAGGTATATCAGGGCGCCGAGATCGATGGCGAGCGCACCCCGAGCTTCTGGGGGATGAGCGATCGAGTGATCGTGACGAGCGGGCTGTCGAAGGCGTACGGGATTCCGGGCGTGCGGATAGGCTGGATGGTCGGGCCGCCCGAGATCATCGCGAGCTGTTGGACGCAGCACGACTACATCACGATCTGCCCGAACAAGATCTCCGATCACATCGCGCGCGTCGCCGTGTCGCCGGACGTGCGCAAGCAGCTGTATGCGCGCACGCGCGCGGTGCTGCGCGAGAATCTCCCGATGCTGCGGTCGTGGGCGGCGGAGATGGGCGACTTCTTCGAGTACACACCGCCGACAGCGGGCGCGATCGTGTTCATGAAGTACAACTCGGATGCGAAGAGCATTGCGATGTGCGAGCGGATCCTGAAGGAGCAGTCGACGCTCGTCGTCCCCGGGCTGCACTGCGGAGTGGAGAGCTACATCCGCGTGTGGCTCGGCGCGAAGCCCGAATATCTGCAGGGCGGCCTCGCACGACTGCGCACGGGGCTCGCTCCGCTGGTCGGTGCCGGCGTCTAGCCGGCGCGCGTCGTGCCCGAGTCGCTTCCGCAGCCCATCATCGTCAGCGCAGAGGATTGCGAGCGCGCAGTCGACGTCCCCGAGCTGATCGAGGAGATCGCGGCCGGTTTCATCGCGTACACTGCAAAAGAGGTCGTCGTCCCGCCCGTCGGTTATCTCGGATTCGGCGAGCCGACTGGCGACGTGCATGTGAAGTACGGCTACGTGAGGGGCGGCGAGGTGTTCGTCATCAAGGTCGCCGCGGGCTTTCCGCAGAATTCGGCGCGGGGGCTGCCGACGGGCGACGGGTGCATGCTCGTGTTCAGCAGCCGGACGGGATTTCTGCTCGCAGTGCTGCTCGACCGGTCGCGGCTCACGGATCTGCGCACCGCGGTAGCAGGCGCGGTGGTGGCGCGGGCGCTCGCGCCGACACGCATCGAGCGAATCGGGATCGTAGGCACCGGCGTGCAGGCGCGACTGCAGCCGCTCATGCTCATGCACGTCACGTCGTGTCGCGACGTCGTGCTCTACGGCCGCTCGGCGGAACGCGCGGCGGCGTGCGCGGGCGATCTCGAGTCGATGGGATTTCGGGTGACGGTGCTGGACAGCGCGGAGAAGGTGGCGGAAAGCGCGGAGCTCATCGTGACGACGGCCGCCTCGCGGAGTGCGCACTTTCGTGCTGAGGCGGTGAGGCCGGGGACGCACGTCACGGGCGTCGGTGCGGATGCGCCGGGGAAGCAGGAGCTCGACGCGGCGCTCTTTGCGCGCGCGCAGGTGGTAGTGGCGGACAGCATCGAGCAGTGCGCTGACCATGGTGATCTCGCGCCGGCGCTCGCGGCGGGAGCGATCACCCTCGATCGCGTGCGCGAGCTCGGCGCGGTGCTCGCGAATCCGTCGCTGGGTCGCACGAGCCAGGATCAGATTTCGATCGCTGATCTCACAGGTGTCGCGGTGCAGGATATCGTGATCGCGAGCCACGTGTTGCGGCGACTCTCCCCTCCTTCGATTGCATGATGAGGTTTCGATGAAGCTCTTCTGGGCGATCGCGGTTGGAGCGGCGGCGGGCGGCGTGTCGCGATTCTATCTCACCGTCGCGATGCAGCAGCGCTTCGGCGATGGCTTTCCCTGGGGCACTCTTCTCATCAACATCACCGGCAGCCTGCTGCTCGGCTTCATCATTCGCTATGCGATGGCAACGCCGTCGATGTCGATCGAGCTTCGGCTGATGCTGACCACCGGCTTCTGCGGCGGGTACACCACGTTCTCCGCGTACAGCTACGAGACCGCCATGATGCTCGAGAGCGGGAGCTACATGCGCGCCGCGATCTATTCGCTGGGCAGCGTAGTGCTCGCCCTCCTTGCGACCTTTGCCGGATTCATGCTCGCGCGCGGAATCGTCGGCTCGCGCGCAGCCGGCTGAGAGCTCAGCGCAGCTTGAACACCAGCACGCGCGCGGGCGGGCTCTCGAGCTTCCATCCCTGGGGCGAGTTCATTCCCACCGCGACCGCCAGATACTCCGTTTCGCCCACCTGATAGGTGATGACGCCGCCGCCAATCGGCGCGCCGGCGTCGTAGCTCCAGAGCTCGTGTCCATCCTTCGCACCGAAGGCGAGGATTTTTCCCGTGAGGTCGGCGGTGAAGACGACGTCGCCCGCGGTTGCGGTCACGCCGGCGATCAGCGGCGTCGGCGATGCGTAGCGCCATTTGATGCTTCCGTTGTCCGCGTCGATCGCTGTGAGCCAGCCGCGTCGAGTCGGATCGTTCACGCCAAAGGGCGCACGAAGCGCCGTCGATCCGGTCCAGGGGAGCGCCTCCTTTCCCCTCAGCTTCCCCGGCTGATCGGCCGAGTGCGTCGCGATCGTCGTGCACCAGTCGATCGAGCCCACGTAGAGCAGGTTCGTGCGCGGCGAATAGGACGGGCCGTTCCACTCGACGCCACCATTGACGCCGGGACAGAAACGCGCGCCCTTGCCCGTGAGCGGCGCGTCGGTGTTCTCGAGCGTCGACACCGGCGTCGCGAAGATGCGCTTCCCCGTCGCCTGGTCGGTGCCATAGACATGACCGTCCTTCCCCGCGGCGATCACGAGGTGCTGGCCGCCATGCGTCGATACCAGCGACGGTGCCGCTGCGACGTCCCAGTCGTGGTCGTCGCGCTCGAGCATCTGATAAAACGTCTTCAATGTGCCGCCGCGTGAATCGAGGGCGACGACCGAGTAGGTGTAGAGATTTCGTCCGGGCCGCACCTCGGCGATGAAATCGGGCGCCGCATTTCCTGTTGGTGTGTAGACGACGCCGGTCGCGGTGTCGAGCGCGTAGGAGGTCCACGACGCGCCGCCGACCTTCGGAAAGCGCTCGGTGCCTTGCGGCCACGTGCGCGCCGCCACGCCGTTCTCGGGGACGAGGTCGAAGGACCAGATACGGCCGCCGGTCTTCGCATCGAAGGCCATGAGGCGTCCCTTCACCGAGAAGTTGTCGCCGCCGGCGTTGCCCATGAACACCATCCCGTTCCACGCGATCGGCGCGGCGGGGAACGTCTCGCCGGTTTCGGGATCCCCGGCGACCGCGCTCCAGAGCTCGTCTCCAGTTGCTGGATCGAGCGCCATCACGCGCCCATCATTCGCGCCGCGAAAGAGACGCGCGCGATCGGGGCCAGCGAGATATGCGATGCCGCGATTCACCTTGTTGGGATCGAAGGGCGGCTTCGGGTCGTAGTCGTAGCGGTGTCGCCAGCGCAGAGCGCACGACGCGGCGTCGACGGCGTAAGTCTCGGTCGCCGTCGTGAAGTAGAGCGTTCCGTCGACAGCTACGAGCCCCGTTTGCATGTTGGCTTTGACGCCGAGTGGGAAGATGCACGCAGGTGTGAGGGACGCGACGTTCGCGGCGGTGATCTGCGCGAGCGGCGAGAAGCGCGTGCCATCGTAGCTGCGATTGTAGAGTGGCCAGTCGGCATCCGCGCTCGACGCTGCGGCGCGCGATGCGGTCGAGGCGGCGAAGGCCGGGCCGCGGGTGGTGGAGCTCGCGCCCTTGCGTCGCGGCACCGACGGCGGCTTGAGAAAAACGAGCTGCGAGCATCCGGCAGCCGCCGCGAGCGCGATCAGCGACACGCACACGCGCGCACCGACCGATCGATGCGCCAACAACGTCGAGCACACGTTCATCCGCCACTCTCTCCACGAGACAGCCGCCGCGAGCTAGACCGGCGTCGGAATCCGGAAGTGGCAATTTGGAGGCCCGACACGGTCGCACGACTCGATTGTACGAGTGCCGATCACGTCGGTCAGCATCTGCTCCACCGCACGACACGTCTCGGGACACGCAACAACCGCTTCGGCGAGCGGACAGCCGTGTCCGCGGATGGCGAAGCCGCCGCTCTCGCGAGCGACATCGGTGGACCCGCCAAGCTCGTTGAGCAGGTCGGACCCTGCGTGCACGCGCGCCTCGAGCGATCCGGATGCCGGTTGAGGTGCCATCCGATGGCCAGCGCGCCGCAGCAGCCGCATCATCGCTGCCGGCGTTTCATGCGCTCGCAGCTCCGCAAGCAACGCCGCGAGCAGCGGTGAATACGCTCGCGAGAAGAGGAGCTGCGCCTCGGGCGCGATGGAATACAGTGTCGCGGGTTTGCCCACACCGCCGTCGCGCCTCGCGCCGCTCGCCAGCGCGAGCTGTTCGCGGACCAGAATGATGAGATGTGCGCGAACTGCGTTGTCGGTGAGCCCGAGCTCCGCGGCGAGCTCGTCGACGCTGCGCGCCCCGCCGCGGAGAAGCGCGAGAATGTGCCCGCGGGTCGTGTTGCCGTACTCTCGCTCCCACACGCTCATGTCGAATCCTCGTGGTCATCCGATGCGCAGTGCGGCAAAGATGCAACGGGTGTGCGTTGAATGGGTCACACCTCTCCCATTCGGAAGCTAGCAAGCTGACTTGATTAGTCAAGATATTCCTTGACTTATTGAGGTACGGCTCACTTATTCCGCACGCGGGTGGATGCGTCCCGAATGGAGACGATCTCCCCCGCGCGAACCCGTCTGTACGGAGTGCACCATGCGCCTGACTTCCCTTCCGGCCGTTGCCATTGCATTCATCGCGCTCGCGCTCGTGCCCGCGCCAGCCAGTGCCCACCTTGTACGCTCCCGTGCGATGGACGATCCCACGATCTGCGCGATCTTCGACGCCGCCAATACCTGGGACATCGAGACGAGTGAGATTGCCATGAAGAAGGGCTCGACGAAGGAAGTCCGTGACCTCGCGGCGATGTTCGTGAAAGACCACGGCAGCGTCCGCCAGCAGGGGCGCGATCTCGTCAAGAAGCTCGGCGTCACCCCTACGCCACCGAAGGACTTTGCACTCGTCGCGGATCACGAGCAGGCGATGAAGAAGCTGAACAGCACCAGCGGCAAGGAGTTCGACCGTGCGTACCTCACGCACGAGGTCTCGTACCACAAGGCCGTCATTGATGCGATCAACGGCACGCTCCTTCCGGCGACGCAGAACGCCGAGCTGAAGTCGCTTCAGGTCGCGGTCGCCCCCGCGTTCACCGCGCACATGATGGCCGCACAGCGGCTGCTCGACGGGATGAAGTAGGCGGCGCATCATCGGGCTCCAAGCAGTACGAAGGGGCAGCGAGCGCGAGTTCGGCTGCCCCCTCTTTTTTTTCTCCGTTGCATTGTGGGGAGTGCGAGCTACCCTACACCTCCGCAATAGCTCGACGCCGCGCGAGCAAGTATCGCCGCAACGCTCTCCACGGACGAGAGATCCACCCATTCCTTCGCCGCGTGAGCGCCCGCGCCCGTCGGACCGATGACCACGGTCTCGATGCCGGCGTCGGCCATGAGCGCCGCGTCCATCCAGTACGGCTCGCCGATGACCTTGGGCGGGGCACCGAGCACTTTGGTCGCCGCCGATTCGACGATCGAGACGATGGTCGAGTTGCGATCGGCCTCGAAGGACCCGCGGGAGAGAAGCGGCCGCACGCGCGCGCGAAAGCTCGCGTCATCCGCGGCGAGCGCGTCGAGGATCGACTGAATCTCCGCGAGCGCGCTCGCCTCAGTCTCGCCGGGAATCGTGCGACGCTCGATCTCGAGGCGGCAGTGCGCCGCATAGGTGCTCGTGCCCGTGCCGCCGAGGATGACGGCGGCGTGCAGCGAGGGCGGGCCGACGAGTGCGTGAGGCGCGCGCCTCCGAAGATCGCGCTCGAGATTGTCGAGCCGTCCGAGGAAGCGGCCCATCGCCATGTTGGCGTCGATCCCCTCCTCGAAGCGACTGCCGTGCGCCGCGCGTCCCTCGACTTCGACCTCCATCCAGCAGAAGCCCTTGTGCGCGAGGCAGAGCTGCAGCTCGGTGCTCTCGGTGACGATCGCGGCGTCGGCGCGCACGTGCTCGAGCACGTTGCTCATCCCGATGCTCGCGACTTCCTCGTCCGCGGCGCCGACGAAGATCACGTCTCCCGCGAGTGGTGCACCCGCATCGACGATGCACTTTATCGCGGCGATGCATGCGGCCACACCGCCTTTCATGTCGTAGCTGCCGCGGCCGTGCAATTTGCCGTCGCGAGTACGGCCGCTGAGCGGCGCCTTCATCCCCTCGATGCCGACCGTGTCGGTGTGGCCATAGAGCATGAGCGAGCGCCCGCCGCCCGTGCCGCGCAGCCGACCGACCACACTCGTGCGGCGCGGCGCGGCATCGTGGAACGTGACCTCCATCCCGAGCGCACGCAGCACGCCGTCGAGATGCGCCGCAATCATCGTTTCGTCCGTCGATCCGTCGCTGAACTTCGGATTGACGGAATTGATTTGCACGAGTGCAGCGAGCGTCGCTTCCAGAAAGGGTCGATCGATCTGCATGCGGGGAGGGTGCGGGCGAGAGGATTCTCGCTCCTCGAGATTACGGCGGCGCAGCACCGCTCGCTACGTCGCCTGGAGGCGACTGGCACGATCGGCGGCGATGACACGCTGGCGGCGTCGCGACCGCTCCCTTTAGCTTTCGCCCCATGCCAGAGATCATTCCCGTCAACTTCCGCAGCGACATTCTCCCCGAGTACCGCGGCACGTCGGTAGAATCCCTGCTCGAGTACCACAACCTCGGCCGCGCGATCGGTACGATGCCTGCGCCGCAGATGCTCATCGGGATGTGCATGGACAGCCGCAAGTCGTTGCGCATTCCAAACGACTTCGCGTTCGTGCTGCGCACCGCGGGCGCGAACATGCGCGACAACGAGTTCCGCATTTCCTATGCGATTGCCGTCGGAGGTGTGCGGACGATCGTGCTCATCGCACACACCGACTGCGGGATGGCAAGGCTCGAGCAAAGCCGCGAGAAGTTCATCGAGGGACTGATGGGCGCCGCGGGGTGGGATGAGAGTCGCGCCGTGAAGCACTTCGAGGAGTCCGCGCCGAAGTTCGGTATGCGCGACGAGGTCGAGTTCGTGCTCCGCGAGGCAGCGAGACTGCGCGCGATCTATCCGCGCATCAACGTAGTCCCGCTGCTCTATCGCGTCGAGGACGACCTGCTCTATCAACTCAAAGCCTGACGGCTGTCATCAGCGCCCGCGCGACACCCGTTCGCGGGCCCGCCGTCCCACGATCGCGCCAGCGACGAGCATCGCGACAGCGGCGATGAAGGCGAGCTTGTAGATCGCGATTTTCACGAGCCATGGCGGAAGGTGACCTACGTCTACGCCAATCAGGAGAGCTACGACGGCGACGATTCCGAGTATGAGTCCGCTGGCTCGAAGCAACACTCCGATCGTGGCAATACGCATGTGGCGCACCCGTTGAAGTGGTTGACTGCCCTACGTCCTATACGCGGCCCAGGGTTTCGTCAAAAGATGTTTCTGATCCAGTGCGGACTGGCAAACACGCCGAACCAGCCGGGGTTGTAACAGAGGGCGAGGCGCGCGGGATCGAGCGTGATTCCCGCATCGGCGAGTTGCTCGCGTGGGTAGGCACGCGGGCTGTATGGAAGGAGACGTCCAACCATCGCGCCGGTAGTATCGATTCTTGCTGGAGATCCGAGCCGCCTCGCGTTCGCACGCGCCACATCTCTCCACGTCGCGAGCCATCCCTCGTGCGCGCGCACGGTGAGGCTGTCGCGCGGCCAGCCCAGATGCTCCCGCCAAAGTCGCTCCCGGAGCGTGACGATCGGGTCGGTGAGGAGGGAGTCGCTCTGCATTCCCGTACCGGCGTCGATCACGAGATTCACCTCGACGTTGCGCACGCCGCGAAATACGCTGCGGCCCAGTGCGCTCGCGAAATCCGCGCCGTAGTCGCCCAGCGAGACGCCGTCGAGATTCGATGATCCAACCGCCGCCCACTCATCGTCGACGACGATCACCTTGCTGTGGATGAACAGCTGATTGATGCGCGTCACCCCTGCGTGCTCGGGGTGCGCGCCGGTGCTCCACAGCGAGAAGACGCCGACGCGTGGATGCGACAGCAGCGTATGCTCGCGAAGCTGCGCGTTCTGCCATCCGCGATACGCCGTGAGATCGGGATTCTGGTTGAGCACGATGATGATCTCGAGCGCCGCGTTGCGGTACAGCGCATCGACGAGCGCCGCGACGATGATGCGCGACGTGAGATACTGTTGCTCGATGTAGATGAAGGAGCGCGCGCGAGCGATGACGGCGAGCAGCTCGCCGAGCATTTGCATCGTACCATCCGGCCGACTCGGAAGGATGCCATCGGGAGCGTCCGCCACGACTCGCACGCCGGTCTGCCGCGCTCCCGAGGCGCTCGCGTTTGCTGCGCGGGTCGCGCGAGAAATGGCGCTTTGAGCCGGCGCTGCCGCGTCCCATACGCTCGCGAACAACGACTCGAGATCGCGCACCGCCGCGCCGCGCAGATGCGCCGACACGTCGTGAAGCGGACGCCCGCCGAGCTCACGCGACGGGCGGCGCGCATCGAATGGAATGTGTGCGCCGTCGTCCCAGTACGAATTCACGAAGGGTGAACCGAGCAGAAAGGCTTCACGCTCATCGATCAGCACGAGCTTCGCGTGCATGAAATGCGGGAAGCGGCTCAGTCCGCGCACCTCGATCTGCTCCTCCGGCACTCCACGCTCGGCGAAGAACTTCCTGAGCTGCCGCGCCGTGTTGAGGATCCAGGTGGCGTTGAGCAGGATCTTGATCTCCGCTCCGCGATTCCTCGCGAGATCGATGAGGAGCTCGGCGATTGCCACGTCGTCAGACGGCGATCCTGCGAGCGATCCGCCGGCGTACGCGGCGCAGTCGGCATCGAACGCCAGTTGCGCGATCCGCACGGACCGGCGCGCGCTTCGTAACGACTCGAGCAGGCGGCTGTAGGTCTCGGCGTTGTCGATCAGCCAGTCGATGTGATTGCCGGCGGCTGCGACGCTCGAACCTTCCTCGCGAACGGCCGTTACGATTGCACCGGTGGATGTCATTGAACCGGACTGAGGAAGCTGCGCATCGTGATGTGATTCATGAGGCGGATCTCGCACCACCATCGTTCCGCACCGTGATCCACGCCACCGCTGCACCGGCCGCGCACAGCCCGGCCGAGATGAGCATTGCGCGCGTGTACCCAGCGGAGAACGCCGCACCTTCGAGCTTGGCCGAACCGCCGATTCCCGCGGCAAGAGGGAGCACCGCAGTCGCGATGAGCCCCGCGAGCCGCGCCACCGCGTTGTTGATTCCAGACGCAATTCCGGTGTCACCCTCCTTAACAGCGCTCAACACCGCGGACGTCAGCGGCGCGACGAGAATGGAGAGACCGATGCCGAATATGATCGTGGCGGGGAGTATCGTCGTGAGGTACGAAGCGCCCTCGTGCACGCGCGCGAAGAGCACCATTCCCGCGGCTGCGACGAGTCCGCCGATGGTCATCAGCAGGCGCGGCCCGATGCGCGCGCTCAGGCGACCCATGCTCGGCGAGAGCACGAGCATGATCACGTTCGATGGTGTCAACGCGGCGCCAGCGCGGAGGGCACTGTAGTGCAGATTGCCCTGCAGCTGCGGCATCAGCAAAAAGAACAATCCACTGAGCGCGCCGTACACGAGAAACGTCGTCGCATTCACGCCGCTGAATTGCCGCGACTTGAAGATCGAAAGCGCCAGAATGGGCTTTGCCACCCGCCGCTCGAGGATGACGAAGGCAACCATGCACACCGCGCCGCCGAAGCCCGCCGCGAGCACGCGCCAATCGGTGAAGCCGATGGCCGGTCCCGACATGAGCGCGCCGACAATGCCCGCGAGCGCGAGCGTACCGAGTGCGGCGCCGAGATAGTCGATGCGGCGCGATGCCGCGTTCTTCGCGGTCCGCTTCGGAGGCGCGGCACGCGCGATGTGTCGCGTCACGATCACAGCCGCCACGAGCGCGAAGAGGATGACCGCTGAGAAGACCCAACGCCACGATAGCGCATCGACCAGCCATCCGCCCGCGAACGGCCCCGCCGCCGTCGACACCGCCGACCACGCGGCCCACTGCCCGATCGCCGCACCACGCTCCTCGCCGGCGAACGCCGTGTCGAGCATCGCGAGGCTGTTCGGGACGAGCAGCGCACCGGCAGCTCCCTGCACCACTCGCAGCGCGACGAGCGTAAACAGACTGGGCGCCAGGGCGCACCCTCCCGACGCGATCGCGAAAGCGACGCATCCGATCGCGAACACGCGCCCGCGCCCGAAGCGATCGCCGAGCGCGCCGCCTAGAAGCATGAGCGCGCTTAGCTTGAGGAGGTAGCCGTTGATCACCCACTGGAGTCCCACGACGCCGAAGTGAAAGTCGCGCGCAATTGCAGGCAGGGCGACGTTGACGACGGAGCTCTCGAGGAAGACGGCGCCTGAGCCGAGCACGGGGCCGGCGACGACCCAGCGGCCGGCGGCGGAGTGGAGCTTGAGGACGATCATTCGGGCTAATCTGAGCACCAGCCGAGGGTGTGCCAAGATTGACTTAGTATACTGCCGTGCCTAGCGTTCCAGTCAGGTACGTTGGGACGCTCGGTTGCACCGGCGGCGTCCCACCTTCAGTTGCAACAGGCGCTCCCGGCGACGCCTCGCTTCTACAGGCAGTACCAATGTCCGCCGTGGTTACAGCGCTCGCCGACACGTCGCCCGTGCTTGCCACGGCGTCTGTCATCATCAATTCCGGCGTCATCCGCGTGCTCTTGACGGATGTTCACCTAGTCTCCGACTTCCCGGTGCGCGCACTCCTGGCGAACGCCGTGGATGTGCGCGACGTGGCCGAGGCGACGCGTACACGTGCGGCGGCACTCGCGATCCGCCTCGCGGCCGACGTCATCATCACGGGAATGGCCACGTCGGGCTCTCGCAGTCTCTCTGTGATACGGCAGCTCACGAACGCGGCGACCTCGTCACGCGTGCTCGTGATGAGCGGGCATCCCGAAGACGAATGGCTCCTCGGCGCTCTCGACGCGGGCGCCGCGGGGTTCGTCTCCGCGCACGCGAGCCGGGCGATCAGGTGATCCTTCGGCGCAGCGCCATCGCGGTGTTGACCAAGCGATCACGGGCCAGCAGTGCGCCGGAGGTTGGCGCGCAGCTTTCGATCAGCAAGAAAACGGTGGAGACGTATAAGAAGCGCATCGGCGACAAGCTCGGCTTTGCGCATCGATCCGAGTACGTGCGCTTCGCGCTCGAAGTGTCGGTTCTTGCGCCACCAGTGCGGGATGGCCTGACTGTTTCTTGAGCGCTCGCAAACTCTGAGTCGCCGCGCGCGTCGCGCGAGCGCTGCGATCGATGCGGTGCCGAGGCGCTAGTGCGAACCACCGAACGGCATCGCAGCGAGCATATCGGATGGTTGCGTGCCGCGGTGCTCGGCGCAAATGATGGACTGATCTCGACCGCGAGCCTCGTGCTTGGGGTCGCCGCGTCTGGCACATCGCGCTCGTCGGTGCTGATCGCGGGCGTCGCCGGTCTCGTCGCCGGCTCGATGTCGATGGCCGCCGGCGAGTACGTGTCGGTCAGCTCGCAGTCCGACACGGAGCGTGCCGATCTCGCGATGGAGAGGCGGGAGCTCGCCGCGGACAGGGAGGGTGAGGAGGCCGAGCTGGCTGCTATCTACGTCGAACGCGGAGTCGATGCTGCGCTCGCTCTGCAGGTGTCGAAGCAGCTCATGGCGACGGATGCGCTTGCCGCGCACGCGCGCGACGAGCTCGGCTTTTCCGCCAGCACTCAGGCCCGGCCGCTTCAGGCGGCAATGGCGTCCGCAGTGTCGTTCGCGTGCGGCGCAGTAGCTCCCGTACTTCTGTCAGCCGTCGTTCCGCACGAATACACGAGCCGCGCGGTAACCGTGTGCTCGATCGCGTTTCTCGCGGTGCTGGGCGCCGTCGCGGCGCGCGTCGGCGGCGCGTCGATGACTCGGGGTGCTCTGCGAGTGGTGCTCTGGGGATCGCTGGCGATGGGTGTGTCGACCATCGTCGGTCGCCTCTTTGGCGCCGCTCTGTGAGAACGTGCTGACCATTGGCGACCTCGCAGCGCGCACGCTGGCGTTCTTTCTCCTCGCACTTCCGATTGCGTGTGTATCGTGGACGGTGACGCACGAGGAAGTGTTTCGCGAGCCTCGCGAATATTGTGCGCGCCAGAGTCAGTCGTGCCGCCGGTTGCCTGCGCGGAAGTTCTTCTATCTGTTCACCTGCGAGTTGCGGAGATCGCGGAGGTACAGCACGAAGTCAGCGTGAGCAAGAGGCGATGACGCTCAGTGCATTGCCGGATTGATCAACGTGCGCACGGGCTCGAAATCGTCGCCGCCCGAATTCGGCTCTGCGGTAACAATGATGATGGAGTCGTGGGTCGGATCCACGAAGATGTACTGGCCGCCGTGTCCTTCCGCGGCATACGCACCCGGGACGGTGACGCTCAACCACCAGAGATAGCCGTAACCGCCTGATCCCTTCCCCGGGTTGCTCCAGTTCTTGTGCGAATCCGCGACCCATTTCGCTGAGACGACCTGTTTGCCGTCCCAGCAGCCATTGTTGAGAAAGAGATAGCCGATCTTCGCCATCTCGCTCGCCGTGAGATTGAGCCCGGCGCCCCCCGCGTTCACCCCCTGTGGATCCGTCGACCACTCGAGCAGCGGGAGCGTGAAGCCGATCGGCTGAAAGAGATTCTCATTCGCGAACGCCACTGTCGTCTCATGCGAGACGCGGCTCACGATCGACGAGAGCAGGTGCGCATTGCCGGAGCTGTAGTTGAATTTGCTCCCGGGATCCGCCTGCATGGGCTGTGAGAGTATCGCGACCGGCCAGTTTGGTTGATAGCCGAGATACTCGTTGCCGTGCCCTTCCACCCAAGTAAGGCCGGACTGCATGGTGAGAAGACTGCGAATCGTGATTCGCGCCTTGCGGGGATCAACCGAGTCGCTTCGTGAAGCGAACTCCGGAAAGAAGCGCACCACCGGCTGATCGACATTCCTCAGGAGCTTCCGGTCGATCGCGATGCCGGTGAGGATCGAGACGATGGTCTTGGTTGCGGAGCGCAACTCGTAGCGCGAGGTGGAGTCCTTGCCGTGGTAGTAGCGCTCCCCTATCACATATCCATGACGCACGACCATCGCCGAATACACATTGGCCGGAAGCGTGGCGAACAGCGTGAGCGCACTGTCCACCATAGCGGAGTCCACATTTTCCGCGGCGGGCGACGCGTGGCGCCATCCATTGGTCGGCCAATAGTCGCGCACGATCGGGCATTGCTGTGAACGGGCCGGGGCGCCGAGCAGCAGAAAAACAAATAGACAAAGCACACGACTCATGCAGCACCTCACCTGAAAGTACGGAACGCGAGAACGCGCCTCGGCACTTCTCTCGCAGTCATGTACAGGCGACGGCTACACAAGTTTCATGGGCGAGGCATGGGAGGCGGCTGCGACGTTGCTCATACCCAGACGTTCCCTGGTATCCCGATCCGCATCGCCCGACGTGCCCCACTCCGCATATCTCGGAACGCGCACCTCGAAGGTGGTGCCCGGTACGTCCCGTGTCAGGAGCTCGACGTCGCCGCCGAGCAGCTGCGCGAGATGCCGCGTGACGCTGAGACCGAGGCCCGTGCCCGCAACGCGGCGCGACTTGCTCATCTCCACCTGAAAGAACGGCTCGAAGATGCGCGCTCGATCCTCTGCAGCGATCCCGATTCCCGTGTCGCTCACCGTCCACACCAGATCGTCGTCGTCGATGTGCACGGCCAGCGTCACGACGCCTTCGTTGGTGAACTTGATGGCATTGGATAAGAGATTGAGAACGATTTGCCGCAGCTTCGTAAAGTCGGTGCGGGCTTCGCACGTGCCTGAGGGAATCGTCGTCACCAGCGTGAGCCCCTTGAGCGCCGCCATCGGCTCCGCGAGAGCTGCGGTCTCGCGCGCAAGGAAGAAGGCATCGTCCGTTTCGATGCGCACCTCCTCCTTGCCTGCCTCGAGTCTCGAGAGCGAGAGGATCTCATCGATCAGCGAGAGCAGATGCTGTCCGCCGCTCCTGATGCGCGTGAGCTGCGCATGCTGCTGCTCCGTGATCGGCCCGGTGACCTGATCGATGAGCAGACTCGAAAATCCGAGGATCGCGTTGAGCGGCGTTCGCAGCTCGTGCGACATCACGGCGAGAAAGTCGCTCTTCGCCTGGCTCGCGGCCACCGCCTCCTGACGGGCCGACTCCGCATTCTCGCTCTGCCGCTCGATCGCAGTGCGCGATTCGGAGATGCGCGCAGCCATGAGATTGAACGCGTCGCCCAGCTGTCCGAGCTCATCTCGGCGAGTAATTCGCACTCGGCGCGCATAGTTGCCGGTCGACAGTGCATGAGTCACCTCGGTGAGCTCGGCGAGCGGCTTCGTGACTTGGCGGCTGATGGCCCAGGCGATGAATGCTCCAACCAGCAGCGTGATGAGTGCAACGACGCTCATTCGTCGCAGAAAGGCGATCGGTCGCTCGAGCATCGTGGCGCGCGGCATCGCGATCTCGACGATCCACGGAGCGGCGGCGATCGGGGACTTGGCGCCGAGCATGTCGCCGGTTGCCGGGTCGTGATATTGTACCGGACCTCGAGCCGCCTTCAGCACCGCCGGCTGCTGCGACAGCTCACCCGTGGTCGTCGTGCGTAGATCGTTCCCGGCGTTCGCGAGATACAGATCGACACCCGGTCCCATGATCTCGCGGAGCCCGCGCTGCGAGGATTTCGACGTGGCATCGTTGGCGAGACGCACGCGCTGTGCGACGTAGCCGGCTACGAGGCCTCCATACACCACTGGCTGTGCGTACCAGGTGAAGACAGAGTCGCCGCGAGCGTAGAAGGGGCTCGTTCGTACGGAGTCGAGCGCGCCGGGCACCGACTCGTGCGAGACCAGCATCTCGCGCTGCGCATTCTCCAGCGGCGCTTGCGCGGTTGCAATACGACCGGCGAAACGGGCCCGCGGATGCCCGGCCTGGTCCCATACCTCGATGAGGCCATCGGAGTCCGTGGGGACGACGAGCCGCTCCAGCGCCACGCCAACGCTCGAAGAGACGTCCAGCGCTCCGGTGCCTCCCGTGCGGAGGAGCCGTCGAATCGCGGTATCGTTCGCGACTCGGCGCAGCGCCGCGCCGCGCGCGACGACGCTCGTCTGCAACATGTCGCCAAGCTGTTTCGCGAGGCTCGCCACGCGCTCGTTCGCGTTCGTCGTCGCCGAGCGCTCGACCTCGAGGTACGCGGCACCCGAGGATGCGAGAAGAACGAGCAGGATCAGCCCCGATATCAGTAGCGGGAGCTTTCGTCCAAGGGGCAGGTCCACGGCGGGATCCACACGAGGATTAAGGTTCCTTCAGAGGCGGAGACTCGAAACGCTCGGAACACTCAATGGCGTGCGAGGGCGGTGCAAGGTCCGGACCCCGCGAAAGGTTCGCGGATGCGAAGAAGGGGAGCGACTCGAGAGTCG
>JACCWE010000072.1 GCA_013697785.1 Gemmatimonadaceae bacterium
CAATACGTGTCGTCGTCGGCAGCGGTTGACCGAGGTCGGAAAGAATCGCGCCGAACCTCGGGAGAACGACACCGACGAGTAGGGCGATGGATGCACTCCCCGCGAAAGCGAGGATAATCGGGTAAGCGAGCGCCGAGCGAATTGCGGCGCGTGTGCGCGCGGACGACTCGGTGAGGTCCGCTGCGCGGCGGACAGCGGTCGCGAGACCGCTTCCCCCTTCCCCTGCCTGCAGCATACCCAACACGACTGGCGGAAACGATGCAGGAGCTGCTGAAAGCGCCGCCGCCAGACTATGGCCTGAGCGGATCGACTCGGTGATCGAACCGAGCACCGGAGTCCACGAGGATGGGACGAGGTCGTCGAGCATTCCGAGTGCTCGTGCGAGCGGAACGTTGGCCTCGAGGAGTGCAGCGAGCACGCGAAGCCCGACAGCGAGATCGTCCGGCGGCAACGCTTTCTTGGTGATGGTCGATGCGCGCTGGAGCCTCACTTCCATCGGGAAAAGTCCGCGATCCATGAGCGCGCTTGTCGCCGCTTCGTAACTCTCGACGGAGAGCACGCCGCGCTCAATTGCACCATCAGCGCGCGCTGCGCTATAGGCGTAAACCGTGTCCGATATCATGGATGCACCGGGCCACCCCACGATGTCACATCGGCATCCTCGCCGTCGCCTCCGATCTTGCCGTCGCGGCCGAGCGAGTAGAGATCGTACGCGGTCACATTCTCTTTTCCCGGCGCCACGTAGATGTAGGCGCGACCCCAAGGGTCGAGCGGCACCGCCTTTCGCAGATACGGTCCGCGCCAATTTCGCGGAGCGTCTCCGGTAGCTGGCAGCGTGCGAAGTGCGGTCAACGCTTGATCGCTGGTCGGATACACATCGTTGTCGATGCGATACGAATCCAGCGCCAGCGCAAAGATCTCGACCTGACTCTTCGCTGCGTTCACCTTCGCGTCGCCAACATTGCGAAAAATCGACGGTGCGACGACAGCGGCGAGCGTCGCAATGATTGCGATCACAACGAGCAGCTCGATAAGCGTGAAGCCAGCTCGCGTGACGCGCGTGTGCTCGACTGAGGTAGGGCTACGCCTGTACGACACGCAGCACCTCCTCAACAGTCGTGAGCCCCGCTTCGATCTTCTGCCATCCGTCGTGCTGAAGCGCGTGCATTCCCGCGCCGTCCGCGAGCCGCCGCAGCTCCACACGCGACACGCTCCTCACGATTGCCTCCTTCAGCATGTCGTCGAGCACGAGCAGCTCGAACAAGCCGACGCGTCCGCGGAATCCCGTACCGCGACAGCTCGCACATCCGGCTCCCTTGGTAAGAGTCACCATTCCGACAGGTCGCTGTGACAGCGTCGCCACGTGCTCCGCGCTCGGTCGATACTCGATCCGGCACTCATCGCAAATGCGACGCACCAGCCGCTGTGCGAGCACAGCCTCGAGTGTCGCGGCAACGAGATAATCCGGGATAGAGAGATCGAGGAGGCGAGGGACGGCGCCGATCGCATCGTTTGTGTGAAGCGTCGAGAAGACGAGATGGCCGGTCATCGCCGCCTGCACCGCAATCTCCGCCGTCTCAGCGTCGCGCATCTCGCCGACCATGATGACGTCCGGATCCTGCCGCAGAATTGAGCGAAGCGCTGCGCCAAAGGTCACGCCCGCCTGGCGGTGCACCGGGACCTGTGTGATGCCGGCGAGCTGATACTCGATCGGTTCCTCGACCGTCACGATCTTCTCAGCCCCGCGATCACGTGTCTGTAGCGCGGCATAGAGCGTCGTCGTCTTGCCGGATCCTGTCGGGCCAGTGACGAGAACCATCCCATGCGGCCGCTTCGCGATCTGGGTGAAGGTGTCGAGCACGCCGGCGGGCATCCCGAGCTCCTCGAGTCCGACCGGCCGTCCGCCGCGATCGAGCAGCCGAAGCACGACGCTCTCGCCGTACATCGTCGGCACCGTCGACACGCGCAGGTCGAGCTCACGCGCCTCGAGCCGCACCCGAATGCGTCCGTCTTGCGGCCGACGGCGCTCGGCGATGTCGAGCTCCGCGAGTAGCTTGATGCGCGACACGATGGCGTGGTGCATCTCGCTCGGCGGCTCCGGCGCCGGTGCAAGAACGCCGTCCAAGCGAAAGCGCGCGGAAAGACCGCTGCGCGTCGCCTCCAGATGAATATCGCTCGCGCCGGCGTCGTATGCGTCGCGCACGAGAAGGTTCACATAGCGAACTACGGGAACCTGGTTGGCGAGATCGCGGACATCGGCGGTGAGCTCATCGAGCTCGCCATCGACACGCGCGAGCTCGATTGAGCGCTCGGTGCGATTCGTCAAGCGCTCGATCAGCCGTTCGACTTCTTCTTCGGGTGTGACCTCGGTAATGACGGCGCACCGATAGGCGAACCCGATGTCATCGATTGCGTCGAGGAGCGCGTTCGGTGCGACGGCAACGATTACCGTGCCCTCAGCCGAATAGGCCTTTGGGCAGACGCGATGGTGAACCAGATACTCGCGCGAGATCGAGTCAGCGAGCGTAATGGGCTGCGATGATGTCGCTTGCATGGATTCGATACAAAGCATGCAGCGCGCCGATCAAAGTCAGAGCAACGTTACGATATTGCTCCCATAGAGTTAGCTCGAATCGTCACGCGTTGAGCAAAGCAACGAAAGTGTTCCATGAATCCTCGAAAAGTGCCGCAAAGCTCGAGTGGATTTAATCTGCGACAGTGGGCTGGGGAGGTGGTTCATCGACTGTTGCGAGTCTTCGATAAATCGTAGAACGTGACGTTCCAAGAGCGCGGGCGGCGCCGGCAACCGAGTCGGTTCGCGTGACCGCGGCGGCGACGGTAGTCCGTGAAACTTTGGTCGTTCCTCCCCGTTTGTACTCGCGCAGATATTTCAGATTGTCCACGCAGTGCTCGAATGTCAGGAACGCGGCCGAATCAGCCTCGACCAGAAGCCGGTGCATCGCTCCGTCGAGATCGCGCAGGTTGTATTTCCAGTTCGCCTGCTGGAGGGCGTTCATGAGGTCCGGATGAATCACAGGGAGACCGGCGGTGTATCCGCGTCGCGCCGCATGCTGCGAGAGGAAATACCTGGCGAGGTCCGGAATGTCTTCCCGTCTCTCCCGCAGCGGTGGAACCTGAATGCGAAATTGTCCGAATCGCGCGAAAAGATCAGGTAGAAACTGATGCTCTGCGACCAGTGACTCGAGACCGACATTCGTCGCGAGCAATAGGCGTACGTCTACCTTGGCTGGCCTGTCGGATCCGACGGGAACGATTACGCGCTCCTCGACTGCCCGAAGCAGGAGACGCTGAACCGCCAGACTCGCCTTGCCGACTTCATCGATGAACAGCGTACCGTGATTCGCACTTTGAAAGGCGCCGGTGCGTCGACCACGCGCATCAGTAAAGGCACCCGGTTCGTGCCCGAAGAGCTCCGAAGGTGCGAGCGAATCGACCACGGTAGCAAGGGAAATTTCATGGACCACTCGCGTCGCGCGACGAGAGAGCTGATGCGCGCGGCGCGCAAGCCAATTCTTCCCGGTGCCCGACTCGCCTTCGAATAGGATGGTGATCGAATCGTCGTCAGCGAAACGTTCGAGCTGATAGAGGACCGCGCTGAATACCTTGCTACGCGGTTTTGGAGCTGTCGGTGGCGTGAACGTCCCTACCGAGCTGGTAAAGCTGTCAAAGGATTCTCGTTCAGACGCACTCGAGCGCTCGCGATGATGCATCGGCGATTGGCTCCTCACGTTCGCGTGCGGGGATACAGCGGTGGGATCGGGGTCGTGCGGGGAAGCGCATGCTATGTGAAACGGAACAAGCCGTCAAGACTACTTTCTGCGTTTTAGAGGACACTTTAGGACAATCTTTGCAAAGGACTGTTTGCGGCAGAATCGTGTTGTACGCAGGCGTCGCATGCGCTGTGAAATAACCGGACAGCGCATAAATTGCGGGCGCGGTCGGCAGTTGCTGCAACCCTCGAAGCGAACGAGGGTTAAAGTGCTACGACCCCGCGCACGCGGCTTGGATGCGGTTCCCTACTATTGTATACGGATGTATACGGAGTAACCCGACGCCGATAAGCGATCCATTGCGAGCCGTGTCCGGATAACTCGGCGACTCGCTACCCGGCGGCGGGCTATTCGAGATTCATCTACGTTCACGCCCGAGTGCGGGGAGCTCGGTGTTCAGCGCGGAGCTGCTGCATATATGCGACATGGAGATCGGGGAGATGATGTGGCGAGACTGAGGACATCCCCTACTCACCCAGCGGCCTCCGAGGAATCTGGATCCCGACCCTCACGCCTCCGGACGACCAGCAGCAGAAGCGCAGCGATGATCTGGGCCGCAATTCCGATCAACCCTGCGCGCGTCGTTAGCGCCGCCCACTGTTCGCTAGCCGTCCGCCCAAAAAGCGAGGCGCCGACTAGCATCTCGAATGCGAATAGCAGCGCGAGAAACCACAGCATCATCATCCAGCGGATCTTCATTGCGCGGGACACTTGCCAGTGGCTAATCGCCCAGCGGCACGCAGCTACGGCCGCAACAAGCATCACAGGCACTTCCGCGAGTGTTGCAGCAGTCTGGCCAAAACGCGGCGCGACGTACATCACACGGAGAATCCCCAGGACAAAGCCCAAGGCA
>JACCWE010000082.1 GCA_013697785.1 Gemmatimonadaceae bacterium
GGACTCGGCGGCCTCACCTCGCACGAAATCTTTCTGCACGGCCTCGTGCAAGTCTGGCCGAGCGTCGGCTTCGAGAAGGGGTGGACGATACGCGGACGCGACGTATCGCGCGGCGAGTCGAACGACCCTTCGCGACTGAAGGGCGGCGTGAGCGTGATCGCCAAATGGTTCGGCCCCGCGAAGCCAACCGGCTTCTGCAAGACCTTCGGCTGTGCGGAATTCGATCTGCAGGCCGGCTGGCAGCACTACAAGCTCAATAGTGTGCCGGCGGGCGTGACGACGTCGAATCACGACTTCGGCACGCTCACGGCGACGTACCGATTCACCGAGCACGTCGGCCTCTCGTTCTGCTTCAACGACGGCGACCCGCCACCGCTGTTCGTCTTCCAGCGCGTCACGTCGCTCGGTCTCGCCATCGTCTACTAGGCCTGCGACGGCACGTAGATGTGTGCGACGGCACCCTTCTCGAATGCCTGAGCACTCATCAGGCGCAGGACGGCGCGCTGCGGCAGCTTCGCGAACAGCCCGAAGCCATTGCCTAGTGCGACCGGGTGTACCAGCAGATGATATTCGTCGACGAGCCCTGTGTTCACGAGGCTCTGCAGGAAGCTCGAGCCTCCGTGCGCGTAGATGTCCTTCCCCGGTTCGCCTTTGAGCTTCGTGATCTCCTCGGCGAGGTCGCCCGTGAGCACGCGCGCATCGCGCCAGCTCTGCTCCTTTTCCGGAGTCGCGTTCTTCGAGTTCGCACTGCTTTTCTGACCCGTGTCCGACTCGATCTTCGCGCGATCCGACCATTTCTCGCGCGCCGTCGTGTGCGGATCCTTCGAGAACACCGCCTTCGGAATCTCGTTCATCACAGGCGCGAACACCTCCGTCGAGCCGGGCCACCACGATGCCATGTCGTGGAAGGTGTTGCTACCCATGATGTGCAGCCCGGCGTTCCAGAGGTCGGCGATGGTCCAGTCTCCACTGCCCTTGTCCGAGCTCGGGAACACCCAGTCGTTTTTCTTGTCCGTCGTCGAGACGAATCCGTCGAGGGAGACCGACGTCTTGATGATCAACTTTCGCATGCTTCACTCTCCAATGGTTTCGGTTATCGTAGATACTCTCATCATCACGACGAACGACGCAGGGCGAATTCGACAGCGGAAATGCGATCGCCGAGGTACTTTGAGCTGTGTGCGCTCCCTCGTCCAGAGGACCAATTGTGATCGGTTCAGGAGATCCAACTCCATACGATTTCTATCTGCTCGGGCTGCTTGGGGTCATCGCCCTCATTTTTGTGGCGGGCGCCATTTCCGGCACGTCGTGGGCACCTGGAGTCGCGCTGGGGCTACGGCGAGGCGGGACGATCGTCGCCATCTGCGCGCTTGCGGCGGTGATGCTTTTGACGCCGACGCGATCGGGCAGCGTCGGCGCCGGCCGCATGATCACGGTCTTTCCCGCCTTCGTTCTGGCGATGATCGTGTTCGCCGTGTGGAGCTGGCGAGCGGGGCGCATTTGATCTTCGCGTCATGACCGCCTGGCATCTCGAATGCTCCGCGTGCGATTCGCGCGCACCAGGAGATGCGCTGGCAACCGTGTGCCCCAGGTGCGGGCAGCCGTGGCTCGTTCGCTACGATTCGGCG
The DNA here is from genome assembly GCA_013697785.1 of Gemmatimonadaceae bacterium. Lineage (GTDB taxonomy): Bacteria > Gemmatimonadota > Gemmatimonadetes > Gemmatimonadales > Gemmatimonadaceae > FEN-1250. The sequence continues at coordinate 1,629 of JACCWE010000082.1, forward strand.
TACCCATCTCGTGACGCCCTCAATGCGCGCTGGGACATGTGGCGGTATTCGGCAGTTCTGCCGCTTGGGGACTGGAAGCATCCGGTGTCGCTCGGCGAAGGGCTCACACCGATGCACGATGCGCCTGCGCTCGCGCGGGAGATCGGTGTCGCGCGACTCTGGATCAAGGATGAGGGGCTCAACCCCACGGGCTCATTCAAGGCGCGCGGCATGAGCGCGGCGGTGACGCGTGCACGCGCGCTCGGCGTTCCGGGGCTCGTGACACCGACCGCCGGCAACGCGGGTGCGGCGCTCGCGGCCTATGGTGCGGCGGCCGGTATACCGGTGGTCGTATACGCGCCTTCGAGCACCCCCGCGCCGATCCTCGAGACGATCCGCGTGTTCGGCGCAGAGCTTCGACTCGTCGACGGACACATTGGCGACGCGGGCAAACAGGCGCGCGCGTTCGCGGCGGAGAGTGGCTTCTTCGATGTGTCGACGCTCCGCGAGCCGTATCGCATCGAGGGGAAGAAGACGATGGGCTACGAGCTCGCCGAGCAGATGGGGTGGCGGCTGCCGACGCACATCATCTATCCGACGGGCGGTGGCACGGGGCTGATCGGGATGTGGAAGGCGTTCGCCGAGATGCGCGACGGCGGATGGCTGGCGACCGATGTCGCGATGCCGAAGATGATCGTGGCGCAGGCCGACGGCTGCGCGCCGATAGTGCGCGCGTTCGACGCGGGACTCGATCGTGCGACACCGTGGGAGAATCCGACGACGCACGCGAGCGGGCTGCGCGTGCCCGGCCCACTCGGCGATCGACTCATCCTGCGCGCGGTGAAGGAGAGCGGCGGCGACGCGCTCGCGGTGAGCGAAGATGCGATCCGTGCGGCGACGGCGCGGCTCTCGCGCGCGACGGGCATCGACGCGGCGCCGGAAGGTGGCTGCGCACTCGCGGTGGTGACGGAGCTCGCGAGGGTCGGGAGGGTGGGGCGGGATGCGGAGGTGCTGGTGTTCAACACCGGGAGCGGGGCGTCGTACAGGTTCTAGTTCGCGTCGCTCATCGCGCTTGCAGCGCTCTCTGCGCGGGAATAGTATAGCGACAGAACGCAGCCCATTTTCGCGACGAGGTATTCGATGGCTGACGAGAGCAAGCCACTCGATGGCAAGACGACCTTTGATGACAAGGTGATTTTCGAAGCGCAGCGGCTGAGCTATGACGCCGCGCGCGTCATCGCCGAGAAGATCGCGAAGCGAATCTCAGGGCGAACGAAGGATCACGCGGTCGTGATCGCGGGGACGCAGTTCCTGGCGGACCTGAGCAGCCTCGCGGCGACGGCGGAGGTTCTCGTCGAGCTCGAGCAGGACTATCACGCGTTCGCGCACCCCGCGCAATCGATGACGCGCTCGGTGAGCCGCGGAGAAAGCAACGCTGGCTTTCATGCTGCGCTCATACCGCCGTTGCTTCCGATACTGTCTGCCGCCACGGCCGCAGCGCAGGGCGCACTCTCGCTCGTCAGCCTCTTCCGGCAGGACGTCGACTACAAGGGAGTGCCGGTCTCGATCGACACGGTCGCTTTCGAGATCGAGCTCGCCGCCAGAGTGCGCATGCACAAGGCGAGGGAAGTCATCGTCCCGGATCTCGTGGTGTTCAGAAAGCCGTCATCGGCACCAGGATCGCTGAAGACG
>JACCWE010000087.1 GCA_013697785.1 Gemmatimonadaceae bacterium
GGACAACATCCAGATGGAGATCGAGCTGATCACGCCGATCGCGATGGATGAGGGGCTGCGCTTCGCGATCCGCGAGGGTGGCCGCACCGTCGGCGCCGGCGTCGTCACCAAGATCATTAAGTAGTAGTAGAGATCACGGCGAGCGCCGTCCGGCGCTCGCCAGCTCCACTGTCTTCAGTTCAACGGTACCGCTCATGGCTGGAAGAATCCGGATTCGGCTCAAGGCGTTCGATCACGCGGTGATCGATCAGGCGTCGGCAGACATCGTTCGCACGGCCGAGAAGACGGGCGCGCAGGTATCGGGCCCGATTCCGCTGCCCACGAAGACGCAGCGCTGGACGGTGCTCCGTTCGCCGCACGTCGATAAGAAGTCGCGCGAGCAGTTCGAGCTGAAGACGCACAAGCGTGTGATCGACATTCTCGATTCGCGCGCGCAGACGGTGGACGCGCTGACGAAGCTCGATCTGCCGGCCGGTGTCGACGTCGAGATCAAGGTAGAGTAGCGCCCGCGCCCCGCACTGGCGGGGGCGGCATAGTCCAACTGGCGCATGGAGTGCGAATCCGCTCCGCCAGTGACTCAAGTGAATGTGAGGATGCAATGATCGGCATTATCGGCACGAAGATGGGCATGACCCAGATATTCAATGCGCTCGGCCAGCAGATTCCCTGCACGGTGATCGTCGCCGAGCCGAATCCGGTCGTGCAGGTGATGGAGACGAGCAAGGCCGGCTTCGCATCGGTGCAGCTCGGACACGGCACGCAGCGTCTGCGCCGCGAGTCGAAGGGAAAGGAGCGCACACCGCGCGGCCGTCGTGCGACGAAGGCCGAAGTCGGTCATGCGAAGAAGGCGGGGCTCGATGCGCCGCCATCCACGCTTCGCTCCTTCCGTCTCGACGACACGCAGGCGACGGACTACGTCGCTCCCGACGTCGCGATCGGCCAGAAGATCACGGTCGAGATCTTCAAGGTCGGCGAGCGCGTGAAGGTCACCGGCACCACGAAGGGCCGCGGCTTCCAGGGTGTGGTAAAGCGCTGGGGCTTTGGCGGCGGACCGAACACGCACGGCAACACGAAGCACCGCCGCCCCGGATCGATCGGGCCAGGCACCGATCCCTCGCGCGTCATCAAGGGCAAGAAGATGCCGGGTCACTACGGCGCCGAGCGGCATACGCAGGTCAATCTCCGGATCGAGAAGATCGACGTCGAGCGCAATCTGATTTACGTGCGCGGCGCGGTCGCCGGTCCGACGAACGGAATTCTCCTCGTACGGAAGCAGGGTTAAGGTCATGGCCGATACGACCAACAGCTTCGACGCTGCCGCGTACACGGGCAACGGCACTGCGCGCGATCGCGTGGCGCTTCCCGGGGACATGTTCGACGGCGTCGTGAACAAGCCGGTGCTGCATCAGGCGGTCAAGGCGTTTCTCGCCAACCAGCGCCAGGGCAACGCGGCCACGAAGACGCGCGGCAAGGTGATCGGTGGTAATCAGAAGCCGTGGAAGCAGAAGGGAACCGGACGCGCGCGTCAGGGCTCCATTCGCGCTCCGAACTGGGTTGGTGGTGGTACGGTGTTCGGTCCGATCCCGCGCAGCTACGCGCAGTTCGTACCGAAGCAGGTTCGTGCACTCGCGCGCAAGAGCGCATTCAATGCACGCGCCCGCGAAGGCGCCGTCATCCTGATCGATGCGTTCAGCTATGACGCGCCGAAGACCTCGCGTCTGGCCGCGTTCGTCGAACGCCTGGGCGTCGCCGATCAGAAGGTTCTGATTCTCACCGACGGTGTGAAGTCGAACCTCCACATGTCGGGACGCAACATTCCGACGGTGCACGTGCTTCCGTACTCGGACGTCTCGGCCTACCACATTCTCTGGTCGGATGTGGTGCTGATCGAGGGAAGCGCGATCGGGCAGACCATGGAGCCCATCGCCGATACGGAGCCAACGCCGCGCGCGAAAGCGCCGAAGCGCGAAGTGGTCGCGAAGCCGACGCACGCAAAGAAGAAGAAGGCGGCGAAGACGGCGAAGAAGGCGGCGCCGAAGAAGGCTGAGAAGGCGCCGAAGAAGAAGGCTGCGAAGCCCGCGAAGAAGGAAGCTCCGAAGAAGAAGAAGCCCGCCACCAAGGCTGCCGCGAAGAAGTCTGCGGCCAAGCCGAAGAAGAAGGGGAAGTAAGCGATGCCGACACTATACGAGACCATCGTTCGCCCGATCGTCACCGAGCAGAGCTCGGCGGCGTACCAGGAGCGCGGCGAGTACACGTTCCAGGTGCATCGTGATGCGACGAAGCCCGACATTCGCCAGGCGATCGAGAAGTTGTTCGCCGTGCACGTGACGGGCGTGTGGACGTCGAACCAGCGCGGCAAGGCGAAGCGCATGGGGCAGTCGGCCGGTCGCAAGGCGCATTGGAAAAAGGCAGTCGTGACGCTCCGTGAGGGCGAAACGATCGACACGATCGACATCTTCGAGGGCTAAAGCGAGTCATGGGCATTCGTCAATTCAAGCCGGTCACGCAGGGCACGCGATTCCGCACGGTCTCGGATTTCAGCGAGATCACGCGGTCGACGCCGGAGAAGTCGCTGCTCGAGCCGATCAAGAAGTCGGGCGGACGTGACAACCACGGCCACATCTCGATGCGTCGTCGCGGCGGCGGTCACAAGCGGATGTATCGCGTGATCGACTTCAAGCGCGACAAGTTCGC
>JACCWE010000105.1 GCA_013697785.1 Gemmatimonadaceae bacterium
TTCGAGTACGGCTCATTCCCTCCAACCGGGAACGGGCGCCCCAACCCGAGATTGATGCGCTGGCCTTTCTTCAAGGCGGGAAGTCTGTTCCCCGCGAACGCGATCGGTGTCGACCTCGGCACGGCGAACACCCTCGTCTACGTCAAGGGTGAGGGAATCGTCCTGAACGAGCCGTCGGTCGTCGCGATCGATCGGGAGACGCGCCAGATCAAGGGCGTCGGGCTCGAGGCCAAGCGCATGCTCGGGCGCACGCCGGAGGGCGTGATCGCGGTGCGGCCCATGAAGGACGGCGTGATCGCCGACTTCGACGTCACCGAGAAGATGCTGCGCTACTTCCTCAAGCTCATCATCGACAACCACGTCTTCAAGGTGAAGCCGCGGGTGATCGTGTGCGTGCCGAGCGGCATCACCGAGGTGGAGAAGCGCGCCGTGCGCGACTCGGCCCTCGGCGCCGGTGCCAAGGAAGTCTTCATGGTCGCCGAGCCGATGGCCGCCGCGATCGGGGTGGGCCTCCCGGTCGAGACGCCCACCGGCAACATGGTCATCGACATCGGCGGGGGCACCACCGAGATCGCGGTCATCGCGCTCTCCGGCATCGTCAGCGACACATCGATTCGCACGGGCGGTGACGAGCTCGATACTGCGATCGTGCAGTTCATGCGCAAGAACTACAATCTCCTCATCGGCGAGCCGACGGCGGAGCAGATCAAGATCCAGATCGGCTCCGCGGCGCCGGTGGGCGAAGAGCGCGAGATGGAAGTGAAGGGACGCGATCTCGTCTCCGGAATTCCGAAGACCGTGCGCGTGCATTCGAGCGAGATTCGCGAAGCGATTCAGGAGCCGATTCAGCAGATCGTGGACGCCGTGCGACGCGCGCTCGAGATCACGCCGCCGGAGCTCGCGAGCGACATCGTCGATCGCGGAATCGTCATGACCGGCGGCGGCGCGCTCATTCGCGGGCTCGACCTGCTTCTGAGCCAGGAGACGAATCTCCCGATTCACGTCGACGAGGATCCGCTCACGTGCGTAGTCAGAGGCACCGGGCGCATTCTGGACGACGAGGACAAGTACTGGTCGGTCCTGCAGACCTGAGAGGCGCGTGCCCCCCGCCGCTCGCGCGTTCACCCGCCGGGACACGGTCCTCTTCGTCTCGTGCCTTGTGGCCGCGTTCGCGGCCATCCAGCTCCCCGATCGCGTGCGCGATCCGTTTGCCTCGGCGCTCCGCCAGACTATTCTCGCACCGCTCGTCTCCCTGCAGAGCGACGCCGAGCAGAGTCGCCGCTCCTGGCTCACGCGCGAAGTGCGCGAGGCGCAGCGCGACAGCATAGCGCTCCGCGCGATGTCGCTCGACGCATCGCTCGCCGACAACAACAGACTTCGCAAGCTCCTTGGTCTTGGCGAGGCGCTTCGCTGGGGCTTCGTTCCCGCGGAGGTGCTGCAGGGTCGTGGCGTTGGCGAGGAGTTCACCGTCGCGCTCTCCGCCGGCGCCAAGGCGGGCATTCGTCCGTTCAGCCCAGTCGTCGCACCCGAAGGGCTCGTCGGCATGGTCAAGAACGTCGACCCGACGATGAGCATCGCGATCGCGTGGGCGCATCCGGATTTCCGCGTGAGCGCGATGACGGTCGACACTGCGGCGTACGGCATTGTCGGCGCGCACTTGGGCAGTGAACCCGAGCGCTATCTGCTCGAGATGCGCGGAGTCACCATGCGCAGCAATCTCAAGCCGGGAACGCTGATCGTGAGCTCGGGCCTGGGCGGCACCTTCCCGCGCGGCATTCCCGTCGGAACGGTGATCGCCGAGGTGAAGACGTCGGAGCTGTGGGCGCGCACGTACCTGCTGCGCCCTGCGGTTTCGCCAGCTGATGTGTCGGATGTGATGGTGCTGCTGCCCGCGCGCACGACGGCGGGAGTGCAGTCCGTGTGGAAGGTCGGAGTGTATGCCGACTCCGCCGTGAAGAGCATCGTCGCCGCGGGCGACTCGCTCAACCGGCTCCAATCGCGAAAGGATTCCGCCGCGCTTCCGCGCGATACGTCCGCGCGGCCCGTTACCGCGACTACGCCATGAGACCAACCGATTTTTTCCGCACACTGATCGCGTTCATCATTCTCGTGATGCTGCACTACACGCTGCGCCCGCTCCTCGGCTGGCGCGCGGGCCCCGACTTCCTCGTCATCGCGACGCTGCTCGTCGCGATCCGCGTGCGTCCGGGCGCCGCCGCGTTGATTGGTCTCTGCGTCGGCCTCGTCTCCGACTCCGTCGACGTGCACGTCTTCGGCGCGGGCGCGCTCGCGATGAGCATGATCGGCTTCACGGCGTCGTGGCTCAAGGCCGTTTTCTTTGCCGACGATGTGCTCCTCAACGCGCTCTTCTTCTTTCTCGGCAAGTGGGCCTTCGACATAATCTTCGTGCTCGCGGGGCATCGCGGTGATTTCAGGCAGGTCGCGATCCAGCTCTTCGTCTGGTCGCCGCTCACCGCCGCCGTCACCGCGCTGTTCGGCCTCGTGACGCTCCTGATTCTGCGCCCCGTGCTCCGCGCGTCCACGACGTGAGCTTCCATCCCAACGAGATCGCGCGCCGGGCGCGCATCGCCTCCTGGGTGCTCATAGGGATCTTTGCGCTGCTGCTCTCCGCGTTCTTCAAGACGCAGATCGTCAACTACACGAAGTACTCGCAACAGTCCGAGAC
>JACCWE010000126.1 GCA_013697785.1 Gemmatimonadaceae bacterium
GCGCGGCGGTGGAGCTCACGATCGGCGTGCTCGTCGTGATCATCACGGCCATTCTCGTCGGCACCTCGCCACCCGATGCCGACGAGATGCCCGCCGCAACCGCGCAGCACTCTCACCTCTCGGCCACATTCATGCACAGGCTTCCGTCATGACCAGTCCCGCTGTCATCGATGCTCCAGTCGCGGGCGATCCCGCGCCCGACTTCACCGCCGATTCAACGAGTGGACATCCCGTCACGCTGTCGTCCTTTCAGGGAAAGAAGCGCGTGCTCCTCGCCTTCTTCCCGCTCGCCTTCACCTCGACGTGCACGACGGAGATGTGCGACTTCTCCACGGACTTCGATCAGTTCGCGAGCAGGGACGTCGAGGTGATTCCGATCAGCGTCGACTCGGTGCCGACGCTCAAGGAGTTCAAGAACAAGCATCAGATGCGCGGTGATCTGGTGAGCGACTTCAAGCGCGACATTTCGCGCGCATACGGCGTACTCCTCGCCGACAACTTTTTCTCGGCGCGCGCCTATTTCCTCGTCGATCTGAACGGCACGATTTCCTGGGCGCACGTCGAGGCGCATCCGGGGCTCAAGCGCTCGAACGCGGAAATCTTCGAGCAGATCGCCGCCGTCGCCGTCTGACGGCATGAGACGCGCGAAATGAGCGATCCACTCGCACTGCTCGCGCGCGCGGACAAGTGGTTCCTCTCGGCCACCGACGGCATCTCGTTCGCGCCGCCCTTCCCTCGGTGGCTGGACTCGCCCGGTTTCTGGGATGAGGCGTCGCTCTACCACTATTCCTTCGCGCCGCTCTTCACCGTGAGCGCACTCGATGCCGACGGTCGCGAGATTCCGATGCGTCCGGTCGCGCGGCGCTGGACGCCGGCCGAGCTCACGGTGGACTACCGGCTCGCGAATGGGATGATGGCGAGCGAGGTGCGCACCGTGCAACCCGGCGGCGTGTTCGCATCGGAATGGCTGGTGCAGGGACTTCGGCACGCGCCGCTCAATCTCGTCGCATGGACCGCGCACGATGCGACGAACATCGATCGATGGACCGTCGGCTACGACGGCGCCTTCGCGTTTCACACCACGGTGTATGACGAGCGCGGCGAAGCGCTGCCCGTGCGTGCGGAGCTCGCGTGCTACGGCGAGACCGCGAGCTGGGCTGCATATCTCGTTGCGCCCGTTCCCTCGGCGCCGCGCTGGGATCTCACGCCGTTCGTCGAGAAGTGGGCGGGAGAGGGGCTGCCGAGGGAGATTCGGCTGGAGGGGAGCAGCGGCGACGCGACGCTCTTCGGCGCGGTGCACCGCGAGCTGGCGGTGACCACGGAGGGCGCGTGGAGCACCTTCGCGATGCGGCTCGCGCCACTCCAGCTTCCCGAGCGAGCGGGCGCGCCAGCGGAGCGCCCGAGCGTCGTGATCGTGCATCCAACGAGCGAGGAGCCGCATCATGCGGCGACGCTGGGCGGCACGAGCCGGCGACGGTGGGCGGAGCGGTTCGCGCACGCGCCTGCGTTCAGCTGCTCGGATCCGTACCTCGAGCACTACTACTGGTACCGCTGGTACGGGCTCTGGTCGAATGCGATCGAGCACGACGCGGGCGCGATCGGTGCGCCGGCGATGTGCGAGGGGATCGGCGAGCTGCACACGCCCTCGGCGCTCGCGGCGACGGCGAATGTGCGCGAGCTGCGCTGGCTCGACTCGCCAGAGCGCGCGCGCGGTGTGCTGCGGGGATTCTTCGCGCACCAGCGCGACGACGGCAGCGTCCCTTCGCGCATCTTCGCGGACCATCGCTCGCAAGGGGGCGTCGCGCAGTCGAACTGGGGCGACGCGATCCTCGCGCTGGATGCGGTGTGGCCGGACGAGGGCTTTCTTCGCGAGATGTACGCGCCGCTCTCGCGCTACGCGGACTGGCTGATGCTCGCGCGGGACGCGGAGTCGTCGGGGATGATCGACATCCTCGCGCCGCGCGAGATCGGGGAGCAGCACTCCTCGCGATTCGAGGGCGTAGATCCGGGCGGGGCTCGCGACGAGCTCACCGCAGGGAAGCGCTTGAAGGGCGTCGACGTCACCACCTTCGCGTACTCGCTCACGCGCGCGCTCGAGCGCATGGCGCAGCGCGCGGGGCACCCGCCCGATGCCCGGCGCTGGCGCCTCGCGCGCGAGCGAATAGCGGCGGCACTCCGCACGCGTATGTGGGATGCGGGTGACGAGCTGTTCTCCGATCTCGATCCCGCGAGCGGCGAGCGAACGTGCGTGAAGAGCGCGCACGCGTTCTACCCCTACGCTACGGATCTCGTCGGCGCGAGCGACGTTACGGGGCTCGAGCGACATCTGCTCGACCCCGGCGAGTTCTGGACGCCCTTTCCCGTTCCTGCCACCGCCGTCGACGATCCGTTCTTCAGCGCATACGGCGAGTGGAAGGGACAGCGCCAGTCGCAGCCGTGGAACGGGCGCGTGTGGCCGTCGGTGAACAGCAACATCATGGATGCGATCGGTGCGACGGCTGCGGTGCACGCGCCGGCGCTCCGCGAGGAGGCTGCGTCGTTCCTTCGCCGCTACGTACGCATGATGTTTCACGAGGGCGATCTCGAGCGGCCGAACGGCTTCGAGCACTACAATCCGCTCACGGGGCAGGCCTCCGTGTACCGCGGGCTCGACGACGTGCAGCGTTCCTGGGTTGCCGATCACATCGTGCAGTACGTGATGGGAATCCGCGCGCACGACGACGGCGTTACGATCGATCCCTTTCCATTCGCGCTCGCCCGCGCGGAGATCTCGCGCGTGCACGCGCGCGGGCACACGATCGATGTGCGAATTGCCGGGAAGCGCGTCGTGACGACGGTCGATGGCTCCTCGCAGGAGTCCGTTCTGGGAGAGGCGATTCTGATCCCCGACTGACGCGCCGCGCGGCTCTTTTCCATGTTATTGTGACCTATATGCCCGTTCGGTCATCTTGTCCGAACAGAGCGTGGTGTCTAAGTTGGGGCGTCCAGCCACTGCGAGGGTCATTGTCGCGCGTACGTAATTCAGTCGAAGAGACCGCGGCACCGTCGTCGCTCGACGCGGATCCCGAGCACGCGGCGCAGAATCATTTCACACAGCAGATTCTCGACTCGCTTCCGCTCGGACTACACGTCGTCGATCGCGCCTATCGCGTGCGCGCATGGAATCGCACGCGCGAATCAGGGATGCAGGGCGTGCAGCGCGACGACGCACTCGGCCGCAGCATTTTCGAGGTCCTCCGCCGCCAGCCGGAGGACGTTCTCAAGCGCGAGTTCGATATGGTCTTTCGCACCGGCGAAATTCTACGATTCGACATCGAGTCGGTCGCCGGTGGCGATGCGCGTGTCTATCGCGTCTCGAAGATACCGATGCGCGATGAGGACGGCGTCGTCACGCACGTGATCACCATCGGCGAGGACGTGACGGATGCGATACGCGCGCAGGAAGAGGCTGCGCAGGCGCGCAAGCTCGCCGCCGTGGGGACGTTGGCCGCGGGCGCGATGCACGAGATCAACAACCCGCTCGCGACGATCGGCGCCTGCGCCGAGACGCTCGCGATGCAGCTCGCCGATGCGAAGATGCCGGATGAGCTGCGCGCATCGTTCGCCGAGCTGTGCGACATCATCGATCACGAGGTGCATCGCTCGAAGCGGATCCTGAACGGGCTCCTCGACTTCAGCCGCCCCACCGGCGCGACGCGCTCGCCGTCGGAGCTGCGAGACATCGTCGAGCAGACGCTCCGCCTGCTCAAGTATCATCCGACGTTCAAGTCGATGACCGTCGACGTCGATATTGCGACGGACGCGACGCTCGTCGTCCGCGCCGATCGCGACCAGCTCGTGCAGGTGCTGATGGCGCTCATGCTCAACGCGATGGATGCGATGGACCATCAAGGCACGATCGGCCTTCGCGCCTTTCGCTCACCCGTGAGGGGAGAGGAGGTCGTGATCGAGGTGATCGATCAGGGCACCGGGATCTCGACCACCGTTCGTCAGCGGCTCTTCGAGCCGTTCTACACCACCAAGCCGCCGGGACGCGGCACCGGGCTCGGTCTCTCGATCTGCTACGGGATCGTCGCCGATCATGGAGGCCGAATCGAAGTCGACAGCGCGCTCGGAAAAGGAAGCACCTTTCGCGTGATACTTCCGCTCGCGGAGCCGGCAACATGAGAGATGACAACCGCATCAAGGTGCTGATCGCCGAAGACGAGGCACACCTCGGCTCCATCCTTCAGAAATTTCTCGAGGGGCGCGGCTACCAGGTGTCGGTGCACACCGATGGCCGGTCGGCACTCGATGCGCTCCGGGCCGAGGCGTTCGACGTCGCGCTGCTCGACATCGTGATGCCGGAAATGGATGGGCTCGAGGTGCTGCGCCAGATCCGCGAGGAGCTGTCTCCGCCGGAGGTCATCATCATCACCGGGAACGGCACGATCGAGACCGCGATCAGTGCGATGAAGCTCGGCGCGTACGACTATCTCGCCAAGCCGTACCGAATGGCGGAGATCGACGTGATGGTGCGTCGCGCCTGGGAGAGGCGCGAGCTCACGCGCGAGAACGCGCTTCTGCACAAGCGGCTGTCGGCGCGCGAGGAGCAGTCGGAGATCGTCACGCAGTACGCCCCGATGCAGGCGGTGATCGCGCTCGTCGAGCGCGTAGCGCGCAGCGACTCGGCCGTGCTGATCCTCGGCGAGTCGGGAACGGGGAAGGAGCTGATCGCTCGCATGCTGCACCGGCTGTCGCATCGCGTGACGGGACCGCTCGTCGACATCAACTGCGCCGCGATTCCGGATGCACTCGTCGAGAGTGAGCTGTTCGGCCACGAACGCGGCGCGCACGCGGAAGCGTCGACGCGGAAGCTCGGGCTGTTCGAGCTCGCGAATGGCGGGACGATCTTCATGGACGAGATCGGCGCGCTCGATCCGAAGGTGCAGGGCAAGCTGCTGCGCGCGCTCGAGCTCGGGACGTTCTATCGGGTGGGAGGAACGCAGAAGGTACGCTCCGATCTGCGCGTGGTCGCCGCGAGCAATCAGGATCTCGCGCAACGCGTTGCGAACGGCACCTTTCGAAGTGATCTCTACTATCGCATCAACACGATCAGCGTGACGCTGCCACCGCTTCGCGAGCGCGCGGTCGACATCCCGCTGCTCGCGCGCCACTTTCTGGACGCGGCGGCGGATGGCGTGCAGCGCTCGCTCAGCCCCGACGCGATCGAGGCGCTGCAGGCGTATCCGTGGCCGGGGAACGTGCGCGAGCTGCGCAACGTGATCGAGCGCGCGGCGCTCGTCGCGACGGGATCGGTGATTCACGCGAACGACGTTCCGCTCGGCGGGCTCCCCGCGTCGAACGGTGGACGCGCAACGGATCCGCTCGCGCCCCTCGAGCAGGTGGAGCGGCAGCACATTGAGACGGTGTTGCAACATGCGCGGTGGCATCAGGGTAAGGCAGCGGACATCCTCGGCATCTCGCCGAAGACGCTCTATCGCAAGATTCGCGAGTTCGGGCTGCGTCGCCCGAACGAGCGCTGAGGACAACGGCACGAAATGAAAATTCTGGTGATCGAGGACGATCCGACCGTTGGACAATACGTGAAGCGCGGACTCGAGGAGCAGCGCTGGGGCGTCGATCTCGTCACCGATGGCGAAGAGGGGGAGCGCCGAGCGGCGTCGGAGCAGTATGATCTCGTCGTGCTGGATATGCGGCTGCCGGGACGTTCGGGCATGGATGTGCTGCGCAACATTCGCGGGCGAGGCTTCGAGCGGCCGGTGCTCGTGCTCACGGCGCAGGACGCGGTCGATGCGAAGGTCGAGGCCTTCCGTGCAGGCGCGGATGACTACGTGACGAAGCCGTTCGCGTTCGAGGAGCTGCTCGCGCGCGTCGAGGCGCTGAGCCGGCGCACGCCCACGATGGCCGCGGCAGTGCTCAAGGTCGCCGATCTCTCGCTCGACAAGAACACGCGCACCGTGACGCGCGCGGAGGAGGCGATCGAGCTGACGCCGAAGGAGTACACCGTGCTCGAGTATCTGATGCGGCACGCGGGGCGCGTGATGAGCCGGACGCTGATCACCGAGTACGCGTGGGGGTATCACTTCGATCCCGGGACGAACATCGTGGACGTGGTGATCAATCATCTGCGCAAGAAGATCGACAGCACGCACGCCGTGAAGCTCATCCATACCGTGCGCGGAGTCGGCTACGTCGTGCGCGTCTAGCGGCGCATGAGCACGATCCGCGCGCAGCTCACGACGGCGTACGCGGCCGCGCTCATCGGCACCGTCGGCGTGTTCGCGGCGGTGATCTGGACGACGCGCCGCGAGGGCGCGGTCGATGAGCTCAGGCGCCACGCGCTCGTCGAGGCGAATCTCGCTCTCAGATTGATTCATCAGTCCGAGCTCGCCGGGCAGCCGGTGACGACGAATCGCGACTCGCTGGCTGGTGCGCAACTCGACGCGCCGCTGCGCACGATGCTCGAGGGGATGCCCGACTATCTGCTCGTGCTCGACGCGAGTGGGCGCATTCTCTACGTGTCGGCGCCGATTCGCGAGCTCAATGAGGACCCCGATCAGCTTGCGGTGCTGATGGCGGCCGCGGTGAGTGCGCCGACCACCGGAGTCGCGAAGACCGTGCAGCTGGACGACCGGAGGCTCCTGATGATCGCGCAGGCGCCGACCGACAAGGGATCGGCTGTGTCTCGCGTGGTCGTCGCGACCACGGCCGATATCCCCGATCCCGCGATCAAGGATCTCGTCGAGACGATGGCGGCCGTCGCGCCGATACTGCTCATCGCGTCGATCGCCCTCGCCTATGCGATCGCGGGACGCGCATTTCAGCCGGTGGATCGCCTGGTGAACGAGGTGCGAGCGATCACGGACGGACGCTCACTGCATCGACGACTGCCGGTGACCGCCGGAGAAGAGATCGCGAAGCTCGCGGTGACGCTGAACGAGATGCTCGAGCGGCTCGAGAGCTCCTTCGCCGCGCTCCGCCGCTTCACCGCGGACGCGAGCCACGAGCTCAAGACGCCGCTGGCGGTGATGCGCGCGGACGTCGAGCGCGCGATGAGCGACCGAGCGCCGGGGCCCGACAAGCTGATCGCGCTCGAGGAGGCGCTCCACGAGACGACGCGCATGGCGGATCTCGTCGACTCGCTGCTCACGCTCGCGCGCGCGGATGAAGGGCGTTTCGATCTGCATCGCGAGCGCGTGCCGCTCGCGCCACTCGCCACCGAAGTCTTCGAAACCGCAACGATCCTCGGCGAAGCGGCCGGGCTCACGGTGACGATGCCCGAGATCGCGGACGTCGTCGTGCTCGCGGACCGCACGCGGCTGCGCCAGCTCTTTCTCAACATCGTGACCAACGCGCTCAAGTACACGACGACGGGGAGCGTCGAGCTCAGCCTCGTTGCGCACGATCGCACGGTCGCGTTCACGGTGCGCGACACGGGGATGGGTATCTCGGCCGCCGATCTCCCGCACATCTTCGAGCGCTTCTACCGCGCCGACCGCGCGCGCTCACGCTCGGCGGAGCGCGGGGGTTTTGGGCTCGGGCTCGCGATCAGCCAGTGGATCGCCGAGGCGCATGGCGGGACGATCTCCGTGCGCTCCCGCCTCGGGCGAGGGACGACATTCACGGTGACGCTGCCCGTGGCGGAGGATGCTGTGGTGGCGCCGACGGCGGTGGAGCCGATCTCCGCCGACTGAGCTGTCGGGGCGTGATTACGATCTCGCTAACGATTGGTTCACTCGATCGTAATGGGCGAGACGCTCCCCAGTAATGCACACGCAAGGATCGCGATAACATCGAGTCCTATGTTGGAAACCAGGGATGGTGCTCGCACACGCTCTCACCTGGGAGGCTCCGCACATGTCCATCAATCTGATCGACTCGAAGCGCACGACGGAGAAGTCGGTTCGCGGCACGCTGGTGAGCGTTGCGATTCATGCGGCGATCATCACGCTGGCCGTGATCGCGACGGCGAGCGCGGGCGAGGTGCATCGTGCGCCACCCGAAAAGCTCATCAAGCTCTATCCGCCAACGCCGAGCAGGCCGGAAGTCCCGCACACCAACCCGCCCGCATCGCGTCCGGCTCATCCGCGCGCGCCAGCATTGCCGCGCGAGCCGAAGTTCGTTCCGCCCATCGTGATTCCGACGACACTTCCGCCGATCGATCCGTCAGCGTCGACGACGCCTGCGGAGAGCCTATTCACATCGCGCACGGGCGGCGACGGCAGGAACGTGTCGACGCCCGGAACCGGAGTCGACGTCGGCCAGCCATACGACGAGTCGCAGGTAGAGAAGCCCGCGCTCGCTCGCGGCGGGAATCCTTCGCCGCGCTATCCATCCGTGCTCGAGAGCTCGCGCGTCGAAGGTACTGTGCTCGCGCAATTCGTCGTCGACACGCTCGGCCGTGCGGAGATGAGCACCTTCAAAATACTTGACTCCAGCAACGATCTCTTCTCGGCGTCGCTCGAGAGAGCGCTCTCCACATGGCGCTTCTATCCGGCGGAAGCCGGCGGCCACAGGGTAAAGCAGATAGTTCAACTGCCGTTGAAATTCGTTGCGCCCTACCATTGAGACAGGTGCCGGCTCGTCCCATCGTGCAGCTACGCACGTCGGAACACAGCGATACAATCGAGTAGCGGACGCGGCCAGAATGCCCGGCATGATGTGTGAAGTAATGCTAACACGGCCTTCATGATTTCTTAATGTGGGCCGCATCCCCTCGATAATCATGCTGTCGTAGGTTCCTTCCCAAGTTCGTACCAGTGCTCGTGAACTTCATTCCGATCCCAGGCGCATGTTCAACAACCTGATCGAGTCGAAGCCGCAGAAGAAGGGAGGTATTGGCGGGACGTTCGTCAGCGTCGCGTTGCACGCGATCATCATCACGCTCGCGGTGTACGTCACCGCGCACGCGGGTGAGAAGATCGTGGAGAAGACACGTCAGGAAGACGTCGTCTTCGCAAAGGCGCCCGAGCCGCCGCCACCGCCGCCGGATGAGCCGAAGCCGCCCCCGCCGGATGTGGTGGCCGCACCTCCGCCGCCCAAGGGGTTCCAGGTGCTCACCGCGCCGATCAACATCCCGGACAAGATTCCGGATGTCGATCTCTCGAAGGCAGTCACCGACGAAAAGGATTTCTCGGGGAAGGGCGTTGCTGGTGGAAAGGCGAACGGCGTCGTTGGTGGCGTCGCACAGCCCACCGATCAGCCGTACTTCGAGTTCCAGGTCGAGAAGCCCGCGCTGCCGCGTGAGGGGAATCCGAATCCGAAGTACCCGTCGATGCTCGAAAGCTCTCGCGTCGAAGGCGACGTGCTCGCGCAGTTCGTCGTCGACACGTCGGGCAAGGCGGAGATGAGCACGTTCAAGGTTTTGAAAGCGAGCAACGACCTGTTCGCATCGGCCCTCAAGGCGATACTGCCCCAGTGGCGCTTCTATCCGGCCGAAGCCGGCGGGCACAAGGTAAAGCAGATCGTGCAGCTGCCACTGAAATTCGTCGCACCCAATCATTGAGCTGATCAGAGCAGTCTCACTTTTCGTCTTTCTATTTCGGAGAAGATCAAATGGGTATCTCGTTACTTGCGCTCTTTCAGTCGATGGGCGGGTTTGCGAAGGGAATCGTGCTCGCGCTCGCGATCATGTCGGTCTATTCGCTCACCGTGATGGTCGGCAAGTGGTGGACGCTTCGTAAGGCGCAGGCCGAGACGCGCAAGTTCGCGCCGGAGTTTTCGCAGTTCCTGGAAGAGGACAACCTCAACGAAGCGATCCGCCTGGCCGAGGGCTACAAGAAGTCGCACGTCGCCCGCGTTCTCGGTGGTGCACTCGGTGAAGTGAAGCCATTGATCCAGAACGGTTCGGTGACTGTAGCGGACATCAACTCGGCGGAGCGCGCGGTCGAGCGCAACATGATGATCATTCTCTCCGAGCTGAAGCGCGGCTTGGCCGTGCTCGCAACGGTTGGTGCGACGGCTCCGTTCGTCGGTCTGCTCGGCACGACGATGGGAATCGTGAACGCGTTCACGGGCATGGCGCAGTCGGGCGCGGGTGGAATGGGCGCGATCTCGGCCGGTGTCGCCGAGGCGCTGATCACGACGGCGTTCGGTCTGCTCGTCGCGATTCCGGCGGTGTGGGCGTACAACTACTTCACCACGAAGATCGACAATCTCTCCGTCGAGATGACATACACCTCGAAGGAAATGATCGACTATCTGATTAAGGGGGTTGCCGGTGAATTCGGCCGCTCGCGCTTCACCCGTGAGTTCAACACGGTTGGCTCAGGCCCCATCTCGCAGTAACCCTGGCCACCCGGAGGAGGTAGCTCATGGCCATGTCAAGCGCGGGGACAGGCGGCGGTGTCGCGTCGTCTCCGAACGTAACACCGATGATCGATGTCATGCTCGTGCTCCTGATCATTTTCATGGTCGTGACGCCGCTCATCAATGCCGGGTTTCAGGCAACGCCGCCCAGCGGCATCAACCTCAAGTCGCATCCAGAGGACAATGAGGATCAGGTGCTCGGCATCGATGCATTCGGACAGTACTATCTGAACAAGAAGTCGATCCCGAATGCGTCGCTTCCCGATCAGCTCAAGCGGATCTTCGACGCGCGCACGTCGGACAAGATCCTCTACGTGAAGGCGGACAAGGATCTCGACTATTCGAAGGTGCTCGACGCGATCGACATCGCTGCGCACAACGGTGTTCGTGTAGTGGGCGCGATCTCGGATCAGCAGCCGGGAACGGAGTCCACCGTCGCGGGAGATTTCCCGAAATCCACCAAGAAGCCGTAGGAGAATCGCATGGCAATGACAACTGGTGGTGGGACGACCCTCTCCAACGATATCAACGTCACGCCGATGATCGACGTGCTGCTGGTGCTGCTGGTCATCTTCATCATGGCGGTGCCGATGATGCGGAAGGCGATCGATCTGCAGCTTCCGGATCCGACGCCGCAGCCGGTCCAGAATACCGTACAGCCCGATCAGATCGTGCTCCAGGTTCTGCCGGGGAGCGCGTACAAGATCAACAGCGAAGCAGTGACGAAGGACAATCTCGGAAAGCGCCTCAAGGAGATTTTCGAGGGGCGTCCGGAAAAGATCATCTTCGTGAAGGGCGATCCGACCGTGAAGTATCAGGACGTGATCTTCGGAATGGACCAGTCGCGCGGCGCGGGCGTCAAGGTCATCGGTATTCCGCCGAAGGACGTGCCGAAGTAGCTCGACGAGCGCGCAACTTCGGTTGCGTGATTCCCGCAGGCTCTCGCGACGGACGCATCTCTCGGTGCGTCCGTCGCGTTATTTTTTAGGGAAGCAGAGGTCATCATCGACATGTCATCGTACGAGGCTCCGAACGAGCCGCCCGTCGCCCGCCCGCCGTATCGGCCGCCCGTTGGAGTTCCCGAACGCAGGGATACCAAATGGGCGGGCGCGATCTCGCTGTTCCTGCATGCGCTCCTGATCGCGCTGATGATCCTGCCGATCCTGCTCGTGAAGAACGCGGAGGATGCGACGCGAGGCGCGGGCGGCGCCGGAGCGGCGGGCGGCGGAGGCGGCGGGAGCAGGGGCGGTGCGCGCGAGCCGTACGTGCACGAGGATCTGCGCTACGTGCAGGTCGCTCCGCCTCCGCCTCCCGCGCCGCCCGTGCTTGCGAAGCCGAACTCCCTCATTCCGCCTGTCGCGACTCCGATCCCGCCGCCCAAGCCCGTGATGCCCCCGCCCACGGTCCCGCCGCCCACCGCGGCGGCGCCAGAGATCAAGCCGGATTCCGTCACCGTCGCCGCCGGCAACGCACCCGGCGCAGGGAATGGCGCCGGCGCCACGGGCGGTCCCGGCGCGGGCCCCGGAACGGGCGGAGGGACGGGCACCGGGGTGGGCGCGGGACGTGGATCGGGAGTCGGGCCAGGGAACGGTGGGGGAGAGGGAAACATCTTTCCTCCCACGGCCGATCTACTCCTGCTTCCCGAGCTCCCCGTGCCCGGAGCTCTGCGCGGGAAAACATTCGTCATTCATTTCGAAATCGACGAAACAGGACGGGTCGCCCGCGTCGACATCGACACCGGCAACTCCGGATACGACCGCCGTCTCCGTGATCGCTTCATGCAGTTCAAATGGCGCCCCGCGCATCGCGTGGATGGCACTCCAGTCGCCGCCGGCGTGGACATTCCGCTGAGCCTCTAGCCCCACATTCGCAGCACGCGCGACCTAGCGCATCTGCTGACTGCGCCGTTACTTTCCCCCCGATTTACTGCCCGCCGCGAGACCGCTCTTCATAGGTCTGCCGGCAGCCCGCCCGCGCACAATCCGCATCGATCGAGGAAGCACATGACCGCTGGGTCCACCGAGCGCGAAGGTTCGCTGTCTCCGACCGAATTCGTCAGGGCCATGACCCTGACGGACGCGACGATGCTCGTCGCGGGCTCCATGATCGGGTCCGGCATCTTCATCGTCTCGGCGAGCATCTCGCGCGCGGTAGGATCGCCGCTGTGGCTCCTGATCATCTGGGGACTCACGGGGCTCATTACGCTGCTCGGTGCGCTCGCCTACGGGGAGCTCGCCGCGATGTATCCCCGAGCAGGAGGACAGTACGTCTTCCTCCGCGAGTCGATGGGTCCACTCATGGGTTTCCTCTATGGGTGGACCCTTTTCCTTGTCATCCAGACGGGGACGATTGCCGCAGTCGCCGTCGCCTTCGGGCGCTTCATGGGCGTGCTCTGGCCCGCGATCTCCCCCGATCGCTATGCATGGTTTCCCCAGGCCGACATCTGCGTCAAGGCGCTCGGCTGCGTCGATCCGTCGGCGGCGATCCAGATCGGGCTCACGCCGCAGCGGCTCGTCGGCCTCGCGAGCGTGTGGCTGCTCACCTGGGTGAATCTGCGCGGCGTTCGCGAAGGGAAGCTGGTTCAAACGTCGCTCTCGTTCGTGAAGGCCGGCGCGCTCGCCATCCTGATCGTCCTCGGCTTCGTAATCGGGCGAAACTCCACCGCCATCGCCGCCAACTTCGGAGCCGCATTCTCGGCGGGGCCATCGATCACGGGCGCGTTCGTGCTCGCGGCGGGAGCGGCGATGGTCGGGTCGCTCTTCTCGAGCGACGCGTGGAACAACGTGACCTTCGCGGCGGCCGAAGTGCAGAACCCGCGGCGCAATCTGCCGTTGGCGCTCGTGTTCGGAACGGGGCTCGTGAGTCTGCTCTATATTCTCGCAAACATCTCATACCTTCAGGTGCTCCCGCTGCACGGCGTCGCTGACGGTGCGACGGTGCTCGCGCGAGGAATCGAGCACGCGACGCAGGACCGCGTCGGCACGGCGGCAGCCGAGCAGGTGTTCGGGGCGAGCGGCGCGACGTTCATGGCGATTCTGATCCTGATCTCGACTTTCGGCTGCAACAATGGACTGATCCTCGCCGGCGCACGCGTCTACTTCGCGATGGCGCGCGACGCGCTCTTCTTCCGCCGCGCGGGCAAGCTAAACGCGAAGTCGGTTCCGAGCTTTGCGCTCATCATACAGTCGGTGTGGGTGTCGCTCCTCTGCCTGACGGGGACCTACGGGCAGCTGCTCGACTACGTGATCTTCGCGGCGCTGCTCTTCTACGTGCTCACCACCATCGGGCTATTCATTCTGCGCAGCAAGCATCCGGAGATCGAGCGCCCGTATCGCGCCGTGGGATATCCGGTGCTCCCCGCGCTCTACATCCTGCTCGCTGGCGCTGTCGCGATCATCCTGCTCCTCGCGCCGCAGACGCGCACGCAGGCCCTCTCGGGGCTCGTGATCGTGCTGATCGGCATCCCGGTGTACGCGCTCTGGCGTCGTGTGGAGGCAGTGTAGCCATGCCCCGCCGCTCAGCCGGGCGCGTTCGACCGACGCTCTTCCCGCTCGCTGCCGATGGCGCGGCGGCTTCTGTACCTCACTGGAGACTTTCACTAATGAACACAATGCACCATTCGTTCACACGCATCCTCTCGCGCTGGCCGGCGATGCTGCTTGCGATGCTGGCCCTTCCGCTCACCGCGCTTCGCGCTCTCGCGCAGGACGACCCCGCCGTCGGCGGCGAGGCGAATCTGAAGGTGCCCGACCTGTCGCAGGTCACCTTCCTCAACGGCATCCCAGGGAGCACGCTGCTCACCTATGGGCTGATCGTCTGCGCGCTTGGCCTCGTCTTTGGCGTCGTGATCTACGCGAAGCTCAAGGCGATGCCCGTGCACGAGTCGATGCTCGAGGTTTCGGAGCTGATCTACGAGACGTGCAAGACGTATCTGACGACGCAGGGGAAGTTCATTCTCCTCCTCGAGGTGTTCATCGGCGCCGTGATCGTGCTCTACTTCGGCTACCTGCTGAGCTTCACGCCGGGACGCGTGGCGATCATCCTCGCCTTCAGCCTGCTCGGCATCGCCGGCAGCTATGGCGTGGCATGGTTCGGCATTCGCGTCAACACCTTCGCGAACTCGCGGACCGCGTTCGCCAGCCTGCGCGGCAAGCCGTACCCCTGCTACGCGATTCCGCTGAGCGCCGGCATGAGCATCGGCATGCTGTTGATCTCGGTCGAGCTGCTGATCATGCTCGGCATTCTGCTCTTCATTCCGGGCGACTACGCGGGCCAGTGCTTCATCGGCTTCGCGATCGGTGAATCGCTCGGCGCCGCGGCGCTGCGTATCGCGGGCGGCATCTTCACGAAGATCGCCGACATCGGCTCGGATCTCATGAAGATCGTGTTCAACGTGAAGGAAGACGACGCGCGCAACCCGGGCGTGATCGCGGATTGCGTCGGCGACAACGCCGGCGACTCGGTTGGGCCGAGCGCCGACGGCTTCGAGACGTACGGCGTGACGGGTGTGGCGCTGATCGCATTCATTTTGCTCGCCGTGCCGGATACGACTGTTCAGGTGCAGCTGCTCGTGTGGATCTTCGTGATGCGCATCGTGATGGTGATCGCGAGCGGCGTGTCGTATCTGATCAACGGCGCGATCGCGAAGGCGCGCTTCCAGAACGCGGACAACATGAACTACGAGACGCCGCTCACGACGCTCGTGTGGCTGACGTCGATCATCTCGGTGGCGTTTACGTACGTCGTGTCGAAGATGATCATCCCGACGCTCGGCGACGGGACGCTCTGGTGGAAGCTCGCGACGGTCATCACCTGCGGCACGCTCGCCGGCGCGATCATCCCCGAGCTGGTGAAGGTGTTCACGTCGACGTCGTCGCGACACGTGCGCGAGGTCGTTTCCTCGTCGCGCGAGGGCGGCTCGGCGCTCAACATCCTCTCCGGCCTCGTGGCTGGAAACTTCAGCGCGTACTGGCTGGGCATGACGATCATGGGGCTGATGGCGGCGGGCTACTATGTGAGCCTCGGTATTCCCGCGATCACGCCGGGATTGGCGACGGAGGGCGGGATCATGCTGGCCCCCGCCGTCTTCGCATTCGGTCTGGTGGCCTTTGGCTTCCTCGGCATGGGTCCGGTCACGATCGCCGTCGACTCGTACGGTCCGGTGACGGACAACGCGCAGTCGGTGTTCGAGCTCTCGATCATCGAGCAGCTGCCGAACATCGAGCAGGAGCTGCAGTCCAAGTACGGCTTCAAGGTGAACTTCGAGCGCGCGAAGCATCTGCTCGAGGAGAACGATGGCGCCGGCAACACCTTCAAGGCGACGGCGAAGCCGGTGCTCATCGGCACGGCGGTCGTCGGCGCGACGACGATGATCTTCTCGATCATCGTAGCGCTCACGGATGGGCTGAAGCCCGAGCTGATCGGCAATCTGTCGCTGCTGCACCCGCCCTTCCTGCTCGGGCTGATCACGGGCGGATCAATGATCTACTGGTTCACCGGCGCGTCGATTCAGGCCGTGACCACGGGCGCATATCGCGCAGTCGAGTACATCAAGGAAAACATCAAGCTCGAGGGCGCGACCAAGGCGTCGATGGAAGACAGCAAGGCCGTCGTCGAGATTTGCACCAAGTATGCGCAGAAGGGCATGCTCAACATCTTCATCTGCGTGTTCTTCGCGACGCTCGCCTTTGCGTTCGTCGAGCCGTATTTCTTCATCGGCTATCTCGTGTCGATCGCGCTGTTCGGACTCTACCAGGCCGTGTTCATGGCGAATGCCGGCGGCGCGTGGGACAACGCGAAGAAGATCGTCGAGGTGGAGCTCAAGCAGAAGGGAACGCCGTTGCACGAGGCCACCGTGGTCGGCGACATCGTCGGCGATCCGTTCAAGGACACGTCGTCCGTGGCGCTCAACCCGATCATCAAGTTCACGACGCTGTTCGGCCTGCTCGCGGTGGAGCTCGCGGTGTCGCTGAGTGCCTCGCATCCGGGGAATCTCACCCACGTGCTGGCGCTCGTGTTCTTCCTCATCTCCGCGACGTTCGTCTACCGGTCGTTCTACGGCATGCGGATCGAGTCGGCATCGTAATGACTGCCGTGCGAGCGCGGCGCGCACTCGCGCGTCGCGCTCCACGTCTTGTTCCTTCCTCCTGAGCCCGGGCTCCGCATGGCATCACTGTTCAGCCGAAAGCCGATCGCCGATCTGATGTCGGAGGCGGACAATCCGAACGCGCTTCGACGAATGCTGGGTGCTGGCGATCTGATCATGCTCGCGATCGGCGCGGTGATCGGTGCCGGGATCTTCGGCGCGATCGGCTCCGCTGCGGCTGGCGAGATCGTGAATGGTGTTGTCGTGCGGAGCGGCGCCGGGCCTGCGCTCGTCATCTCCTTCCTCCTCCTCGGCTTCGCCTGCGCGCTCGCAGGGCTCTGCTACGCCGAGCTCGCGGCGATGATCCCGCAGGCCGGCTCGGCGTACGCGTATTCCTATGCGACGCTCGGCGAGTTCGTTGCGTGGATCATCGGCTGGGATCTCATTCTCGAGTACGCGGTCGGCAACGTCGCCGTCGCGATCTCGTGGTCGGACTACTTCAAGACGCTCCTCGCCGGCATGGGGATGGTCATCCCTCCATGGATGGCGACGGGGTATCGCACGGCGCTGCTGAGCAGCGACCCGACGGTGCACGCGCTGATGGACAGCGCGCCGAGGCTCTTCGGCATGCCAGTGCTGATCAACCTGCCGGCCTGCGGCATCGTGCTCGCCATCACCTGGCTTCTCGTGATCGGCGTTCGTGAGAGCGCGCGCGCGAACAACATCATGGTGGCGGTGAAGCTCGTCGCGCTCACGCTCTTTCTCGTCGTCGGCGCGCAGCACATCAATACGGCGAACTACCATCCCTTCGCGCCGAACGGCTTCACCGGCATCCACCACGGCGCGGCGATCGTCTTTTTCGCCTACATCGGCTTCGATGCGATATCGACGGCAGCCGAGGAGACGAAGAATCCGCAGCGAAATCTCCCGATCGGAATATTGGGAGGGTTGGCGATCTGTACGCTGATCTATATCCTCGTCGGCTTCGTGCTCACCGGCATGGTGCCGTCCTCGACGCTCGGCAGCACGGCTGATCCTCTGTCGTTCGCGCTGACGTCGGTTGGGATGACCAAGGTCGGCTGGCTCGTGGCGCTCGGTGCCGTCTTCTCGATGAGCGCAGTGCTGCTCGTCTTCCAGTACGGACAGCCGCGGATCTTCTTCGCGATGGCGCGCGATGGGCTGCTGCCGAAGTTCGCCGCGAAGGTGCACGGGAAATACCGCACGCCGTACATCACCACGATCATCACGGGTGTATTCGTCGCGACGTGGGCACTGATCGGCGATGCGAACGAGACCTACGATCTCACGAACATCGGGACTCTCTTCGCCTTCATTCTCGTGTGCAGCGGAGTGGTCGTGCTGCGCTACACGGACAAGGACCGTCCGCGCCCGTTTCGGGTGCCATTCCTCTACGTCGTCGCGCCCCTCGGCGCCGCGCTCTGCCTCTTCGTGATGTGGGGACTGCCGCACAAGGCGTGGGTGCGCTTCGGCTGGTGGCTCGTGATCGGCCTCGTTGTCTACTTTCTCTACGGTTATCGGAACTCGACGCTCCGGACCGGGAAACCGCCGGTTTCGAGTGAGTAGCACGGATGCGCGGGGCGGAGGCGGCGCAATTTTTCGCCGCCTCACGCTCACACACTGGATCTTCATCTCCATGGTGGTGGGCGTCATAGTCGGAGTGGCGTTCCCGAATGCGGTGCCCGGCGAGCCCGAGCCGGTGTTCCAGGCGGCATCGCTCAAGGTGCTGTCGACGATCTTCCTGCGGATGATCAAGCTCCTGATCGTGCCGCTGATCTTCTCGACGCTGGTCGTCGGGATCGCGGGACACGGCGACGACATGAAGCGCGTGGGGAAGCTCGCGCTGCGCTCGATCATCTATTTCGAGATCGTGACGACGATGGCGCTCATCATCGGGCTCACGGCCGTGAATCTCATTCGGCCGGGCGACGGCGTGAACATCACCGGCGCATCGGCGGCGGTGGGCAACGATCTCGCGCAGAAGCACGTCACGCTTCTCGGCGTGCTCGAGCACGTCGTGCCGCAGAGCTTCTTCGAGGCAGCCGCCAACAACGAGGTGCTGCAGATCGTCTTCTTCTCGGTGCTCTTTGGAGTCGCCCTGTCGCGCGCCGGAAAGAACTCGAAGCTCACGATGCTGGCGTTTTGCGAGAGCCTCTCCGACATCATGTTCAAGCTCACGGATCTCGTGATGCGCTTCGCACCATTCGGCATCGGCGCGGCGATCGCGGTGACGGTGGGGACGAGCGGCATCGGCGTGCTCCGGCATCTCGGGGTGCTTATTCTGACGCTGTATGCGGCGCTGATCGTCTTCGTCGCGATCGTGCTCGTGCCGGTGGCGCTCCTCGCGCGCATTCCGATCGGAAAGTTCTGGCGAGCGGTGAAGGAGCCGTGGCTGATCGCGTTCTCGACGGCGTCCTCGGAGGCGGCGCTCCCGCGCGCGTTCGAGGCGATGGAGCAGTTCGGTGTGCCGCGGCGCATCGTCGCCTTCGTGCTTCCCACGGGCTATTCGTTCAATCTCGACGGGAGCACGCTCTATCTCGCGGTCGCGTCCGTGTTCGTCGCCCAGGCCGCGGGAATTCAGATGTCGCTCGGCACGCAGATCGGGATGATGCTGACGCTGATGCTCACGAGCAAAGGCGTCGCCGCGGTGCCGCGCGCGTCGCTCGTGATCCTCTCGGGGGCACTCTCGCAATTCGGGCTGCCGCTCGAGGGCGTCGCCGTGATCCTCGGAGTCGACGCGGTGATGGACATGGCGCGCACGTCGATCAATCTCGTCGGAAACTGCCTGGCGACGGCGGTGATGGACCGGTGGGAGATCGTGCGAGGGGAGCGGTGATTCACCGCCGCCTTTCGTTGGTGCTCGCAATGCTCGTAGTCGCGGCGCTCCCATCGTGCGCGCAGTCAGGAATAGCGAAGACGATCACCGAAGCGGAAGTCCACAGTCTCGAGTCCGCGCTCGCCGATGACTCGATGGAAGGGCGCTTGACCGGCACTCCCGGCGGCGCGAGAGCCGCGCGCTACATCGCCGCGCAGATGAAGCTGCTCGACCTCGCACCACTCGGCGACAGCGGCTACTTCCAGCGCGTCCCCGTCACCGCCACCGACAGCTCGATCGACCTTCGCGCGAGCTTCAGCGATGCCGCGCCTGGCAGGCACGAGACGGCGGTGAACGTCGTCGGCATGCTCCAGGGGAGCGACCCGAAGCTGGCCGGCGAGATCATTCTCGTCGACGCGCACTACGATCATCTCGGCGTCGGGAAGCCGGTGAATGGCGATTCGATCTACAATGGCGCTGATGATGATGCATCCGGAACCGTTGCAGTGCTGGCCGTCGCGCACGCGCTCGCAGGCACGCACCCGAAGCGCTCGATTCTCTTCGCGCTCACCACTGGCGAAGAGGAAGGGCTGCTTGGCACCAACTGGATGATCGCGCACTTTCCAGTTCCGATCGACAGCGTGGTCGCGAATCTCGAGACGGAGATGATCGGCCGCCCCGATTCGCTCGCCGGCGGAGCGGGGAAGGCGTGGCTCACCGGCTATGACCGGTCGACGATGGGCGCGATGCTCGCGCGCGAGCACATCCCGATCGTCGCCGATCCTCGCCCAGCACAGCACTTCTTCGAGCGCAGCGACAACATCGCCTACGCGCAGCGTGGAATTCCTGCGCACACACTATCGACGTTCAACCTGCACGCGGACTATCATCAGCCGTCCGACGACATCTCGCGCATCGACTTCGCGCACATGACCGCCGTGATCAATGCGGCCGTACATGCCGTCGCATTGCTCGCCAATGGTACGGTGCCGGTCTGGAACCCCGGCGGTCGGCCGACGGCGACACCGCCCGGGTCCTGATCGAAGGCGGCGCGCGAGAC
>JACCWE010000147.1 GCA_013697785.1 Gemmatimonadaceae bacterium
CGCCACGCTCGATTGCTGCAAGCGCCTCCGTCGAGGACATCCGATACGTAGCTTCGTAGGCCGTCACCGCACGCTCAACATCGGCGAGTTCGCCGTTCGGCGTAACCGCTGCATGAACCCCGTCTAGCGTCGGAGCCCGCAAGTCGGCATCGTGCTCGCGATGTCGGAAATTGCGAGTGCTGCCACCGAAGCGTGGACGGAGCGGGTTCGCGCATGGCGCGCCAGCGGTGAGAGTGCGAACGAGTTTTGTCGAGGTGCGGGCTACGCGGCAAACACGTTGCGGTGGTGGTCGTCGAAACTCAAGAAAGAGAGTTCAGCGAACTTGGCATCGTCGGAGATTCGACTCGCGAAGGTCGTGCGCACGGGGTCGCCAAAGGAGGCTGCAGGATCTGCGATTGTGATCGAGATTCCGAGATCCGGAATTCGTATCGGCATCGAGCGCGGCGTTGATCGGGCAACGCTCGCGATTGTGCTCGATACGCTCGGTGTCGGAGTCCAACGATGATTCCGCACGGGGTCGAGATTTTCATGGGGCTCGAGCCGATCGATCTACGATGGGGGTTTGATCGGCTCGCTGGCATCGTCGGTGAGCGGCTGACTCGCGATGCACGCAGCGGTGCGCTGTTTGTGTTCTTCGGGAGGCGACGCGATTGCCTCAAGGTGTTGTTCTTCGACGGCACTGGGATGTGCATGTTCTACAAGCGACTCGACGCCGGTACCTTCCGACTGCCACCTGTTCCAGATGGCACGACAACGCTCGCGATCGAGGAGCGCGTGCTCGACGACTTACTCGACGGTGTTGATTTGAACCCGCCGCAATCGAAGCGACGCGCGACGATGCATTAATCGCTGATTCTGATCGCTGGATCTCGACAGATCGATCGTAGGTCGGTAGAGCAGATCCATGATCGAGGATGCGAGCCCGTCGAGCGATGCAGCGCTCGCAACTCGCGTTGTGGAGCTCGAAACCGCGCTCGCACGAGAACGTATTCGCGCCGACGAGGCGCAGCAGCGCGCCGACGAGGCACACCAGCGTGCCGACGAGGCGATTGCGGAACGTGATCGGCTGCGCGAGGGATTTCACCAGCTGCAGCTCGAGGTCGAGCTCGCACGTCGCCGGCTTGTTGTCGCGAAGGCCGAGCGAGTCGATACGCTCCAACTCCAGCTCGAGTTCGCAGCCAAGTTGCGAGAGCTGGACGAGCTCGCCGGACTTCAGCCCGGGCCGATGCCGGATCCGGATGTCGACAACCGTCCGCCGAGCGGAAAGCGAAACGGTAAAGCCAAGCCGAAAGGTCGGCGCAAACTTTCCGAGCTCGACATGCCAGAGGAGCGCGTCGAGTTGACCGATCCTGCTCTCGAGGGCACCGCCGAGCGCATCGGCAGCGAAGACAGCTTCAAGCTGATGTGGCGGCGCGCCGGCTACGTGCGTCTCGTCGTCTCGCGCGCAAAATACAAAATCGGCGAAGGCGACAACGCGACAATTGCGACGACCGAGCTGCCGCGCGAACTGATCACACGCTCCCTCGCTGCGCCGGCGCTGCTCGCGCACATCGCAAGCGACAAGCTCTGCGATGGCCTGCCACTGCATCGTCAGGAAGATCGCTTCGCACGGCTCGGCGCACGGATCGACCGCGGCACGATGAGCCGCTGGCTCGAAGAACTCGGCATGTCTGTCGGCGCCACGATCGTTGCTGCGATGCGCGACGATGCGTTCGCGCACGCGTTCTGCATCTCGACCGACGCGACCGGCGTGCTCGTGCAGCCAATTCCCAGCGTCGACAAGATGCCTCGCAGCTGCCATCGCGGGCATTACTTCGTTCAGATCGCCGACCGCGACCACGTGTTCTTCGAGTACAGAGCGCGCGAGACCAGCGCTGTCGTTGGTGAATTGTTTCGCGGCTTCTCGGGCTACATCCAGGCCGACGCCAAGAGTGTCTACGACGCGCTGTTCCGACCACCCCCCGATGGTCCGGCGCTCGAAGACAATGCCCATGCCGACCTCGGCAAGCGACACGAGGTCGGATGTTGGGCGCACGCGAGGCGAAAATTCTGGGAAGCCGCGATCACCAAGGATCCGATCGCGCGCGAGGGACTCGCGCGTATTGGTCGCATCTTCGAGCTCGATCGGTCGTGGAAAAAACGATCCGCCGTCGAGATCAAGTCGATGCGCGACGAGCATCTCCGTGCTCACACCGACGCGTTCTTCGCGTGGGTCGCCGTCGAGTACGAGCGTGTCCGAGGTCAGCGTGGGCTTTTGCGTACGGCGCTCGGCTACGCGCACCGGCAGCAAGGGCCGCTGAATCGGTTCTACGACGACGGTCGACTCAAGCTCGACAACAATGCGTCCGAGCGCGAACTCCGCCGCATCGCGGTGGGACGCAAGAACTGGTTGTTTGTCGGCAGCGATGATCACGCGCAGGCCGCCGGAAATCTGCTCACGCTGATCGCTTCGGCTCGGCTCCACGGTCTTGATCCGGAGGCCTACCTTCGTGACGTCTTCCGCGTCTTGCCGTACTGGCCTCGCGGTCGATTCCTCGAGCTCTGTCCGCGTGACTGGATGGTCACCCGCGCTCGCCTCATCGCCGACGAACTCGATCGCGAGCTCGGTCCGGTCACCGTGCCCGAGCCGTCGACAGCGACGACCGAGTAGTCGACTACGCGCTGATCGAAGGCTCGAGATCACGCATCAACGTTGCCATTTCCTCGCGCCGCGCAGAACACGGGGTTCGTGCAGCGCTTACGTCGACCGGATCGAGACCAAGGCCGCGCACGGCCCCCGTC
>JACCWE010000159.1 GCA_013697785.1 Gemmatimonadaceae bacterium
CGGATGGGCGCGAGGGCATGCTCGTCCCCGCCGAGGTGCGAGGCGCTGTGGGTGCCGCAGGAGCCGATGCTGCTGCACCCGCGCCACCCTGCGCAGCGAAGCCCGCGTGCATCGGCTGCGGTGGCGTCGGCATCGTGACGGGCGGCCGCGGTGAGAGCGGCGGCGCAATGGACGGTCGCTGCCGCGCCGGCGTCTGGGTGGACGGAGCCGGTGTCGACGCGGTGAAGTCTTCGTCGATGCGACCGCGCTCGCCGATCGCGATTACGCCGCCGCACACCGAGCATCGCGCGCGTACTCCCGCGAGCGGAATCTTGGCGGGGTCGACGCGGAAGACGGAGCTGCACTCGGGACAGGTGACGTTCATGCGGTGGCGCTCACGCGAGAAATATTCCGTTCATCGCTCGGAGACTCCGACGGGCGAGCCGAGGATTGGATCGTTGCGCCGGTCGACGACGTAGACTGATCCGTTGAGGGTCTTCGCATAGCTCTTCATCTCTGTGGCCAACTCGCTGACCTGCGCGGGGTGACTGAAGGTCCGTCGCTCGTTCGTCACGACGCCGATGCTAACCGTCATGAGCGGGACGCGGTGCAGCTGTCCCCGCCTGTCCTTGCCGAAATAATATCCTGCCTGCCGATCCTGTTCGGAATATTGATACGGGACGAGCAGATCGAAAATGGAGACGATCTCCTGGCAGATCTCGGGCGCCTGCAACATCGGCACGAGAAAGATGAAGTCGTCACCACCAATATGTCCGACGAAGCCGCCTTCTGGCGAGAGGCCCCGCACGACATCGTGCAGAATCTTCGCGAGAATGCGGATGACGCGATCGCCCTCGAAGTAGGAGTAGCGGTCGTTGTACTCCTTGAAGTGATCGAGATCGGCGTAGCAGGCGGCGAAGAGCTCGCCCGCGGCGAGGCGGATGCCGATCGCCGCCTCGATCTCCGGGGCGCCGGGGAGGCGCGTGGACGGATGGACATGGACGTCGCGGTCCGCGCGGCGAAGCATCACGTCCAGGCGAATCGCGACTTCAGCGTCCGGCGTGTTGGGCGCGAGCACCTCATCGGCGCCGGCGGCGAAGCCCTGGGCGAGGGCTGCCTCGCCCGGGCTCACGAACATACCCGCGGGTACCACGCCCGTGTACGAGTCGTTCTTGAGGCGAACGCATGCGGCGCACGACGCTGCGGCCTGGGTGCGCGCGTCGAAGATGACGACGAGAGGCCGTCCGCGCAGCGCCATTGCCATGAGCTCGTCCAGGGTGCGGCAAAGGACGGGCGTCAGCCCGCGCGCGTCGAACCAGTCCCGGGCCAGCTCCGGGAGCGGCGCGGCATCGGGGGCGAAATAGACGGCTGGACTCTGAGCCAAGCTACGCGGTCCTCTCGCTGGCGGACGCCTGGATAGTCCTCGCGGTCGAGGAAGTCAAAGCGTTATGGCACACAGGGATGTCTCCGTTGGACGATCAAAAATAGAAGAACGCAACGGCCAGAATCCCGTAGACGAGAAGCAAAAAGGAGCCCTCCAGCCAGTTCGATTCGGCATCCAGCACGATGGCCGACGTGATCCACACGGCGAGCGTCACGCTGGCGACCTCGAAGGTACCGAAGGCGAGGTCGAGCGGATGGCCAACGATCATGCCGACGAACACGAGCACCGGCGCCACGAACAGCGCGACCTGCACCGACGAACCGATCGCGATGCTGGCCGCGATGTCCATCCGGTTCTTCCGCGCCATGAGGATGGCCGAGCTGTGCTCCGCGGCGTTGCCGATGATCGGAATGAGAATGAGCCCGACGAAGACGCTCGAGAGTCCGAGCGTGTGCACCGTGGCTTCCGTCGCGCCGACGAGGAGCTCCGACATCCACCCAATCGCCCCCGCAACCGCGATGAGGACGATGATCGTTCGCTGCTTCGACCATTGTGGCGCTTCGTCTTCGGCCGGCTTTTCGTCGTACGTCTCCGATTCGAGCGCGTCGAACGCGCTCTTGTGCGTCCCCATCGAATAGATGAGGTAGAGCACATAGCCGATGATGAGGAAGCCCGCGACGAATGCGGAGACGCGCACGGTGGCCGCACGCGTGGGATCCGGATGCGCGGCGAGGAAGAGGGTCGGCACGATCAAGCCGACAGCCGCGATGACGAGGAGCGAGACACTCGTGCCGGCGAAGTTCGGATTGAACTTCTGCGTGCGGAACTTGAGCCCACCGGCAAGCTGCGCGGCGCCGAGGACGAGGAGGAGGTTGCCGATGATCGATCCGGTGATCGATGCCTTCACGAGATCGGTGAGCCCGGCGCGAAGCGCGAGCCCCGCGATGATCAGCTCGGCCAGATTGCCGAGCGATGCGTTGACGAGCCCACCGAGGGTCGGGCCCGTGTGCGCGGAGAGCTCTTCGGTGGCGCGTCCGAGGAGTGCG
Source organism: Gemmatimonadaceae bacterium (assembly GCA_013697785.1). Lineage (GTDB taxonomy): Bacteria > Gemmatimonadota > Gemmatimonadetes > Gemmatimonadales > Gemmatimonadaceae > FEN-1250. The sequence goes on from JACCWE010000159.1 coordinate 2,410, forward strand.
GAGAGCGGGATAATGGCGATCGCGCTCGCCGCGAAGATCACGAGCGGAGCCGCGTGCATGAAGCGCGCGCCGATGGCGACGGGCGCCGCCAGGAGAAGCCAGAGCAGCCAGCTCATTGTCCGCTAGTAGGGAGTGGCGTCGTCGATGAGCATGATCGGGATGTCGTCGCGCACTTCGTAGCGGAGGCGGTCGACCGGGCAGATGAGGACGGATTCGGCCTCACGGTACTCGATCGGTCCTTTGCACTTTGGGCAGACGAGAATGTCGAGCAGCTGTGGCGAGAGGGACATCAGCGTTGGTCCTCGGGTAGCGTGTAGCCGAATCGTTTGAGCGAGAGCGCGTTGCGTCGCCAGTTGGGCAGCACCTTCACCCAGAGATCGAGATAGACGGGTGCGTCGACGAGCTTTTCGATCTTGATGCGCGCGGCGCGACCGATGTCGCGGATGCGTGCGCCCTTGTCGCCGATCAAAATTCCCTTCTGGCTATCGCGCTCGACGTAGATGACCGCCCGAATGTATACCGGCTTGTCGTCTTCGCGAAATTCCTCGATCTCGCAGGCGACGCTGTAGGGAACTTCGTCCTGGAGCTGTTCGAGCGCGGTCTCGCGAACGAGCTCGCTCGCGAAGAAGCGCATCGACTGTGCCCCGATCTCGTCGTCGGGATAGAGGAAGGGGCTCTCCGGGAGGAGGGCACCGAGTCGCTCAATGAGATTGGGAATGCCTTCGCCGGTGCGGGCGGAGATGAAGATGTCGTCGGGGCGGGCGGCGCGGCGGCGGTTGAGCGCGCGCGGATTGAGCGCGTCGATCTTGTTGCAGACGGTGACGATCTGCGCGCGCGACGGCGTCTCGAGCTCGGCGGCGACTTCGAGTGTGGGCGGATCCATCTCGGTTGCTTCGACGATGTAGGCTATCACATCGGCGTCGGCGAGGGCGGAGAGGGCAGCGGCGCGCATGGCGCGCTGGAGTGCGTACTGGGGAGCGAGGAGCCCGGGGGTGTCGGCGATTATGAGCTGGACATCGGCGGTGGTGTGGATGCCGAGGATGCGATCGCGGGTGGACTGGGGCTTGGGGCTGGTGATGCTGATCTTCTGGCCAATGATACGGTTGAGGAGGGTGGATTTGCCGGCGTTGGGTTTGCCGACAACGGCGACGATGCCGGCGCGAGTCATGGCGGGAAAGGTAGTGGGGAGATGAAGCGATCCCCCGTGCTGCGGTAAGCAACACGGGGGATCAAAAGGTGCCGGCGACGGCCTACTCTCCCGCGCCCTCTCGGGCGGAGTACCATTGGCGCTGCAGGGCTTAACGACCGTGTTCGGGATGGGAACGGGTGTGGCCCCTGCGCTCTAGTCGCCAGCGTGT
>JACCWE010000167.1 GCA_013697785.1 Gemmatimonadaceae bacterium
TTCATGCCGACGGGTCCGCGCAGCGAGGCGAAGTTCGTCATCGCATCCGTGCCCGCGCCAGCAGGAATTCTGAACCCGCAATTGAGCAGCCGGTACCATACCGCCGCCGTCGAGCGATGATCAGCGAAGGCGACGATCTCCATGTAGTCGACCTTCCCGAGCGCGACATCCACCGGCAGCTCGCTCGTCACTCTCGCCGTCGTGTCCTCGGGGTTCGGCACTTCGTCGAACGGATGCACGTAGCCCGTGAGCGCGCCCTGCGCGTGGCCGAGGTCGAAGACGTTCGCGTTCGCAGGGTAGAGACTTCCAGCCGGGGTATTTGCGTACGCCGCGTAGCCGGGAAGAATGACGTTCCTCGAGAGCCCGATCAGCCCACTGTGCCCCCAGTAGCTCGTGTGGAACTCCTGGCCATGCACGATCAACGTCGTCGGCGTCGAGACCTTGTCGGGCGCGCCGTTCGCGAAGTACGAGATATCCGGAACGCGCTGCTCCTTGTTCACGATCAGCTCTTCGATCACGTGCACATCCTCGGCGCGCGCCATGAACGCGAGCTGCGCCGGCACCGTGCGATAGGTGCCGCCGTAGTTCATGTGGACGTGAAGATCACCGCTATACCACCCCAGCGCCGGGAGATTCACGAGGCGATGCATCGTGACGTGCACGCTCGTCGCGCTCTCGGTGTTCACCTCCACCTGCTCCGTCGCCACGGCGTACTCGAGCCCGTGCGTCACTTCGACTGTCACTGCGCCAGCGGGCACGGTGAGCGTCGAGGATCCGGAGCTGTGATAGTAGCCCACTTCGTAATGCCGCTCGCTCCGATCGAAGGAGTCGTCGGCGTGCAGCAGCGCCGCTCGTGGCGCCCAGCTTCGCCCGTCTGCACCCGTAACCGACACGCGTGCATCGAGGGGCTTCCCCGATTCGTCGGTGACGCTGACGGTGAGTGAGCCAACCGGCTCCCTGAACGAAAGCGTCTTCGCCTCGATTTTCCTCTTCGCAGCGCCAGGCATGTCGAGCACCCAAAGCGCCGTGTTCCCCCCCTCGTTCGAGATGTACGCGATGTGCCGCGCGTCGTGCGACCAGCGCGGGCTCGTCGCATCGAACGCGCCGTAAGTGAGCTCGAGCGGCACGCCACCGTCGCTCGTCATGAGCCAGAGCTGATTGAACTGTGTCCCGACGTACGAGCTATAGACGATCCGCTTGCCGTCGGGCGACCAGTCGGGGCGAGCCTTCCACGTTGTCTCCTCGAAATGGATCATTCGCATCGAGTCGCCCGGCTCCGCCTTCATGCGCCAGAAGCCGCCCGTGCCCCAGATCTCACCGCGATTCGAGATGACGATCAGCTCCTTCCCATCCGGGGACCACGTGGGCGAGAGATAGTGGTCGTACACACTGTAGTAGTAGCGTGGGAGCTTGCTGTCGCGATCCGTGGTGAGGCGTGTGGGCTCCGTCGCTCGCCCACCGCGCATCTCCATCGTGTAGACATGCCACCGCGCTTCGAACTGCGTGCTGACGAATGCGATGCGCTTTCCATCGGGCGACCACCGCGGCTCCAGATTGACCGCGTGATTCGCCGTGAGCGCCCGAACCTTCCCCGTCGAGAGCTCGAGCAGCTCCAGCTCCACCGCATTGCCGTCGTATCGATCGAACACCACCCACTTGCCATCGGGCGACACGTCCGGTTGATAGTCGTAACCGCCGCCAGCCGTGAGCTGCAGAGCGGTCGTAGCGTCGAGCGCCTGCTTCCAGAGCGAGCCGCGCATCGAGTACACGAGCGACGAATCATCCGGCATCCACGCCGCGCCACTCGGCCCGGTCGTCAGCTGGGGCAAGTACATCTCGCGGAAGTAGTATGGGTGCGGCACGTTGATCTGCTTCAGCACCGCCTCGCGCTGCGCGGGAAGCGCGGCAGCGGCGATCAGCGCACACAGGCCGGCTGCGATTCGAGGAACGAATCTCTCCATGAGCTCCTTCACGCGAATAACAGGAAAACATCGTACAGCGCGTGCGTCCACGCCACGATGCCGAAGCCGCGCAGCAGATAGAGCGCGCTGAAGAACAACCCCGCGATCATCCGGAAGGTGAACGACTGCACCGTGAATGCATCCCCGTATGCGCCCACGTAGTGAAACGCCGAGAAGACGATGGCGCCGAGCAATACCGCGAACGCTCCGGCAAAGCGCGGCGTCATCCCTAATACCACCCGCCCGAACGTCGCGAGCCCCGACACGAGAATGACGCGGAAGAGCAGCTCCTCGTACAGCCCGGCGCCGAGCGACACCATCAACTTCGTGGGCGTGTCGAGCTGCTCCATTGGCGCGAGCGAGAGCATGTGGAG
>JACCWE010000004.1 GCA_013697785.1 Gemmatimonadaceae bacterium
GTCTCGAGACGATCAAGGCGCTCGGTGCAGACTCGCTCGAGGAAGTGCGGATGCTGGCTCACACGATGCATCCGCGCGTGCTGGACGATCTCGGGATCGCTGCGGCGCTCGAGCGTCTCGCGCGCGAAGTGGCCGAACGAACGGGTGTGGCGATCGACGTCGATGCCGTCGGGGCCGAGGAACTTCAGGGACTGAGCGCCGCGGGCGCATCCGTGCTCTATCGCGTGGCCCAGGAGGCCGTCGGCAACGCCGTTCGGCACGCGCATCCGCGCGTCGTGCGCGTGCGCATCGCGCGCGAGAGCGGGAGCGCCACGCTGGAAATCGCTGACGATGGCGAAGGCTTCGATGTCGGAGAGGCAGGAGCGCGAAGGCCGGGGATGGGGCTGTTCACGATGCAGGAGCGCGTCGCGCTGGTCGGCGGGCGCTTCTCGATTCGCAGTGCGAGCGGAGCGGGCACCACGGTGCTCGCAAGCGTCCCACTGAGCGCGGAATGAGCGCGAACACCGTACGCGTGGTATTGGCCGACGATCACGCGGTAGTGCTCGCCGGACTTCGCGCCGTGCTCGGCGCCGCGCCTGAAATCCAGATCGTGGGCGAGGCACGGAACGGCGCGGATGCGGTCGCGCTCGCGGAGAAGCTCGACCCAGACGTGATCGTGATGGACGTGTCGATGCCGATCATGGACGGCACGGCGGCGACGACGCTCGCGACCGAACGAAAGCTTCGCGCCCGCATCCTCATTCTCACGATGCATGAAGAGGAGGAGTACCTCGTACCGCTGCTCTCAGCCGGCGCCTCCGGCTTTCTGATGAAGAGCGCGGCGGACCGCGAGCTGATCGACGCGGTGCGCACCGTCGCGCGCGGAGCGATGTACATCCGTCCGTCAGGCGCGCAGCTGCTCGCGCGCAAGGTCACGCACAAAGATCCGCTCGACGCCGATCGCGCGAGCTACGAATCGCTCACGGAACGCGAACGCGACGTACTGCGATACGTGGCGCAGGGATACACCGCTCCCGAGATCGGAGAGAAGCTCAGCATCAGCCCCAAAACGGTCGACACGTACAAGCAGCGCATCGGCGAGAAGCTCGGCTTCACGCATCGCTCCGACTACGTGAAGCTCGCGCTCAGGCTCGGGCTGCTCGACACGAAGTAGCGGCTACTCGGTTCTGAGCGCGATGCTCGGGTCGAGACGCATTGCCCTGCGCGCGGGGATCGCGCTCGCGGCTATCGCGACGGTCGCGAGCACCCCTGCCGCCACTGCAAAGACGAGCGGGTCTCTCGCGGATTCCTGGTAGAGCATCGGCTGCACCCAGTGTCCCGCCGCCAGCGCGATCAGCGCGCCGACGACGATCCCCGCGAGGCCGAAGCGAAGTCCTTCGCCGAGGATCATGCGGAGCACGTCGCGAGCGTGAGCGCCGAGGGCGATGCGGAGGCCGAGCTCCTGCGTGCGCTGTGCGACGTTGTAGGCGATGACGGAGTAGAGTCCGACCGCGGCGAGGACCAGCGCGAGGATGCCGAAGAGAAGAAACATCGTGGCGCCCATGCGCCACGAGCTGAGCATGGGGTCGAGGATGCGTCGCATCGGATTTACCGTCAGGTACGAACTACCAGGCATGAGCGGCTGCAGCCCCTTCCGCGTCGTCTCGGCAAACGACTCCGCGTCGCGATCCATTCGTATGAACAACGATGCGCCCGCCGATCGCCGTTGGTCGATCGACAGATAATATTGCAAGCCTTCATCCACCACGATGTCGTTCATCTTCACATTTTCGGCAATTCCGATAACACGCGTACATGGCATGGTGTCCTCACCGATTTTGATGCACTTGCCGAGTGCATTCTCCCGGGGCCAGAGCTTCTTCGCCATCCCGTCCGACACGACGACCACATGTTCGGAAAGCGGTCCGTCGGTCGAATCGAATCCGCGTCCTCGCAGAATCCGTGTGCCCATAGTCCGGAAAAAATCGCGCTCTCCCATTTGAAGAGCGAAGTGCCCAAGAGCGTCGGCCGAGTCAATGCCGGGAACGGCAAACGATTCCATCATCATCCCGCGGAGTGGAATTGTCATGACGAGAGCGGCCGATCGCACACCGGGAAGTGCACGAGCTTTCTCGGCAAGCTTCACGCTTAGTTGGTACTGCGCGCTATCGGAGAGCTTTGCGTTTCGCAGGTTCGTCTCGACGTACAAGAGAGGCTCGACGTCATACCCGAGGCGAACCGATGTGACGTTGCGGAGACTGCGGACGAATACGCCGGCGCCCACAAGCAGAAAAACCGCGAGGGCACCCTGCGCGATCATGAGAACCATTCGCGTCTTCGATCGGCGTCCCCCGGATTCGCGCGGGCCCGACTTGAGCGCAGAGGTTAGCTCGGTACGAACCGATTGTAGAGCCGGCGTCAATCCGGTGAGAACACCAGCAAGAAGAGCGGCGACACTCGTGAACACGAGAGAACGCGTATCGCCGAGTACTCCGATTGCCGCGGCATCCGGAAGAAAGAGCGACTTCAGAATGGTTTGTCCGCTTTCTCCGATCGCGACGCCGGCGAACCCGGCGAGAAACGCCAAAAGCAGACTTTCGACAAGCAGCTGCGACACGAGTCGCGATCTCGAGATTCCAAGCGCAAGACGGACGGCAATTTCGCGGCGGCGGCCGACGGCACGTCCGAGCAGAAGATTGGCGACGTTCGCGCAGGCGATGAGGAGCACCACGCCGGCCACACCGAAAACCAAAAGCAGGATGGGGGCACTGCGGCCGCCCCCACCCACGCGGGAATCCTTTACTGGCAACATCACTGCGTGGGGGCGTGCTACCTGCACCGGATCACGCTGCGGGTCGAGCGCGCGCTCTGCCTCCCAGCTTCGTTCAAAAGCGTGGGTCAGGTCGGAAGCAGTAGCAGCCAATGACGCTTCGGGCTTGCGACGAACGAGCATGTACAGCCATTGCAATCCATCGCTCTTCACGGCGCCTGGAAAGTTGGCGGCAGCGTAAGCAGTCGCCGGAATGAACGCGAGCGAGGGCTCAGACGGTTCAGCCCCGACAAATCCATCGGGAGCAACGCCAATGATCGTGGCATTGAGACCTCCCACCAGTAGCTGCTGTCCGACGATATCGCGTCTGCTTCCGAAACGCGTCCTCCAAAGTGTGGTGCCCAGAACTACCACCTGCGCAGGGGAAGAGGGCGAGTCATCCGTCGCGTCAAAAAAACGGCCGACAACCGGATGCGCGTCGAATAAATCGAAGTACGTGGCGCTGACCACCGCCACGCGCATCTCCCGCGCATCCTCGCCCCTGCCGACCGCGAGCAGCTCGTTCTGGTATACTGCGC
>JACCWE010000024.1 GCA_013697785.1 Gemmatimonadaceae bacterium
TTCACGGCTTGACCCGTACGGGTTATGTCCGTAAGGTCTCTTTCATGAGGACAGACGCAAACGAGACCGAGTGCACCGCCATCACGGAACGCCCCGCGCCGCAGTACTGGCGCTGCGACGGCGAAGAAAATGAACCGCTCCCCTTCGCGACGCTGCTTGCGGCGACGGTCGAGCCTCCTCGCACCCCGGAAGCCATGATCGCCGGTGGCGGCGTGGTGCTCGCCGAGGCTGACCACGACTGCGCCGTTTGGGTCTATAGCGCCGCCGGCATGCGCCAGCTGGACGCCGAGATGGCGCTGACCGCGGAGCGTGACTCCGACGTGGCGCTCTCCATGATCCTCGCCGTGGACTTCGCCATCGACATGTCGAGGTCGGCGTGATGGACGACTGGGGACGTGACGAAGCGACCCTCGCGGCGATGACGTGCGAGATCGCGAGCGAGCCCACGCGCTCGTACGAGCCGGTCGCGCCGCCGTGCGGGCGCCGGGCTCGCTGGTGGACTGACGATCTCGGTCCCACGACGGTGTGGGCGTGCGAGCCGTGCATGCACGAGATCCTGATGCACACCGACACCGTGACGTTCGACGGGAGCGACGAATGAGCGCGGCCGTCTTCGACGTGACCGCGGTCATCAGGGAGCTGATCGAGCATCACCACGCGGAGCTGGACAAGCTTCGCGACGAGAACCGTCGGCTCGCGAAGGAGAATGAATCCCTGTGGGCCGACGTCCACGACCGCGACGACAAGATCACGACGCTCCAGCAGATGCTCGAGCGTGTCCACACCACGGAGGATGCATGACGCGGTGCTTGAATCACCGAGACCGCTCGGCTGTCGACGGACAGACGGTGTGCGAGTCGTGCCGGATGGCAAACGCCGACCGACAGCGGGCCTACCCGGTTGAGCGCCAAACGTGGCGGCGCATGCTGGAGCGATGTAACAACCCGAACCACATCGAGTACGCAAGGTACGGTGGACGAGGCATCGCCGTCTGTCCCGAGTGGAGGCATTCGTACGAAGCATTCGTCGCGCACGTCGGGTTGCGGCCAAGCGCCGGGCACTCGATCGATCGCATCGACGTGAACAAGGGGTACGAGCCAGGCAACGTGCGCTGGGCGACAACTGCTGAACAGCAGAGGAACAAACGGAACAACCGCGTCCTATCGTTCGATGGGCGGAGCCAGTGCATGGTCGACTGGACAGCCGAACTCGGCCTCCCTCCAGGCCGCCTGCACGGCCGACTGAAAAGCGGGTGGAGCGTCGAGCGCGCGCTCACCACCCCGTTGCGGCACTGCGCCAAAAGAGGGAGTCGAACGTGAGCGAAGCAGAAAAGTCAGTGTCGATCGGATCGCTCGCGAAGGCGCTGGCCGCCGCGCAGGCGGAGCTGGAAGATGCGCGCAAAGACGCGCGTAATCCTCACTTCAATTCTTCCTACGCCACGCTCGCGAGCGTGCGCGCCGCGATGGGGTCTGTCCTCCCGAAGCACGACTTGGCCGTCGTCCAGGGCTTCGAGCCACACGGCGACGCGGGCGTCTGCGTGGTGACGACGCTCATGCACAGCAGCGGCGAGTGGATCAGATCGGCACTGTTCATCCCGCTCACCAAGCGGGATGCCCAGGGAGCCGGCTCGGCAATCTCTTACGGAAGGCGCTACTCGCTGGCGGCCATCGTGGGCATCGCAACGACGGACGACGACGCGAACGAGGCTGTCAAGCCGCCGGCGCGCAAGGCGCCCGAGCCGGGGCCGAAGCTCGCGGCGGGCGACGTCGATCCGATCGTTGAGGGCCACGTGTTGGCCATCGACAATGCCACCGAGGTGAGGTCGCTGCTCACGATCTACGCGAACGTGACGCAGGACTCGCGGCTGCCCGTGGCCGCTAAGGAATACATCGTCCAGTTGCTCTCGACGAAGCGGCGCAATCTGGAAGGCCGTGCGGCGTGAGGTTCAGCGCGAGCAAGGCTGGCCTACTGAAATCGTGCAAATTTCCCTTCAGGCCCGGCACCCCGTGCGTGGACGAACGCGGCCGCGCCGCCATCAACGGCGACCGCTTCCACAAGGCGATCGCGACGTACATCGAGACGGGCGTGCGGCCCGTCGAGACCGGTCGGCCGCTGAAGTGGCTCGAAGACCGCATGGACCACGCGACCGCCTGGGTCGACAAGAACAGGCGGCCGGAGTGGCGCGTCGAGATCGCGTACGCGTATCAGTGGCGTACCGGCGAGGCTCGCATCCTCGGGAGCAACCTCGGACGCGAGTACGCCGCCGCCGGGCTGAAGGATGACGAGATAGCCGGCAGTGCGGACCTCGTCTGGCTGGCTGGCGACACGGTTGTTTGTGCCGATCACAAGACCGGCAGGTCCGTCACCGACGCCGTGTGGGCGCAGCTCGAGGTGCTCTGTCTCATGGCGGCGAAGGCGCACGGCGCACGGCATGCGTGCGCTCGCATCCTGCACGCCACCGACTACGGCATCGTCGAGTACGAGCGGCACTTTGACGAGCTTCAGCTTTGGTCCGCCGCCGAGCAACTGAAGATGGATCTCGCCGAGATTCCAGAGGCGTGGCCGGAGTACGGGCCGCACTGCTCGGGTTGCTATTGTCCCGCGCGTGCGGGGTGTGAGCTTTTCCAGATCCGATCGAAAGAGGAACATCATGACGCAGCCTGAGAAGACCGTAGAGCAGAGACTCGCCGCGCTCGAAGCCGCCGTGGCGGCGCTGAAGCCCGTCGACATCAGCAACGACCAGTACGCGGATTTTAAGATTCGCCGGTGCCCTCCCCGCTGGCTTGAGTCAGGTGGACCCGACTACACGGGACAGCCGATCTCGACCACGTCGCCCGAGTTTCTCGACGCGCTCGCGGGCTTTCTTACGTGGCAGGCCGAGAAGGACGAACTCAGGAATCACAGCTACGTGAACGGCAAGGGAGAGACCGTCTTCCCCGCGCCGTTCGCGCGCCGTGATGCTGCGCGCGCGAGGGCCTTTGCCGCGAAGATGAGGGCCAACGCTGCGAAGGGGGCGCCGCCCAGGAGGCCCGCCGGACCCGCCTCGTACGAGAACGACGCCAACGATCCGATCCCCTTCTGATGCTTCGCCATCTGAAAGCCGTCGTCATCTGCATGGTGCTGGTGGCGGCAGCGACGGGGATGATCGTCTACGACCGGTGGCGGCGATGACGGAGAGAGAAAGCATCGCGAGCTACTTCGAGCACCTCGCAGAGTGCGAGTTCGGCTCGCTCATCGACGCGTTCACACCGCGGCAGGTGATGGCCTTCGCGGCCGCGTGGGTGCAGAACCGCGTGGACGAGAAGCATCACGCCGAGGTCGCGGCGAACACGCCGAGGAAGGAGGTGCTCCCGTGACGCTAACGATTGGTTCGCTGTTCTCGGGGATAATAGGCGGCTTGGAGCTTGGCCTTGAGCGCGCCGGACTGGGTCCTGTTATTTTTCAATGCGAGCTAGATCCATTTTGTCGCCGCGTGCTCGCGAAGCACTGGCCCACCGTCACGAGGTTTGAGGATGTCACGCAGCCCCGCCACTACCCGCACGTTGACATTATTTGCGGAGGATTTCCATGTACCGACGTCTCCAGTGCCGGCAAGCGCCGGGGCCTTGGCGGCGCCAAGTCAGGGCTCTGGCACCACTTCGCTCGCGTGCTCGAGCAGGTCCGCCCGCGCTACGTCGTCGTCGAAAACGTCACGAGCGGCGCACGGGCCTGGCTGCCCACGGTGCGCCGACAACTCTGCGCTCTTGGCTACGACTCGACCGCCTACGGAATTTCTGCCGCCGACGTCGGAGCTCCCCACCTCCGGCGGCGCATCTTCGTTGTTGCCCACGCCGACGGCGCACAACGCGAAGGAGACCGGCGCCCCCGGAGAGCTGCGACGAAACTCGCTGATGCTCGGGACGATGGCCATGCACGGCATGCTCGCGACGCCGATCGAGACCGCGAACCAGCTCAGCCCGGTGCATCCGCGTGGGCCGCTCCGCCCGTCTTTCGTGACGTGGATGATGGGGTTCCCGACCGGCTGGCTCGACTGCGAGCCCTTGGCAACGCCGTCGTCCCCCAGTGCGCGGAAGTCATCGGCCGCATCATCCTGGAAGGAGCGACGTCGTGATGAGTGACGACGTGCAGAAGGACGGCGTGACGCTCGAGCGCTGGTGCGTGTCTCGCGAGCTGAACATCTCCGAGTTGCGCACGGCGGTGAGGAATCTCCAGCTCGCGGTGGCGCGGCTGGAGGCGGCGGCGAAAATAACAGCACGAAAGGGACGATCATGATCAAGAAGAAGAAGACGGCAGCATCGGCGAAGAAGAGCACGACCCCGGCGGTCATCGTGCGAGCGTACTCGGGGGTTTTCTTCGGGTACCTAGTCGCGAAGGATGGCACGAGCGTCACCCTCAAGGGCGCGCGGCAGGTGTGGAGCTGGGACAGCGCGGGTCTCCCCGAGCCGTCGCGGACGTGCGGAGACATCGCGACGCGCGGCCTCGGCACGGGCAGCAAAGTGAGCGGGCCGGCGGACGCGATCGTAGATCAGGTGGGCGCGGTGTTCTTTTGCACGCCGGTCGCGGTCCGGATCATCGACGCGCAGAAGTGGGCCACGCGGTGAGCGGCGACGGCTACGGCTTCGGCGACGGCTCCGGCTCCGGCTCCGGCTTCGGCGACGGCGAAGGCTACGGCTTCGGCTCCGGCTCCGGCTTCGGCTTCGGCTCCGGCTCCGGCGAAGGCGACGTCGACGGCTCCGGCTCCGGCTCCGGCTTCGGCTCCGGCAACGGCTTCGGCTACGGCGACGGCTACGGCGACGGCAACGGCTCCGGCTACGGCTTCGGCGACGGCGGTGGGTCGTGAGGGGGAAAGAAGCGATGACGAGCGAAAAGAAAGACTCACCCGATGTCGTCGTGAAGCCGATGGTGTGCCCGTACTGCGAAGGCGGCGGCGTCGTCTTTACGACCACGGGCCGCGCGAGATTCTGCCGTGACTGCTGCGGCAAGGGGATCTCCTGTCAGGAGGAAGCTCAGGATAAGCGGGCGGAAGAGCTGCGGACATCAGCGCCGGAGCAGGACCGTGCATCGGTCACGCAAGAGGCACTCGACAACGCCTTCCACGCCGGTGTGCAGCACGAGCGCGACGCTGCTTGTCTCAACAAGGGCGCCGCTGCGATCGCGCGCATGGTCGCTCTGACGGAGGGCTACCAGGCGCTCTACGCAGAGGCGTGCGAGGTGCTGGAGCAACAGGACGACGTGCCGGCCGACGTTCTCCGGCGCATCTGCCGCGGCGAGGGCGAGCTACAGGACCGAGTGAACGCGAAGTGGCCGGGAGACGCCGGCAAGCTGCCTGACTCCAGCGATGCGCAGGAGTTTGCTGCGTGGGAGAAGGACGCGAACGCCTTCCTCGAGGGCATCGGGTTCCGCGACGCGGTGACGATCGGGAGTCCCGACAAATGATCCGCGAAGCCGATGGCGACGGCACGCCGTACCGCCGCACGCTCGACATGCTGGCCGGCTGGGCCATGTACGTGGACGAGTGCGCCAAGAGCCACCCGGACGAACGCGTCATGTACGAGGCTGAGTCGGCGGCGATTCGTGACCTCTATCAGAGCCTCGGCTCGCGCTCGGGGCCCTACACGGAACTCGACCGGCAGGCCTACGCCTGCCTCGGTAAGCAGGTCACCGACCTCATCATGCTGGGCGCAGGAGAGAAGCGATGAAGCCCCCGCGCCGCGTATGGGTACTCGTCTCCGCCGGCGAGCACCCGAGCGACGTCAACGGGGGGCTGGCGGTCTTCGCGACGAAGCCCGACGCCGAGGCGTACCGCAGGGACGAGAATGAGCGGTTCTGCGGCGACTTCCTGCCGCCGGTCGCGTACGCGTTGGTGGAGCCGTGAACTGCCTGGCGAGCTGCGGCGTGCGCCGGACGGGCGGACTCAGCCTCCCCGAGACGGCGCGGGACACGGAGCGGCTCGCCCTCCGCCTGGAGCGGGGCACCACGGCGCTACTCGACCGCCTGGCGACGTCGCGAGGCACGACCCGGTCGGGCCTCGTGGCGAGCCTCGTGCGCGCCGCAGCGGGCAGCGGGGACAACGGAGGACGAATGAGCATCATCGACGAGGAATGGCGGCAGAGCGAGGCGTACCCCGCCGATGTGTTCGAGGCTGGGGAACGCGGAGAGATGCTCTTCGAGGGCCGGGGCGACCACAACGATGAGGCGGCATGCGCACGCGCCCGGCTCATCGCGCAGGCGCCAGCGATGGCCCGGTTGCTCCTTGCCCGCATCGACGACTGCGGCGGCTGGTGCGAGCGGGGCGGCGGCCACAAGCCCGACTGTCGACTTGTAGCCGTGCTCCGAGCCGCTGGGGTGGTGGACTAGGCCGCGTCCTTCGGCGGCTCCTCGTCCACGTACGTCGGATCCTCGTGCGGGTAATCGTCGGCGACAGGGAGCTCGGGGAGCGTGGGTACGTCCGAGACGCCGAGGTCCGACGTCCAGTTGAGGAGGTCAGGATCGAGGTGGAAGGCCTGCACTCGAGCCGCGTTGCGCATGAGGATCTTGTTCGCGACGTTGCGAGGGACCAGGCCGAAGTTCTTGATCCGGTTGCCGTTTGCATCGACGGTCCACTCGTTCATGTGGATCTCGATGCTCGCGACGTCAAAGTCGCCCGCCGCTACCGCGGAGAACAGCCGAGGGAAATGCGCCGCCGCACCACAGGCCCAGCTGAGGGAGTGGAGCGCCATCTGCGCGCACGCCGGCAGGTCCTCCCATCCGTCGATGCGACCGCGAAGGATGGCGTCGTTCGCATGCAGCTTGCCGAGCGCGATGTCCGTCATCCCCTCGCGCGTGAGGCGAATCGTGGTCAGAGACTTCGCGTAGAGGTGGCCCAGCTTCGCGGCGCGCGGGTCGCCTTTGACGGCGAGCCACGCGGCAGTGATCTCGGCCTTGCTCGCCGGCACGCCACCGGGGTGCATGAGGGGCAGCTGGAGGGCGCTGCTGAGCGGATCGCAGAGGTTCCCCCACGCGCAGGTGACGAGGTTGCGGACGTCGGCGTATAGCCACGGGATCCCCGCGCCTTCCAGAGGTCCGGTGAATTCGAGCCATCGCGTGCGGACGACGTCTCTCATCTCTGCCTCTTCTGGAAGGGGAACCCGCTGAAACTTTGTCGACGCTCCGTGATCTCATCGTCACCGGCGTAGCGGATCAGGGTCTCCTCCCGCTCCTCGTTGCACGCAGCCTCGAAGCGCCGCAGCTTGGCGCGCTCGCGAAGATGCCACGCGAGGACCGCGAGCCCGGGGACGAACGACGCCGCGACAAGAAAGAGGCTCACGGCTTTAGCCCCGATAGCTTGATCTGCTCAGCCACGTCGGCGCTCAGCTCCGCGAAGATGCGGTCTTGGTCGCTGAGGAACTCCTTGAGGTCCTCCACAGGGATGAGGTCCGGCAGGCTCGCCATGACGCGGCGGGCGCCCTCGACAGGCGTTACGGCACCGGTCGACACGCCGAGCGCGGTGAACGCGATCTCGATGGCGGCTTTCGTCTGGCGCGGGCTCACCGGTCACCTCCGGCGTCGACGGCCCACTCGGCGCGCACCTTCGCGCGGCACGCGTCGATGTTGTGCTTGTCGGCGTAGGTGTCCACGCACGCGAGCTGCATCGCAGCGTACCCCGTCGCGGCCTCGGCCTTCGGGTCGGCGGGCACGCAGCCCGCGACGAGGCGAGCGCACACGATGACGAGGCCGGTGAGGAGGATGGCGACGGCGATGGAGTCGGGAGTGTTCTTCATAGGTGGCCTTTCGCGAGGTAGCCGGTGAGCGCCGCCAGGAGCGCGACACTGAGTTGCTTGATGTACGGATTGGCGGCGAGCTTTGTCGCCATCGTCGTGAGCGACGTGAGCATGACCGTCTGCCGGTCGGTCTCCTCGGCAAGGTCCGCGACCCTCTTCGCCAGCGCTTCCCGCGCAGCGCGCTCCCGGGCCAGTTGCGACGCCTGCTCGAGGTCGACCTGACTCGCCTGTTGGACGCGAGCGCTGGTCCGCGTCGCCCGCGCGTCAGCGTCGTTTTTGTACGACTCAAGGATGGTGACGCGGCTCTTTACGATCGAGAGATCGGAGCTCACCAGCTCAACGTCGGCAGTCAGGTGTTTGAAGCTGTCCGCGGTCTCGCTGCGGTGCTCCTTGAGTGTCGTGGTCTGTTCGTCGACCTTGTCGATCAGGCGCGTGAGCTGCGCCTTGATGATGTCCGTGCTGTTGATGGCCACAGTCGGCTTCGACTCGGGCATCGGAGGCTTGTCTGCATCGGCCATGGCGGATCCTGTTCTCTTGTCTCTCACGAGGGTCATGCGATCTTGGCGACCCCGGTGGGGGTGAAGATGAGAAGTGCGGGGGCAGCGCCCGCCCCGAGAACCACGGTCGAGCCCCCAGTGTTCGTGACTGTGACGCCGCTCACCGTCGTCTGGCACCAAACGATCTTGGTATACGCATGCGCGTCGTCCGCCGGAAGCGGGTAGGTGATGTTCCGCGCAGCCGCTGGCGACCCGGTGAGCTTCTGAATCTTCGTGTTGTACTGCGCCGAGGTGAGCGTGATGCCGACGGTGCTAACGGCGATGACGACCTGACCGTCGACTCCGCCCCACGGCGCGTTGAGGCCCACCATCGGCAGCGCGGTGTTCACGTTCGTGCCGTCGAGCGTCATCGCCTGCCCGCCGGCCGCGTAGATGTACGTCGAGCCAGCGCCCGCGTAGAGGAGGACCGTCGCGCCGCGGAGCGCCGTCTGCGCGCACGCGTCGTAGCCGAACGCGCAGCCGTTGCCGACGGTGTCAATGGTCACCATCGCGTTGTCGGTGACGCCGTCGTTCCAGACGATGAGCGGCACGAGCGTGCCGGTACCGCCGAGGCGTAGGGCGCCCGTCGTCGGTACCGTCGAGCCTCCGGGGCCGATGCTGACGTAGCCCGTGCCGCTGAGCACGTACGTCCCGAGCGAGCCGCCGACTGCTGGCGCCGCCCACACCGCGACGCCACCTGTGGTCGTGAGCACGTACGTATTCGTGCCTGCCGCGAGCTTCGAGACCGCGATGGCCGCGCTGGCGGAGACGTCGGCGTTGACGAGTGTCGCCGCCGAAGATACGCCCGCGGCCATCTTCACGACCCCGGTGTACGCCGAGGCCGACGCGCCGAGCCCGCCGTTGGCCGCCGGCAGTGTGCCCGTCACGTCGCTGGCGAGGCGCACCGTGAGCGTGTTGCTCGCGCCGTTGATCGTCTTCCCTGTAAGTGTCTGCGTTGCCGTCACGCCCGCGAGCCCGCCAGCGGGGAGCGATGCCGCGCCCGTGCCGCCGTTCGCGGCGGGGAGGATGCCTGAGACGCCACTCGTCAGATCGATAGGGAGCGTTGCTCCGCCCCCTCCGCCACCTGCGATGATGGCCGCGGTGAGGTTGCCAAAAATGGAGTGGAGCCGACCCGTCGTCTCGCACCATCCGATCACGTCGTTGCCGGTGACGGGCACAGCGACGCGCTCGCAGACGCCGAGCGCCGAGACGCGTACCCACGACGCGAGGCCCACTCCCAGGCCGGTCAGCGCGTTCTCGATGGGCCCGGCCTCGATGAGCGCGCACGGGTTTGAGGCGTCGCCCGACGTCATGGCGATGCCGTCGCAACGTCCGTACAGCGCGCGATTCGCGGTCGTCGCTACAACATAGAGCCCGTTGCCATCGGGGATGAGGAGCTGCCCCGCGAGCACGGTGCCCGCGAGCGGCGAGATGGGCGCGCTCCAGTTGACCGAGAACGTCGCCATCAGCTTGCGCCGGGGTGACTCGACGCGCGGAAGAAGAGTGTAGCCGTGGTCGTCGTCTTGACGATCACGAAGCGGTCGCGGCTGCGGTCGAGGCGGACGCGCATCTCCTGACCCGCGGGGATCACGAAGCCGTGCGTGTTCGGGTACGACAGTGCCGAACCGGCGGCGAGGACCGCGGTCTGGTCGAGGTCTGACGCGGTGACGGGGCTAAACTGGACGTAGACGTCACCGGTTAGCGCGCGAAGCGTGACGAACGTCTCGTTCCGGCGTGCTGCGGTGCCCTCCACCGCGACGCCACCGAAGGCGAGCGGCGTGAGGTCGTACGGCCGCGCGGTCGCGTCGACGGCGAGCGCGAAGCACTCTCCGCGTCGCGGCGGCTGGACGTTCGCGAGCTGATCTTCAACAAAGGCACCCATGGAGACTCCTCATCGACGGCCGGGTCCTTTTTCGGACAGCCGATCGAGAGAGCTTTGCTGGGAGGCGATGTGGAGAGGTCGCTTGGGAGCTGAGGCGACGCCTTGGGTCATCTTACCAGCCGGCGCGGCAGGAGCGACGTTGGCTTGGAGGAAAGTCATGTGCTGCGGGCGCTGGTCGGGCGTCGCGGGGAACTCGAGCAGGGAGCCGAGCCGGCGCTGCTGCTCGTAGGGGACCAGCTTCCCGGGGGTGGCAAGGGTCTCGGCGAGCGCCGCGGCGGTCTCCTGCTGGAGCTGAGCGAAAGCCCGCGGCATGGTGAGCTTGGCCACCTCGACGCCCTCGTATGTGATTTTGCCGTGCTCGACTTCCTCGAAGAACCGAGAGGGCTTCTCCACGTACCATCCGTACGCGGCGAGCTCGGCGGCCTGCCCGTCGTTGAGCTTCGGTGCGCCGTGCGGGTCGAATGGGTCGGGGTCCGCGGCCACCGGCACCTTGGAGGACAGGAACGCCATCGCGCTCGTCATCCGCTGGCTCACGATGCCCGCAAGCTCGGGGGTGTTGGTCGCCATCGCGTCGGTGCGCTGAGTGATGGCAGCGGCGTGTGCCTCGGGGTTGGATTGGAAGTCGGCGACGGCGCGCATCACCTTCTCGGCGCGCTCGTGGACGGTGCCGGCGGGGGCCTCGAGCATGTGGGGCTTGGGCGCCTCGAGCAGGCCACGGGATGCGCGGGCAATCTGCTCATCAACGCCCTTCACGGCTTGCGTGATGGTCCCCATGTCGGCCATGCGGCTGAGGAGGACAGCCGCCGCAGCGTTGCCGCGTTCGCGAACCAGCTTGGAGCCGATCGTCTTGATGATCGACCCGCCGCCGCGAAGCGTGTCGGTCAGCCCGAAGGTGGCGGCCTTCGACATGCGCGCGGCGGAGTCCTCGGCGGCGTCGGTGGCGATGCTGAGCGCGGTGTAGTCGTGCTTCAGGGCCATGTACGCGGCGGTCTGCTCGCCTGGAACCTTGCCAGACGCCTCGTCGAGGCCGTCGATGATGAGTCCCTCGAGCTTGCCGCGGAGCTCGCGCTTTACCTGGACGGACAGCGCAGGGTCGAGCGAGGCGTTCTCGAAGACCATGTGGTCGAGGGCCTTGCGCTCGCGGATCAGGTCCTGGATCGGCACGTGCTGACGCTCGGCGAGGCCCAGCGTCTCGTAGAGGTCGCCTCCGAACCGACGGAGCGAAGTCCCGAGGCTACGGGTCGCCGCGGACTGCTCGTACTTCCCTGCGATCTCGTTCACCGCGTGGCCGATCGCCATGCCGTCGATGGTCGCGGGGCTGGCCGCGGTCATGTCGCCGATCTGCTTGCCGGTAATCTGGAGCTCGGCCTCGAGCTTCGGCAGCATCGCCTCGGGAGTGCCGTGGCGCGCGGCGTTGAGGATGCCGTCCTCGGCGTTGATGATGCCCTTGCGCATCATCACCTCGCCGATGTCCTTCGTTCCGTTGGGGAGGTACCGCTGCGCGCTCTTGACGTAGGAGGTCGACTGCAGGCCGTTGCCGCCGCCGATCGCCTTCCACGCCTGCTCGTACGCGAGCCCCTTCTGCGCCTCCTTCGAGGTGTACTTCTCGAGGAAGCCCTGCGCGGCGCCGACCTCCTGGCCAGCCTTCGTCCCGGTCGCCTCGCCCGCGGCCTCAACGCCCTCGGTGACGGCCTTCTTCGCGCCTGCGACCGCCTCGTCCGCCGCGGCGCCGACCTTCGCCACCGCCTCGTCACCCGCCGACGCGACGCGGGCCGCAGCGCCCTCTGCCTCGCCGGCCACCTCGGCGCCGCGGCTCAGCGCGCGCGAGATGCCGGAGCGCGCGACGCCTCCGAGCACCTTCGCGCCGGACGATGCCAGCGATCCGCCACCGCCGAGCACCGCGCCGCCGAGCCCACCGCCGAGCGCACCGTAGCCCGCCGCGGCGAAGAGCTTGTCGCCCGTGGTCTCGCGGTCTCCGAGCTGGTCTTCGTTGATCTGGTTCGCCGCGCCGTAGAGG
>JACCWE010000034.1 GCA_013697785.1 Gemmatimonadaceae bacterium
GGGATGCGCCCGGCGCGCGCGGCGCGCTCGAGCGCGCGGATGCTCGCCGATCCTCCCTCGCACGATGGACTCGCGCGCATCGCCAGCCGGCTCCGCGCATGGCTGCGCCGCCATCCGCGCACGCACCTCGGGGCGGTGTAACCGTCCGGCGTCTTCACTGTAGAGACGGATGCCGCACGGTTTACGAGAGAGGCGCAGATGATCAAACGGGATCGGCCGGACGACGCGCGCGGTGAGCGGCTCGCGGAGCGCATGCGCTGGCGCACGACGAGCAACGCGGAGCTCGTCGTCGCCGTGCGGAAGGGGAGCTTCGAGGCGCTGCGCGAGTTCTACGCACGCTTCGAACCGCTGCTCGCTCGCTACGCGGCGCGAGCGGGAGTATCGCTCGACAGCTGGGAGGACGACGCGCACGACGTGCTCTCCGACGTCGTCATCTCCCTCATCTCGGTGGACACGAGCGCACGCACGAAGCCGCGCGACGATGTGCGCGACATCCACTCCTACATCCAACGCGCCTTTCGGAACCGACTCCTCAGCGCGCGCCGCACCACTGAGCGCCGCGAGCAGCGCGAGGTACGCGCGACGTCGAGCGACGCGGGGACGAGCGAGCGCATGGTACTCGCGACGTGCTCCGAGAGCGCGATCCGCGCCAGCTGCGGCGGCGACGCCGAGAGTTCGGCGCTTCCTCCGGCCATCGCGCGCCTCGCCACGGTGCTCGGCGCCGAGCTGTCGCGGGACGATCGCGAGATGCTGACGTGGGTCGGCAACGCTGTGCCGATGCGCGAGATCGCGTCATGGCTCGGTATCAACTACTCCGCGGCGAAGGTGCGGCTCTCGCGTATGCGAAGCAGGCTGCGCGTGCGCGCGCTGCGGCACGTGAATGAGTGCACCGGCGCGGAGCGGCAGGAGCTGATCGCGTTCTTCCGCAGAAGCGCGGGCGACGCTGGAGGAACGCGCTACATGAAGAGTGAAGACATCGCGGCCGCGCTCGGATTGCGCGTGGCCGAACCAGGGGGAAAACATGGAGACGACTGAGCTCACGGGCGACAGGCAGGAGCGGCGTGAGCGCGAGATGGATGCGCTGGCGCGGCTCGCGGTCACGACGAGCACCGTGGATGCGATGAGCGGAGAGTTTCACGAGTGGCTTGCACGCGACGCGCGTGCGGGACAGCGGAGCGGCGAGCGACGTGCGACGGAGGCACGAGCGGAGCGGTTCGCGCGGCGCATGCAGGCGCTCGTGCTCTCCACCCAGCTCGGCGTCGCGGCCGCGCACGAGCATCCGATCGTGCACGATGCGCGCGATCACGGCCAGGCCGGCCTCGTTCGCGAGCGCTTCGTGCCGTGGCCGGAGCTCGGCGTCGCCGCCGGAGTCGGACGCGAGCTGTGGGACGAGCCGTGCGAGCGGTGGATCGAGCTGCCAGCGACGCTTGCCGCGGGGCACAAGTACGTCGCGCTCACGGTGAGCGGGAGCAGCATGGAGCCAGCGCTGCATGCTGGCGACGTCGTTCTCGTGAGCGTCGGAACGTCGGTGCGACGCGACTCGATCGTCGTCGCGCGTCGCCCCGAGGAGGGCTACGTCGTGAAGGCGGTGGGGAGGCTCTCCCGCCGAGCGATCGAGCTGCGCTCACTCAACCCCGAGTTCGCGGCATTCTCGATCCCGCGCGACGACACGCTGATCGTCGGGACGGTGGTGATGCGATGGTGCTCGCACTAGCGACGAGCGCTATCGCGGCCGCACCCGCGGGCCTCGTCGCTGGGCCGCGATCGCGCGGATCCCCGCGAGCGAGAACTCGGCGATGTGGTCCGCCATCTCGCGGATCGCTTCGTCGGTCGAGGGCTGAAAATCGGGCATCACCATCGACTTGAACGGGTCGGGGAGGAAGAAGAGGCACTGCGCCTGGATACTCGTGGTGCAGCGCCGCACGCGCTCGGGTGTCGAGGCCTCTCCGAGCAAGTCTCCGACGACGCCGGTGAGAAACTCGATGCCCGGCATGATCGCCCCCCGCACGTACGACCGCGCGACGGCCGTCGGATTCGACATCTCGTGCTTGAGCAGCTGAAAGATCCATCCGCGGTCGTCGGAGCGCACGATGCGGGGGAGATATTCGCGCACGTAGTGCCGCAGGCACTCTTCGGGCGTATGCCCCTCGCGCGGGAGGATGGTCTCGGTGTTCATCTGCTGCGCGGAGCGAAGCCCGATCTCGAGCACCCGCTCGTACAGCCCGAGCTTGTCGCCGAAGTGGTAGCTCACCGCCGCGAGATTTGCCTTCGCATCGCTCGTGATGTCGCGCACCGTCACCCTTGCGAAGCCGCGCTCCGTAAAGAGCCTCGTCGCAGCCTCGAGGATCCGCTCCCGTGTATCCGCCGCGTGCACCGGCGCGCTCGTCACAGTGTGCGCCGGAAGAGCTTCGTCGCCAGCGTCATCGCGATCAACGAGAAGAGCGCGAGGTAGAGCAGGTCGTAGCCGATCGCGCCAAAGCCCGTATTCTCGAGCAGCAGGCTCATGAGCGCGCGCACCGCGTACGAGAACGGATCGATTCGCGAGAGATGACGCGCATCCACGTCGGGAAAGCCTGCGTCGCCGCTTCGGACTTCGCCCTGGCGACGAGCAGCTCGGTGTGCTGCTGATCGGAATTCTGCTGCGAGATCGCGCCGCTCTTGAGAAGTGCGGCGTAGCGATCGTAGTTGGCCTGCGCGTTCGCCAGGTCCGCCGCCGCCTGCGCCCGTTGCGCCTCCGCACTCGCCACCGTCGCCTCGGCCCGGCGCACCCGCTGCGTCATTTGCTGCTCCTGGTAGCGCACCGCGCTCTCCGTTTCGCGAACTTCGGTGGCCATCCCCTCCGCGCTAGGGGCATAGTAGGCTTGGTCGGCGACGAGCTCGCCGGCGGAGATCTCCGCGAGAAGCTGCCCTGTCGACACGGAGTCGCCTTCATTGACGAGCAGCTTGGACAGCAGACCGCCAACCTGAGGGCTCATGATCACGTCGTTGGTGGTGACGATGCCGGTAAGGACGAGGGGCTTCGCAGGCGCAAAGACGGCGTAGGCGACACCGACGAGAAGGACCACTGCGGCGGCCAGCTGGATGAGGCGTTCGCGATTCATGGCGGGCGATGCTAGAGGCCGGCCGGGCGACTCGATTATTCAAATAAGTGTATGAATCGCTTGTTTGAAAGTCAACGATTTCTCGTGCCGCTCAGGCGTTAACCTTGCTCGCGGAGATGGGACAGAAACACATAAAACCGGGCGATGATTAAGCAGACACAACAGCACGGGCAGCGCTTGTGAGAGGCGGAGTGCGCGCGGAGTCGCGCGATTCGACGGTGTCCGTCGCGCTCGCCGCGATGAGCGGATGGGCGATTGGCATCGTCCTGCAATTCCATCCGATGCTCGCATCGGGATTTGGCCGAGTGCAGGGGGATTGGGCCGACGCCCGCCTCAACAACTACATCCTCGAGCACGGCTACCGCTGGCTTCTCGGCATCCCGGGACACGAGCGATTCTGGAGCCCGCCAGTGTTCTATCCGGCGGCGAACACGGCGGCCTACTCCGACGTGCTGCTGGGAGTCGCACCGCTCTACTGGCCCCTTCGTCTCGCGGGCCTCGCTCCCGACAGCGCCTTCCAGCTCTGGATGCTCGTGCTCGGGACGCTGAACTTCGCGTTCGCCTTCGTCCTTTTCTGGCGCGGCTTCCGCTGCCGGCCGCTCGCGTCCGGCGCCGGCGCGCTGCTCCTCTCCTTCGCCGCGATGCGGAGCTCGCAGGTGATGCACGCGCAGCTCATCGCCCTCTGGTACGTCGTGATCGCGATCTTCGCGCTGCTCCGCATCTTCGAACCGGAGCCCGAGCTGCGCGCCGGCGTCACCATTGTGGAACGCCGTGGTGCGTGGGTCTTCACGCTCGCCGCCGCGTGCGTCGCGCAGCTCTACTCGAGCTACTATTTCGGCTGGTTCCTGAGCTTCGGGCTGATCATCGCAGCCCTGTGGTCGCTCGTGCTTCCTGGAGCGCGCCGACGGCTCGCACTCACCGCTCGCGCGAATGTACGCACGCTCGGAGTTGCTTTCGTGCTCGCCGCGCTCGCACTCGCACCACTCGCCTTACACTATCTCGGTGCAGAGCACGAGGTCGGGGCGCGCGGCTTCGCCTCCATCGAGCCGCTGCTTCCGCGCGTGGAGTCGTGGGCATACCTCGGCGACGACAGCTGGCTATACGGATGGCTCGCGCACGACCAGATCTTTCGCGCGCTTCCGCTCGAGCACGAGCATCGCCTCGGACTTGGCGTCGCCACTGCACTCCTCGCCGCGTTCGGACTCTGGCTCGCGCGACGGCGGCGGTCGGTGCAGCTGATGATGCTCGTTCCGCTCACGATGGCACTGCTCGCGACGGAGTGGCCCGGTGGCTTCACGCTCTGGCGCGCGGTGTACCTCGTGGTGCCCGGCGCCGACGCCCTTCGCGCCGTCTCCCGCATCGGAATCGCCATACTCTTTCCTGCATCGCTCGGCGTTGCGCTCCTGATCAACGCGATATCGCGCGCGCGCCGTGTTCCCCCATCGCGCGCCGCCGTAGCGATCCGGCGACGCGATCAGCGACGGCGCGCCTTGGCCGTCGCCGCGATCGTAGGAGTAGTGGTGGCCGAGCAGGTGACGAAGCCGAGGTCGTACGACAAGCTCGAGGGGCGCGCGCGCGTCGCTCGCGTAGAGGCGGAGATCGGCACGTGGTGCGAGGCATTTCTTTACACGACGATCGGTGGCGACAACGACCCGTGGCGCTATCACGCCGACGCGATGTGGGCGTCGATGGATCGCGGCGTGCCGACTGTGAACGGCTACTCGGGGAACAAGCCGCCGGGGTGGAACTTCTACGACATCCGCGTGCAGAGCGCCGCGCAGGACAGCGTGGTGGGTGATTCGCTGGCGCGATGGGAGGCGAAGTGGAAACTCGATCCTTCTCGTATCTGCAGGGTGCGCACTCCGCCGGGGTAGTTGTGGCTGCCTGCGGCTCAGCAGCGCTCCGACCTTCGTTAGCGGAACGGCCGCACGGAAATCGTCCTGATCTCAAAGGGCTTCATCGGCACGTCGATCATCGCGCCCGCGGCGCGATAGCCGTTTGCAAGCGGGCGCTCGAGCATGTCGACCTCGGTTGCATCCATCGGCGAAGCGAAGCGCAGATGCGCGGTCGTCGTCGCGCCGGCAGTCTCGACGAGACGCACGATGACCCGCTCGTCATCCTCCGCCCGCTTGAGCGCGCCGAGTCGCACGGATGAAGGCTCGACGCTCATCCATGATCCATTCGATACGCCGCCTGAATGAACGACGACCGCCTGCGCCACCAGCGGCGCGTTGATCTCGTCCGCTGCGCTCGAGATCGACGCGGCGCGCCAGTCGCCCCTATGGGGGACGATGCTCAACAGCGCGTGCTGCATCCCCATGTCTGCCTCCGCATCCGGCCACTTCGGGCTCCGGAGCAGCGTGATGAACACCGTGTCACCGCTCGCGCTGTAGCCGTACTTCGAATCGTTGATGATCGCCACGCCCGCACCGTGCGCCGATGCATCGACCCAGCGCTGCATCGGAACCTCGAAGCGCGCGCTGTCGCGTCTGGTGGATGGGCGCGTCGGACGCGCAATCGCCGCATACGGGATCTCGGCGCGCGTCGAGTCGACGCGAAAGGCGAGCGGAACCGCGAGCTTGAGCAGGCGGTGCGACGCGTGCCAGTCGATCGACAGCGCGATGTCAAGACGCGCGGGGAAGTCGCGCAGCGTGTATCGCTCCGTCACGCGCACGCTGTCGCGCTCGCGAACCACGGTGATCGAGGAGCCGAGCGCAGTCGTCACAGCGGCCTCCGCGCGCACCTCGCGATCGATCGGGGTGCGCACGCCTCCGAGATTGTCGATGTTCCAGGCATCCCACTGCTGCGGGTTATCTTCGAGCATCACGAGGGACGCAGCACCCGGCGCGAGCATCTCGCGGCCCAGCGTCTTGTCGTAGAGGCGAGCGATGTTTCCGGTCGAGGGATCGATCTCGACGCGGAGCGACGCGTTCTCGAGCACGTGCGAGCCAGAGGGTGCGGGCGCGATCGCATGAGTGGCCGCGTTCCCCCCAACGAAGATCAGCGACGAGCCAACAGCCGGCACTCCGCTCACCCGCACTTCCAGCGATGAGTCTTCAATCGCACTCGGCAGCGATACGCCGTTCGCATCGCGCGCGGAGCCGCCAAGCGCACGCGGCAGATGAACGATCCCCGTGCGCGCCTGTCCGGTGGGGTTGAACACGAGGTACGGCTCGCCACCAGAGCTCTTGGGCCGCGTGTCCAGCGTTGCAGCGAGCGCGAGGAGCGACTTCGAGATTGTAGCGCGCGCGGTCGAAGCCGCTTCCGCATAGTCGCCCGCCGCGTCGCGATAGACCTCTGCGATCGACGAACCCGGAAGGATGTCGTGAAACTGATTGAAGAGTACGCGCTTCCACGAGTCGGCCAGGCTCGCGTGCGGATACGGCGTCGGCGCGATCGTCGCCGCCGCCTCGGCTGCGCGGAGCAGCGACTCGAGCTCGCGATTGCTTCGCTTGGTGGCGGCCTGCGTGGTGTACGTGCCGCGATGATACTCGAGATAGAGCTCGTCGCGCACGACCGGCCCCGCCTTCGCATCGATGCGCATGCGGGAGAGCGACGAATCCGGCGATGCGTCGCGCACGACCGGAAATGTCGAGATGCGCTCGAGGTCGCGCGCGCGCTCGAGCATCTCGCTCGTCGGTCCGCCACCGTGGTCGCCCACTCCGTAGACGGTCATCATCCGCGGTGACGCGCTCGAGTCGTGCGTCACCACGAATTCCTTGGCGAGCCGCTTCGGCGCGAGGTCGTGATCGTACGCGTAGATCATGTCGGTGAAGATCCGCGTGCTGTCCACGCCCTCCCACCAGAATGCGTTGAGCGACGGCGGCCAGTGATTCGTGTCGTTCCAGCGCATCTCCTCCGTCACGAAGAACTCGAAGCCGCTCTTGCGCAGAATCTGCGGGAGCGACCATGCGAAGCCGAAGGAGTTGGCGAGCCACGCCACGCGCGACGGCTTTCCGAAGAGGCGGATGAAGGTGCGCTGCCCGTAAAGCGCCTGGCGCACGAGCGACTCGCCGCTCGGGATGTTCGCGTCCGCCTCCACCCACCATCCCCCAACGGGCTCCCAGCGTCCCTCCTTCGCGAGCGTCTGGATGCGCTCGAGCAGCGCCGGATCCTGCTGTTCCATCCACACGTAGTACTGCGCCGACGATCCGGCGAAGTGCACGTCCGGATACTTCGCCATGAGCTTCGTCGCGGATTCCCACGTTCGCTCCACCGAGCTGCGCCCCTCGCGCCACTGCCAAAGCCACGCCGCATCGATGTGCGAATGTCCGACGATATCGATGGTGTCGCGCCGGATGCTCTTTGCCGCGGGCTCGAGGCTCGCAATTCCGCGCTCGATGTCGGCGTGATACGCCACCTTCGATGTGTCGAGCACATCGCGCAGCAGTCGCGTCGCCATCGCGCTGTCGGGTTGCGCGAGCGAGGAGTCTCCGGTGAAGTAGCGCGCCCACGCGGCGCCATCGCTCACCTCCGCCCACCCAGGCTCGCGCACGCGAAGGCGCGGCGGGTCCCACCATTTCCCGTGCGGCACGATCGAGATCGCGACGGGCTCTCCCGCGCGACAGGGCGCGCACAGCGTGGCGCGACCGAGCGTGTCGCTGCGCACCGTCGCGCCATTCACCGTGATCAGCGCCGCGCGCCCAAACTCACCCGCCTCCGCGTCGAGCGTGAGCCCGCCAAGCGGTGCGGGGATGACGACGTCCGCGGCGATGCGCGCGAGTCGCCCGCGCGAGGTCGAGTCCATGCTGGAGCGGAGCTCGACGTCGAGCGCACCAGTCGTGTTGCGCGCTCCACGCCACTCCGCGATCTCGATCGGACGCGAGAGCAGCGCGAGCAGCGAGCTCGCGCTCGTGCGAAGGTCGAGGTGCGCGATCGCTTTCCCATCGCTGCTCACCGCTGCACGGGCGCCATCGCCGAGCGCTTCGCGCGCGAGTATGGTCCAGTCGGCGTTCACCGCGATCTGACGCGCCTCACCGATCCTCGACGGCGGGAGCGACATGGTCACGCCGCCAACGTCGAGCGCCACTCGATCCGGCTGCGCCGCCCATCTCGTGGCGCACACGCGGAGCGGTACGTCGAGCGCAGACGAGCCGTTCACCGATGGGCGAATCTCGGCGCGCGAGGCCATCGTCACGGGACCGAGCGTCACCGCAGCGCGCGTCGCCGGCCCAACCGCGGTGTCGCTCGCGCTCACCCCTCGCGCATCGTCTCGCGATGACGTCGACAGCTCCGTGCGAAGATCGCCGATCGGATCCCTGCTCGCGCTCAACAGCCGCCCGCCGAGCCCGAAGCCGCCGCCGCGATTGACGACACGATACACAAGGCGATTCGCGCCCTTCGCGAGCGCGAGCGTGATCGTGTCCGCGCTCGACCTGAGCTCGCGCCCGATCTCGTGGCGGAGCACGCGTCGACCGTTGAGCCAGATCACGACATCGTCATCGCTCTCGACCGCGAGCATCACCGTGCGCGGCTCGCGGCTTTCGATGTAGGCGAGCGCGTACGCCGCCCGCTCGTCGAGCTTCGGCTCCCGGAACACGCTGTACAGATCGACACGGCCAAGTGAATCCGAACGCTCGGCGCGCCAGCGCATGCGTGGCACGCCGGCTACGGGGTCGCCAGCGCCGGCCAAGAGCGAAGCGGGATTTCCTATGTCCGAACGATCGAGGCGCGCGGCACCGGTGTCGAGAAGGAACGGGCCGGCGAGTAGCCACTCGGCGATTGGTGCATCGCATTCGCCGGCTGCGCGCGGCACGGCGTGCCGGCATCCGGCAGCGAGCAGCGCAACCGCGATCGCCGCCGCGCGCACGAAGCGCCGGCGATCACTTCGCTGCAGCGGTTCCATCGAACGGTGCAATCTCGTTTTCCATCAGCATGTAGGCATAGTCGCCGTCGCCATTGCCGCTGCAGGGCAGCTCGGCGCCAGGCTGCCCGGGCTTCGCGCCCGGTGAAAATCCTTTAGCCGGATTGCCGTCGCGCTTGATCCAGAATTTGACGTAGTGCTCCCCCCGAACTGAGCGCGGCGCATCGTAGTTCGCACCGACGCATGCGCCCTCCGCGAAGCTCGTGAGCGTCGTGTCGATCGCGATCTCGCCCTGCGCGTCGGATTCACGACTCGACACGGAGTAGATTGCGTCGTCCGCCTGTATCTCGAGTAGATATTTGTGCGATGGTTTCAATCCCAGCGCACGCAGCGTGAAGTGAAGCGCCGGACCGGACTGCGCATACCACACCACGCCGGTCGCGCCACCGGCGGCGCGCGGAATGGGCTTGAAGGACGCGTCTTTCTGTGAGAGTGTCACCCGCGACAATCCCGACTCCACTTCCGCCGACTCTACCGGGCCGGACGAGGAACGCACGAAGATGAACCAGAAGAGCGCGCCCACGAGCACGACGATGCGCACCGGATCGAACGGCGAGATCGCGGAAGACGCTGGAAGAGACTGGCTCGTAGTGCTGGGTTTCATCGGTGTGGCGCTGGTGATCCGGCTGCACGGATTGTCATCTGCAAATCTATGGCTGGATGAAGCGAATTCGTGGCAGCTGGCGAGCGGGCCGTGGCACGAGATGGTGCGTGAGCTGCGTGGGAGCCCCGTCGGGCCACTCTACTTCGTCCTGCTCAAGCTGTGGATTTTTGCCGCCGGCGAATCCGTGTTCGCCATGCGCGCGTTCTCCGTTGCGACAAGTCTCGTACTCATCCCGGTCACATACGAGCTCGGCGCCACGCTGCTCTCGCGGCGCGTCGGGCTGATTGCGGCGGCGCTAGTCGCGCTCTCGCCGCTCGAGCTGTACTTCGCGCAGGAAGCGCGCATGTACATGCTTACCGCGCTCGCAGCGGCGCTGTGCCTCTGGTCGTATACGCTCTGGCGCAGCGCTGCGGCGAACGCGATGGAATCCGATACTCGAGTGAACGGATGGCCGCTCGTTCGGTACGCGATTGCGGCGATCGCGCTCCTCCTCACGAATCCGATTGGCGGCCCGCTCCTCGCCGCCCTCAATCTCGACGCGCTCATAGTCTGGTGGCGCACGCGCGCGCGAGCGGGCATCGCGCTCCCCGAGCGGCGCCGCCTCACGCTGTCGTGGATCGGTGCGCAGATTGCGGTCGTCGCGGCATTGGCGCTCTACCTCGCGTGGCTCCATCTCGACAGCGCCGCATCATCGCAGGCTTGGCGAACCCCACTGGGCCTCGAGCGAGCGCTGCGCGAGGCATTGATGCTTCCGTTCGACACGATCGCCGGCCAGCGCTTCTACCCGGGCGACTTCGCAGGCGCCTTCGGACAGCTGTGGCACAGTCACAGCGGCCTCGGACGCTTCGCGATCACGCTGATCGTACAGCCGCTCACTCTCATCGTCTTCGTGCTCGCGGGAGACGCCGCGATTCGCCAGCGGTGGAGCAGCCGCTACGCTGCGGAGTCGCTGCCAGCGCTCGCCAGTGGGCGACGGCTGCTCCTACTCGCGCTCGTGACTCCGCTCGCCGTCTGCGTGGTTATCTCTATTTCGCGTGGGCTCGAGCCTCCGCGCTACTTCTTCTACGTCGTCCCTTTCTTTCTCCTGCTGCTCGCCGACGGCGTGCTGTCGCTTTCGCCACGCGCACGCATCGCGTCGCTCGTGGTGCTGCTCGCCGCCATGACCTTCGGCACGCGCGCCACGAAGGCCGCGATCACGCGGGACAGCGACTACCGCGCGACGGCCCAGCTGATCGAGCACGAGAGCAGCCCCGGCGACCGC
Organism: Gemmatimonadaceae bacterium; assembly: GCA_013697785.1. Classification (GTDB taxonomy): domain Bacteria; phylum Gemmatimonadota; class Gemmatimonadetes; order Gemmatimonadales; family Gemmatimonadaceae; genus FEN-1250. Next base: position 10,830 of record JACCWE010000034.1, read on the forward strand.
ATCATGATCCAGCCGCGTGAGATGGGATCGCCACTTCGCTTCTATCTTCATGCGCGCGAAACGCCGATCATCGGGCTCGCCGCCGATGCGAAGGCTGGCGACGAGCTCGCCACTCTCGCGCCGGGGCGCACGTGGGTCGTGATGGACTATCGCTCGCCGCTCTATACGCTGGCGCCGGCCGAGCTCGCGACGGCGCTCCGCTCTCCGCTCGAGCGCGATGCGTACACGGCGGATGTGAGCAACGGCGTGCGGGTGGCGCTGGTGGATACGCGGGCCCCGACGAAGTGAGCTAGCGGCCGACCGGAACGGAGTCGGCGGACTCGAGCACGTAGTCGAAGATGCCGTCGCCATTCCCTCCGCACGGGAGCGCGCTGCGCGAGCCGAGCATGTCGTTAGTGCTCACTCCACTCGCCGAGCCGTCGCTCTTCACTGCCACGCGCAGCGATTTCGCGGACAGGATGGGTCGGCGGGATGGATCCTCGGATCCCACGCACTGCCGATTCATGAGCGCGGTCTCGACGCCGTGTGCGCCGAGCGATCCGTCGGCGGCGGCGCGGCGGCTCGCCACGGCGTACTCCTTTCCGTCCGCTGCCGTGAGCAGCACGCGATAGGCGCGTCCCGGCTTGAGGTGCGTCGCGAAGACGTACCAGTCGATGGCGCCATCGACGAGCTGATAGTTAAACGTGCCCGCGGGCGCGTGGCGCGTGTCGGTCGTCGACGCAGTCAGCGATACCGTCTTGTAACTCGTGAGATCGGGCACCAGCGTCACCGACCTCGCCACCAGTGGATCGTCTCCGCCGGTGCACGCGGCCGCGAGCGTGATGAGCACGACGACGGCCGTGCGTCGCACGCTCGTCACCGCTCCGACATCGCCGACATTGCGCGTGCGCCCATGGGTTCGGGCGTCATCGATTCGGCGATCTCCTCCACGTGGGTGCGGCTTGCCGGCGACCGCCATGTCACGCGAACGAGCGCGTGTCGAATCGAGTATCCCGCCACCAGCCAATAGCCCGCTGCGAAGAGGATGAGAAATGGCGTCGCGCCATACTCCTGAGTCGCGATCGCGTAGCCGAGTCCGACAGTGGTGTAGACGGCCATCGCGAGCTCGACGTAAACAGTGGCGCTGAAGCGGCTGCGATACTGCAGCTGGTGCCAGCGCTGGCCGCGCTTCGTGAGATCGTACTTCGGCGTGCGGATGAAGCCGGATTTGATGCCGAGCCACGCCTCCGCCGCCGCCTTGGCGTTGTTGACGCTCAACCCGATCGACTGCGCGAGAAACGCCGGAAAGTACATCATCCGCTTGAGCCAATCCTTGTGCAGCGCACGCTCCGCCTCGGCGTGATACGAGTATGTCCCGAAGAGCGAGAAGATGAAGTACGCGGATATCGGCCAGGCAATGCGCACGTGGCTCTGGTGCGCGATGACGACGACGAGCGGGTTGATGATGCCGATGAGGAGCAGCACCGGGTACGTGCTGTTGGAGAGTAGGTGCAGCGCGCCCTGCAGCTTGCGCCACGGGGAGAGAGTCGAGCGAAGGAGAGGGGCGATCATCTTCTTCGCGGTTTCCTGGGTGCCCTTCGTCCAGCGGAACTGCTGCGCCTTGAGACCATGAATGTCCGCAGGCAGCTCGCTCGGGCAAACCACGTTCGGCACGTACGCGATCTTCCACCCCGCGAGCTGGGCGCGATAGCTGAGATCGAGATCTTCGGTGATGGTGTCGTGCTGCCAGCCGCCCGCATCCTCGATGCACTTCGCGCGGAGCATGGTGCCGGTGCCGTTGAAGCCGAGGAGGAGCCCGCCGTAGTAGCGGCCCGTCTGCTCGATTGCGAACTGCGCATCGAGCCCCATCACCGTCGCGCGGGTGAGGGTGGAATATTCCTCGTTCAGATAACCCCAGCGCGCCTGGGCTATGCCGACCTTCGGATCGCGCATGTACGGAAGCATCGCGCGAACGAAGTCGGGCGGAATCACGAAGTCCGCGTCGAAGAGCGCAACGTACTCGGCGTCCGTCTTCGTCAGTCCATTCTCGAGGGCGCCGCTCTTGAATCCCTCGCGTTCGGTGCGATGGATATGCGCGATGTCATAGCCCTGTGCGCGGTAGCGGCCAACGAGGCTGCGTGCGAGCTCCGCCGTGTCGTCGGTTGAATCGTCGAGGAGCTGGATCGACAGCAGCTCGCGCGGATAGTCGAGCTCGGCGGCCGAGCGGAGCAGGCGAGCGAGGACGTAGCGCTCGTTGTAGATGGGCAGCTGGAGAACGACGTGCGGAAGCTCGGCGCGCGTCAGTGCGAGCGGACGATCCAGCCAGCGACCTCGGCTGCGCCGGTAGTACGTGACGAGCACGTACCGATTGAGGCTGACGAGCGACAGCAACAGAAGTGCGACGCCATAGACGACAAGAACAATACGAGGAAGCATTTGCTCGACGGCGGAAGGATTACCTGGCGCGAGCTGCTGCGCACACGGAGAGATTCGCCCGAAGCGGGGTCATATTGCACAGGGCGAGCCCGAAAATTAGCAAACCCCACATCTGCTCACGACACTCGCAAAAATTTGTTGATTCGATGCTGGTGTGACGCTCGCGCGGGCATTCATCGCTAGTACGCCTCTCCGCCTCTCACGTTCCGGCAGTGTTCGCCGAGTCGTAGGTTGAGCGACGCCTTTGCAAGAACTCTTTCGGGGAGCCCTGTGTGATCCGTCCATCGTGCCGCTCGCTTGCGTATGCGCTCGTACTCACGGTTTGCGCGACACCGGCGCGTGTGCGGGCGCAGGAACAGATCGACTTCGCCGCGCTTCGGGACGAGACCGTGCGCGCGATGTCGGAGTATCTGCAGATCAACACGACGAATCCGCCGGGGAACGAGCTCGCGACGGCGAAGTGGCTGCAAACATTTCTGAAGAAGGAGGGGATTGATGGACAGGTCCTCGATACCGCGGAGCTGGGAGCCGGGCGCGCGAACTTCTATGCGCGGCTGAGGGGCGATGGATCGAAAAAGGCGATCGCGCTCGTGCATCACATGGACGTCGTACCGTCGAATCCCGAGCTCTGGTCGGTGCCGCCATTCTCGGGCACCGTAAAGGATGGATACGTGTGGGGGCGTGGCGCGCTCGACATGAAGAGCGAGGGGATCATTCACCTCATGTCGATGGTCGCGCTCAAGCGGGCTGGCGTGCATCTGACGCGCGACATCGTCTTCATTGCGAACGCCGATGAGGAGGTCGAGGGGACGGGCGCGGTGGTGTTCACGAAGAACCACGCCGATCTGTTGAAGGACGTGGAGTTCATGATCACCGAGGGCGAAGGGACCAACGTCGAGGACGGCGTGGTGAAGTGGTTCGCGATCGGGGTGGCGGAGAAGCGCGCGTACTGGCTGCGGCTCGTCGCGCACGGGACCACTGCGCACGGGTCGATTCCGCGCGCCGACAATCCCGTTCCGCGACTGGCGCGCGCAGTGGCGCGCGCCGCGGCGTGGCAAACGCCCGTACATCTGCTCCCGGCGGTCGATCGATTTTTCAAGGCGGAGGCGACGCTGGAACAGGGGCAGCATCGCTTCTGGCTCGCGAACGTGAAGGCGGCGCTCGCGACTCCGCGGGGGCGCGCGTATATCCTGGGCGATCCATATCGAAACGCCATTCTCCGCAACACGATTGCGCCGACGGTGCTCACCGGATCGAACCGGACGAACATCATTCCGCCGGTCGCATCGGCGGAGCTCGACATCCGGTTGATGCCCGATGAAGACACGACCCTCTTCAAGCGCGAGCTCGCTCGAGTGATCGGCGATACGAGCGTGTACATCGAGGTAATGCCGGGCGTCATGCCGAGTTACAGCGCGGACATCAACACGAGTCTCGTGCGCGCCGTCGAGGCGCAGATTCACGAAATGCTGCCCGGTGTGCCAGTCACGACGCCGCTCGCGGCTGGCGCGACGGACCGTCCGACCTACAGCCACGCGGGGATTCAGGCGTACGGTCTCGAGCCCTACATCAACGAAAACAGGGAAGAGGAAAAAGGGGTGCACGGCATCGATGAACGGCTCTCGATCGCGAATATCGAGTTCGGGTTAAAGCTCATCACCGGGATGTTGCGGCGGATGCAATGACGATGAGGGCGGGCGATTGGAGGTGCACGCCGGCGAAAAAAGATCTCTGTAACGGGCGTCAGAGTCGTCTCTCCCTATTGCATCCTCTGTGGCTCCCTATACCTTCCGCCTTCGATGGATGCGTTCTCAGAGGATGAACGAGATCCTTTCACCACTCCGGAGAAATGTCGATGGCCACAAAAAAGAAAGCCGCAAAGAAGTCGGGCGCGAAGAAGGCGACCAAGAAGAAGACGACGGTGAAGAAGGCCGCGAAGAAGAAGGCAGCGCCGAAAAAGAAGCGCACGCCGAATGCGGCGTTCATGAAGCCGGTACAGCCTGACGAGGCGCTGAGCGCAATCGTCGGTTCGACTCCGCTCCCGCGCACGGAGGTCACGAAGAAGCTCTGGGCGTACATCAGGAAGAACAACCTGCAGGATCCCAAGTCCCGTCGCATGATCAATGGCGATGAGAAGCTGACGAAGGTTTTCGGCGGCAAGAAGCAGGTCTCGATGTTCGAAATGACGAAGCTCGTCAGCAAGCACATGAAGTAACACTCGCGATTCGCGAGTGTAGGTAGAGGGGGCGCTCTCGATCCGGGGCGCCCCCTCGCCGCACCCGCCCCCTCGAGCACACCGCACAGTGGCAGCCAAGAAACGCAGCACTCGCGCGCCCGCGAAGAAGTCCGTTGTTGCCGCGGCGAGAAAATCGAGCGGTCGCAAGAGCGAGCCCTTCCTCTCGCGCGAGGGGCTCGTGTCGCTCGCGAGCGCCGTCGGAATCTTCCTCTTCATCCGCATCTTTCTGATCGCGGCCTTTCACATTCCGTCGGAGAGCATGGAGCCGACGCTGCTCATCGCCGATTTTCTCTTCGCTGATGAGCTGTCGTACGGCGCGCACATTCCGTTCACGCACCTCAAGACGCCGGGCTTCACGACGCCCAAGCGCGGAAGCGTCGTCATCTACGAGTCGCCGCCGCAGCGCTGCATCCCGAATACGGACTGCCCGTACACACCGGGCGACGACTCGACGCCCACCGTGGTGAAGCGCGTCGTCGCTGTCGCCGGCGACACGGTCTACATGCGGAAGGCGCTGCTCTACGTCAACGGGATCGCGCAGCGCCCGGGCTACGGCGCGATCTCCGACCCGCTCGCGCAGAACGACAGCTCGCCGTACTTTGCCTGGCAGCACGCCTTCGAGGTGAAAGGGTCGCGCTTCGGGCCGCCGCCGGCGACACCGTCACACGATGACTGGGGGCCGCTCCTCGTGCCGCCGAAGCATCTGCTGGGGATGGGCGACAATCGCTACCACTCGCTCGATGGCCGCTACTACGGCTTCGCGCCGCTCGCCAACGTCCGCGGTCGTCCCTTCTTCATCTATTTCTCCTTCGATCTGCAGGACTGGAAGTTCCGCTGGAGTCGCTTCTTCACGATCATCCGCTAGCTCCCTCACCGCCTGGCAACGATGACAGCAGCCGCTCCGCCCAAACGCGCCCTGCTGCGCGACCTGACCCTCTTCGGAACGGTCGCTCTCGTTGCCGGCAACATGCTCGGCACCTCGCTCTACACACTTCCCGCGTCGGTCGCCGCCGTCGCCGGACCGATCGGCCTCGTGTCGTGGGTCATCACCGCCGCGGGCTTTCTTCTGCTCGCGCTCCTCTACTCGGAGCTCGGCCCGCGCTACCCGCGCACCGGGGGACCCTACGTCTTCGCCCGCGAGGCTTTCGGTGAGTACGCCGGCTTTCAAACCGTCTGGATGTACTGGCTGAGCGCCGTCGTCGGCAACGCCGCGATCGTCACCGGCGCGATCGGCTACGCGGTCAGCTTTTCGCCGAAGCTGGCCGATAGCCACCTGCTGCAATTCGCGCTCGCGCAGGGGATCGTATGGATTCTCTGCGGCGTCAACATTCTCGGTGTGAAGCAGAGTGCACGCGTCCAGAAGTCGATTCTGCTCATCAACATCATCCCGCTCGTGCTCCTCTCGCTCGCGCTCTTCAAGTTCAATCCCGCGAACTTCCATCCCTTCCATCCGAAGGGCACGTGGACTCCGGTCGCCGCGGGCTCGGCGCTCATGGTGTGGGCATACGCCGGCATCGAGTCGGCGACGGTGCCGGCCGAGGAGATGCAGACGCCGCAGCGGACGATTCGACTCGGCACGCTGCTCGGCTACGGACTGGCAACGATGATCTTTCTGCTCTCGGCGGTGGCGGTGATCGGCGCCCTGCCGAACGACGTGATCGCATCGTCGGCTCGTCCGCTCGAGCTCGCGGTTCGCGAGACGCTCGGCGAGTGGCCGGCGGTGGCGGTGAGCGTCGCGGCCATCGGGGCATCGATCGGTGTGCTCAATGGCTGGATCCTGATGGCCGGCCGGATCCCCTTCAGTGCCGCGCAGGACGGTCTCTTCTTCTCGGCCTTCGCGCGCATCCATCCGAAGTTCGGCACGCCGTACGTAGCGCTGATCGGCGGCTGTGTGATCACGAGCCTGATGCTGACGCTGTACTTCATTCCGGGCAGCACGCTGCTCGAGGTCTTCAACTTCACCGTTCTGCTGGCGAATCTCGGGACGCTCTTTCCCTACATCTACAACTCGGCCGCGGCGTTGATGCTGGCCCGGCGCGATCGCGAGCGCTTCACGATCCGCGAGCAGCGCAAGACGTCGCTGTTGGCACTCGTCTGTTTTTTCTTCCTGGTGTGGACGACGTGGGGCGTGGGGGCGCAGGTGGTGTTCTGGGGCTTTCTCGTTCTGCTCCTCGGGACGCCGCTGTACATCTGGTTCAAGACGCGAACACCGGTCGCGGCCTAGGCGTCACGGTTTCGAATCTGTTGGCGAGCGCGTGTTGACAGAGGGATAGTGGTGTTGTAAATCGAATCCCGAGCAATTTGCTCGGGATTAAGACACCGCCCTCCGGAATACGCACGGATGAACGGTTCGAAGCACCGTCGCGACCGGCTTTCCCGGGCGCGCGCACTCCTCCTCGCGCTCGCCCTCGGCGCCGCCACGACCACGGCAGCGCCGGCGCAGGGTACTTACGACAGCCCTTTACCCACTTCCCCCGCGCGCATCGGCACCGTCGGCGGCATCGTTCGCGCGCCCAACGGCCAGCCGCTCGCCGAAGTCGAGGTGCGGCTCGAGCGCACCGCGCGTGCGACCGGCTCGTACCTCGACACCACCGACGTCGAAGGTAAGTATTCGTTCGCGAGCGTGCCGTCGGGATCCTGGGTGCTGACGTTCGAGCGCGCTTCCCTCGCCACCCGCCGCGTCAACGTCAGCGTCCAGGATCGCGCCGCCATCGTCGACGTCACGTTGACCGGCGCGAGCGCAGGTGCCGAGGAGCTGGAGCCGGTGATCGTGACGGCTCGCAACGCTGCGCCGGCGCCTAAAGCGATCGGCAGCCTCCCCGATGTGCGCGGCACCGAGATCTTCGCCGGCAAGAAAACCGAGGCGGTGCAACTCGACAGCCTCACGATGAACACGTCACAGGATGTCTCGCGCCAGCTCTTCTCACGCATCCCCGGCGCTAACATCACGGAGACGGCCAACAGCGGCTTTCCATCGAACGGAATCGGCTTCCGCGGATTGAATCCCGTCCAGTCCGTCGAGATGAACGTGCGGCAGGACGGCGTGAACATCGTCGCCGATCTGTACGGGTATCCCGAGACGTACTACACGCCGCCGGCAGAATCGCTGGAGCAAATGGATCTCGTGCGCGGGAGCTCATCGCTGCAGTTCGGGCCGCAGTTCGGCGGCGTGATCGACTACGTCCTCCGCGATGGCACCCCGGACTCGGCGATCACCATCAAGGCGCGCGAGACCGGCGGCTCCTTCGGGATGTTCAACTCGTATCTGTCGGCCGAGGGCGGCAGAGGGAAGTGGACGTACTTCGCCTATGGGCAGTATCGCCACCAGAACGGCTGGCGTCCGAACTCCGATGTCTCGCAAGTGTCGGCCGCAGGGAAGCTCTCGTATCACGCCAACGAGAAGCTCACGCTCGGCATCTCGTATTCGCTGTTGCGTAATCAGATCCACATGCCCGGTGGCCTCGACAATGTGGACTTCAACGAGGATGCACGCTCGTCGTTTCGCGCGCGCAACTGGCTCGCGAGTCCGTGGAACATCGTCGCCCTGAACGGCGCCTTCGACTTCTCGGCAAACACGAAGCTGACCTCGACGCTTTCGTTCATGGCGAGCCAGCGCTATCTGATCTGGCGCAACGAGGACGGCGGTCCCGCGGCGCGCGACGTAACCGATCCCGGGACCGGAGAATTCGCCCCTCGCGAAGTGGAGTGGGAGTACTTCACCAACGTCACGAGCGAGACGCGACTGCTGCACGACTACAGCGCGTTCGGCATGTCGCATACGATCGCGACCGGCATTCGACTCTTCGGTGGAGAGCTGCACCGGCAGGAGGGGGGACCGGGAAGCACCGGTTCCGACTTCAACTTGAATCTCGCAGGCGGTCCGTACGAGACCGACATGAAGTTCGGCAACTTCAACGGCGCAGTGTTCGCGGAGAACGAGCTCCGCGTCAGCCCGCGACTGACCGTCACGCCGGGCGCGCGCGTGGAGTTTCTGCACTCGACGGCGCGCGGCTACACGGCGGACACGATCGCCGAGCCGCGCTCGAAGAATCGCACCTTCGTGCTCGTCGGCGCGGGCGCGGCATTTCGCGCGACCACCACCACCGACATCTACGCCAACGCCACGCAGGCGTATCGCCCGATCGAGTATTCGTTCCTCACGCCGTTCGCGAGTCTCACGCGCGTCGATCCGAATCTGAAGGACCCGAAGGGCTACAACCTCGACCTCGGCTGGCGCGGCTCGATCGGCGACGTACTCGAGTTTGATGTCGGCGTTTTCGATCTCGTCTACAACGATCGCATCGGACTGATCTTCGGTGTCGACTCGAGCGGCACGCCGTTCACCGAGCGCACCAACGTTGCAACGAGCAAGCATCGCGGTGTCGAGTCGTATCTGAATCTGTCGCTCACGTCGCTCCTCAACGCGGCGCCAACGTTCGGCACCGTCGACGTGTGGGACGCGCTCGGCTACACGCACGCGCGATACACCGATGGCGAGTTCAACGGCAACACCGTGGAGTTCGCGCCGAGTGTGGTGAATCGCGCCGGAGTGAACTACGGGCGCGGACGCGGATCGGTCGGGATGCAGTGGAGCTACGTCTCGAACCAGTTCACCGATGCGAACAACACCGTCGCAAGCCTCAACGCCGACATAGGCATCGTGCCCGCGTACAACCTGATCGATCTCTCTGCCAGGTGGCAGCTCACTCGCACGATCGGACTCGACTTCGGCGTGAACAACGTCGCCAACCAATACTACTTCACGATGCGAACAACGGAGTATCCAGGCCCCGGCATCATTCCCGGCATCGGACGCAGCATCTATCTCGGCGCGCGGGCCGGGTTCTGACAATGACCGGAACATTGTCTTCGTACGCCCGCGCGTGCAGCCTCCTGGAGGCGGTGATGTGGCATGGCGGGCAGGCCACGGCCGCGCGCGAGCAGGTGCGTCAGGCGCCTGCAGCGGACCGTAACGCGCTCATAGCCTTCCTGAACTCCCTCTAGGCGCACGGAAATCGTGCGGGGAGAGCAACTCCCCGCACCCTCGCGCGTCTATAGCGTGATGATGCGCCCGCGCCCGCGCTGGCTTCCACACTCCCTCGCGGGTCCAACGCAGGGGCTGTGCGCCGCGACGATTCTCTTTCTACTCCTGTCGCACCCGTTCACACAACGGGCGGCGTTGATCGCGGACGTCCTCCTCGTCGTCCAGCTCGCGGGGATCATCGCCGTCGCAGCGGTCGCGACGCAGAGCGCGACCGGCACGCGTCGCACGATCTGCCTCGCGATTGCGATCGCCGCCTGCTTCGCGTTTCTCGGGCGTCTCTCGTGGACGGTCTTCGTTGTCCAGAATGGCTCGGCGCCTATTCGCCCGCTCCTCGAGGCGACCACCGGCGCGAGCATGCAGCTCACGATCGCGATCGGACTGCTCGCCGTGCTCGCGCGCCATCGCCATCGCAACTGGATGCGCTTCGAAATGCTGATCGACGCGCTGCTGCTGAGCGTGGCGGTATCGATGCTCGTGGTACAGGCGGATCTCGGGATGAGCGACAACGCCGATGCCTCGCCGCTCCTCCGCGCCTTCGCGCTATCGTGGAATATCCTCGCCGCCGCGAACATGGTGCTCGTCACCCTGCTCCTCATCTGGCGGGGCGAGGCGCTCGGCTCGCGCGTCGCGGTGGGGCTGTCGCTCGGCCTCGTGACGCTCGCGCTCGCGAACTTTCTTTACAGCCGTCTCGTGCTGCTCGACGGAATGTCGGTGCCGCGCTCCGTGTTCGGGTTGTGGACGCTGACGGAGATGTTCCTCATCTACGCCATCTCGCCACGCCCCTCGCAGCAGCCGCTCGGCGAATCACGCGAGTCGCCGATGTACGCGAGCGAGTCGGCGAAGGTGCGAACCTTCTCGATCGTCGCGGCGATTCTCATCGCGTCGTGGAGCGGTGCCTCCGTCGCCTTCGGTGGTGCACCGAGCCCGCTGCTCGGCTTCGGACTGCTCGCCTTCGGCGTCCTGCTTGCGCTCAGAGCCGGCCACGCGCTCTTCGCGCAGCAGCAGGCGACCGTGGTGCTCGAACACGTGGCGCTGGCCGAGCGGGAGCTGTCGGCGATACTCGAGCAGCGGGTGGCGCTTCGGACGGAGGAGCTGGCGGAGGCGCATCGCGTGCTGCAGCGGATGTGGGCGCTGGGGCAGCAGATCGCGCTCGAGCTCAATCCAGGGAAGGTGCTGCAGCGATTTCTCGAGGCGAGCGTCGACGTGCTGCGCGCGGACGGCGGCGCGATCGGACTCGTGAGCGACGAGCGCATCTCGATCACGACGACATCCGGACACGGTGATGCACTCGCCGGCGCGTCGTTCGCGGTGCAGGAGAGCACGCTCGGCCGTGTGACGCGGAACGGAAATCCGTGGACGACGAGCGATGCGCGCACCGAGCGCGCGGGCGACGATGTGCTCGTGTGCACCGAGGCGCGCGGGCTCGTCGCGATTCCGCTGCACAGGCGCGCGGAGCGGATCGGGGCGATGTTTTTGTTCGTGCGCGAGCGGCGCACGATCACCGATCGCGAGATGGCGCACGTCGAGGCGATGGCGGATTTGCTGTCGGTCGCGCTGGCGAATGCGGAGCTGGTCGAGACGCTGCGAAAGGCGGAGTGGCGTTTCCGAACGCTCTTCCGCGCCGCGCCGGACGCGGTGCTCACTGTGTTGCAAAGCGGGCGCATTCGCGAGGCGAATGATGCGGTTCAGGAGCTCGTGGGCATGGCGCCCGTGCAGCTCGTGGGGAGGATGCTCGAGGATCTCGTACTGCCGGAGGATCGCTCCCATCTCGCGGACCAGGTAGCGCGCGTGATGGAAGGCGAGGAGGCACGCTTCGAAGTGCGGGTATGGCACGGCCACGGCGTGCGGATCGCATCGCTCGCCGCGCGACTGTTGCCCGAGGCCGATCCGCCGCAGATGCTCGTCGTTGTGCGCGACATGACGGCGGATCGCGAGATGCGCGCGCGGCTGGCCGAAAGCGAGCGGCTCGCGAGCGCCGGTGAGCTGCTGGCCGGTGTCGCGCACGAGGTGAACAATCCGTTGAGCACGATCAGCGCCTTCGCGCAGCTGCTCGAGCGCGAGGAGCTGAGCGAGTCGCAGCGCGAGAGCGTCGAGGTGATCCGGAGCGAGACGATGCGCGCAAGTCAGGTGGTGCGCGATCTGTTGACGTTCGCGCGGCGCAGCGAGGGGGAGGTCGGCTCGATCGACATGAACGAGCTCGTCGAGCGCACGATGCGGCTGCGGATGCACGATCTCAAGTCGCGCAGCGTGCACTGCGAGACCGTGCTGGCGACGGATCTGCCGTACGTGACTGCGGATGCGCGTCAGATCCAGCAGGTACTTCTGAACCTGCTGACCAACGCGTCGCAGGCGATGACGCCGAGCGGGGGCGGGCAGCTCCGCATCGAGACGCGGCAGGATGGCGACCGCGTGCTGCTCGAGATCACCGACAGCGGTCCCGGGATTCCGGCCGACGTGCGCGCGCACATCTTCGAGCCGTTCTTCACGACGAAGGAAGACGGCACGGGACTCGGCCTGAGTGTGAGCTACGGGATCATCGCCGCGCACGGCGGTAGGATCACGATTCCGAAGAGCACCGGCGAGGGGACGACGTTCTGCGTGTCGCTGCCCGCGTACGATCCGAATGGGAATCGGAGCGGGGGCGTGGCGACCGTGCTCGCGACGCCGTCGCCGCTCGAGGGGGTGCGCATGCTATTCGTGACATCGGACTCGACGGTGCGCGGGAGCGTGCAGGCATTCGCGCGGCTGCGCGGCTTTCACGTGACGTCGGCGAGCGACGGCGCGGCGGCGCTCGCGTGCCTGCGGAGCGAGGCCTTCGACCTGGCGGTGTGCGATCTCGATGCGCCAGGGCTGCGTGAGCCGGAGTTCATCTCGTCGCTACGGAGCCAGCAGCCGTCACTCGCGCGGAAGCTTCTCTTTCTGAATGCGAGGGAGGATGAGGAGGCCGGGTTTCAGGGTAAATCGCTGGCGAAGCCTTTCGAGCTCGACCGGATGGAGGGCGCGGCGGCGGTGATGCTCAATGGTGGTAAACGCGTGTCGGGAAGCCAGCTAATGCAGTCGTAAGCCCCTTAACTGCCGTTGCGCTCGCTTGGCACGGTCGTGTAGAGCAAGGAGGAATTGCGCGTGAAAAACAACACGATGATGTACGTAGGCATGCTGGGCGTGGTGGTCGTCATCTGCGTCATCAGCATCGCCTACCGTCTGCAGAAGCTTGCCGCTCAGCGGGTGGACGCGGAGAAGCGGGCGTCGGTCGCGTTCGAGGAGATGAACCGGACGACGAAGGAGCTGCGCACGCGAAAGGGCAACGACCCCGTCGACGATCCGACGCTGACGCCGGGTGAGCGGCTGCGTCGCATGTACCCGGGTGTGCAGCGCACGACCGCCGTGTCGGACGGCGAAAGCAGCTAGGGCGCCAGTGCAGCGCTAGATTGCCGAGGGATGGCATTCTTTCCGGAGTTTCCGTTCAAGGGCGAGCGTGTCGACTCGCTGCTGGCGCGCATACCTCGCTCGCTGATTCCCATGGCGCTCCTCACGGGAATCGTCGTCCACTCGTACGTCTGGTTCGTGCTCGTTCGCGCGAGCGTGAACTTCGATTGGATCGCGCTCCTCCTCGCCTTCGCCGGGCGCTTCGTTCTTCTCCTCGCGCTGGCCACCGTCTATCTCGGCAACCACCCCGTGCGCCAGTGGATCTGGCGCGTGCCGGCATTTGCGATACTCGAGGTCGCGGTCGAGGCGATCTACGTCGCGGTGCTCATCAAGCTCGGCGCCGAGCGCATCGGGACGGAGCACGCGCGGCAGCGCGACTGGTGGGGGATCGTCTCCGACATCGTAATCTACCACGGCATTGCGATCGTGCTGTTCAGCATGGTGCTCGCGGTGGTCGTGCAGACCGTGCGGTACGCGCTGCTCAAGCACGAGCATCGAGATTCGACGGTGATCAAGATCCACGATGAGCGCGAAATGGAGAAGGCGGAGGAGCTGATCGAGGCGCGCGGGGAGCGGGCGGCGGAGAAGCGGAATACGGGGTCGAATCGAGCGGTGTAGCGACTGCGAAAGCGGTTAGCTTTCACGTGTCTCTCACCACGTGTCAGCATGCCATACGATGAACGCTTTGTCGCTCCAATGCGCGAGGAGCTCACCCGCCTCGGCGTTCGCGAGCTCCGTACCGTTTCCGATGTCGACGCGCAGCTCAAGGATGCGCATGGGACGACGCTCGTCGTCGTCAACTCGATCTGCGGATGTGCCGCGCGCAATGCGCGCCCCGCGGTCGCGATGGCGCTTCAGAACGCCACCAAGCCCGACGCCGTGACCACCGTGTTCGCGGGGCAGGATCTCGATGCCACCGAGCGGGCGCGCGGCTACTTCACCGGCTATCGCCCGTCGTCGCCGCAGATCGCGCTCATGAAGGATGGGAAGGTCGTCTTCATGCTCGAGCGCAATCGTATCGAGGGGCGCACGTCGACGGAGATCGCGGCGGATCTCGTTGGGGCCTTCGATTCGTACTGCGCCGCCACGGCCTAGCGCTATTTGGCATGGCCTCTGCTAGTTTGGGCTGCTGGACACACAGCCGGGAGAGGACATGGAAGAGCAACTGAACGACCAGAGCGCGAATGCGAGCGATCATGAGAAATTCGGTGAGACGGGCACATTTGCCGGCGCCGCAGACCAGCACGTCTATGACAAGGTTGTGGAATCGGCCGAGACGATTCGTGAGCGAGCTGTGCAGCTGAAGACATCGCTGGCAGACAAGCTCGAGACGGGCGCGGGCAAGCTCCGCCAGCGCTCAAGCGACACCGGATCGATCGACGGTGCGATCGCGACCACGAAGGAACGGGTTGCCGACGCCGGGGATCGTGTTGCGAGCGGGATGGAGAAGAGCGCGGAGTGGCTGCGCGAGGCGGACATGCCGTCGTTCAAGCGTGGACTCGAGCGACAGGTGAAGGAGAATCCGGGGCGCACGCTGCTGATAGCGGGCGCGATCGGCTACCTGCTGAGCCGAGCCTTCAAGGGGAAAGACGCCTGACCTCCGAGCAACTCGTACCGCTGTTGGGCGGTGCGCAATGGATCGTCGGAACGACGTTGGCGCTGGTGATCGCGCGCCGGAGCCGCCTCTATGCCGGCGCCGGTGCTGCGCCGCGCCGCATCGCGTGGCTCGCGCTGCTCGTGTTCATCATCGCGGGCGTTGCGGTGCTCGTGTCACTCATCGCCGAGCAGCGCGACCAGAGCTCGCTGCAGCTCCCGCGGTATGCGACGATGTCGTGGCGCGTGCGCACGGTGCAGGTGCTCTCGCTCATCGGCTGGCTGCTCACCGTGGTGGCCGCGCTGTGGAACGGGGTGCTCGGGGTGGCGCTACGCCGGCGGACTGCGATTCAGGAGCTCAAGCGGCGCACGGATCGGGTGCGCGACTATCGCACCCCGCCGTCGTCGCCGCGGGCGTGAACGGCCGCGCGAGAACCTAGGCAGACCGACGCACCCAACGGCCCATCTCTCTGAAGGTGGGCCGTTTTCCGTACATGAGCATCCCGACGCGGTAGATGCGCGCGGCGATCCAGGTTGCGACGATGCAGCCTGAGATGAGGCCCGCGAGTGTGCCGGCGAGCTCGGTCCACGACACCTGCACCATCGTCATGCGGAGCGGCATGAGGATCGGTGCGGAGAAGGGGAGCCACGACATCACTCTCGAGAATGTGCTCGTGGGATTCAGGAGGATAGGCTGAATGAACACGATCGATGCGACGAGCAGGAGCGTGACCGGCAGCGATGCCTGTTGCACGTCCTGCTCGTTCGTAACCGTGCTTCCCATCGCGGCGAAGAGCGCGGCGTAGAAGGTGAAGCCCAGCACGAAGAAGGTGAGCAGGAGAAGGGCGACGCCGAGCCCGATGTGCGGGATGGGAATCGGCACGTTGACGACGTCGAAGCGCGCGAGGATGATGCCGCGCCCCTTGAAGACGAGCGCGGAGGAGATCACCCACACCAGGATCTGCGTGAGCGACGCCGCGCCGACGCCGATGACCTTGCCCGCGAGCAGCGTATCCGTAGATACGCTCGAGATCACGACCTCGGCCACGCGCGACGTCTTTTCCTCCATCACGCCGCGCAGGATTTGCTGGCCGTAGAGCATCAGCATCATGTAAAGCAGGAAGGCGATCAGATACGAGAAGAGCGCGTTCGCGAGGCCGCCGACTTCGCGCCCGCGATCGGAGAGGCGCTCCGACTTCATCTCGAGGTTGACGCTCGTGAGATCCTTGATACGCGAGGCCTGCAGCCCCTCATGCTCCAGGCGCTGGGCGAGGAGACTATGGCGCACGGCGCCTTCGATCTCCTTGACGTCGATGAGCGAGGATGCGTTGCGGCCGGCGTAGCGTTCGGTCTTGCCCGCGATCGTGGCGGAGTCGAGCACGAGGTAGCCGAGCATTGGGTCGTTCGCGCGCATGACTTCATGCGTCGCGGTGGTTTCGGCGGCGGCGAGCTCCGATGGCGCGACCGCGCGGACGATGGCGCGCGATGGCGCGCCCGTGATGCCGCCCGCGAGCTCGCCGGCGACGCGGATGCCGAGCTGCGTGCCGGTGGCGTCGAGGATGACGACGTGCGAAAGATCGGGCGATGCTTTCGTGCGGCTCGAGATCACCATCGGGACGATGATGATGACGCCGAAGAAGATCGGCGCGAGTGCGGTGCTGAGCAGATACCACATCGAGCGCACGCGCTCGAGGTATTCGCGCTTTATGATCGCCCAGAGCTTAGCCATGTCCGCTCATTCCCGCCTCGACGCCCGTCGCGCCGACAGTGTCGAGGAAGATGCGGTGCAGCGACGGCTGCACGAGCTCGAAGCGCTCCACTGTCGCGCCGGCGTCGATGAGCTTGCGCAGGAGGAGTTGCGCGTTGGCGTTCGGCGCCAGCTCGACCTCGACGGTGCGGTTGGAGTCGTCGATGCGATTGACGAGTGAGCGATCGGCGAAGATGTCGCCGACGGCGGAGGGGCGGTCCTGCCCGAGTGCGATGGCGACGTAGTGGCCGCCGTGCTCGGCCTTGACGGCGGCTATGGTGCCATCGAGCACCTTGTCACCGTGGGCAATGATGCAAACTGCGTCGCAAAGCCGCTCGGCGTTTTCCATTAGATGCGTGCTGAAGACGACGGTGCGTCCTTCGCGGCGGAGATCGACGACCGTGTCCTTGAGCGCCTGCGCGTTCATCGGATCGAGACCGCTGAACGGCTCGTCGAGGATCACGAGCTCCGGCTCGTGAATCAGCGCGCCTATGAACTGGACCTTCTGCTGCATACCGCGCGAGAGCTCTTCGACGCGCGCGTTGCCCCAGTCCTTGTCGCCGCCGGTGAGCGAGAGGCGCGCGAGCCACATCTCAATCCGCTTGTCGGCATCGCGTCCGCGCACCCCTTTGAGCTCGGCGAGAAATTTGAGAACGCGCCGCACCTGCATCTTCTTGTAGAGCCCGCGCTCTTCAGGGAGGTAGCCGATGCGATTGCCGGCGCGTCCCTGGATGCTCGACTGACCGAAGACGCTGATCGTTCCCGAGTCGGGCTCGATGATGTCGAGGATCATGCGGATCGTCGTCGTCTTGCCGGCGCCGTTGGGGCCGAGGAGTCCGAAGACGGTGCCGCGGGGAACCTGGAGGGAGAGGTCGCGAACGGCGACGTGTCCGTCGAACGATTTGCGGATGTTTTGAATGTCGAGCGCTGGCTCGGCCAAGGGACGAAGCTCCGGTGGGGAAGTGGTGGCGCAATGAACTTACGACGTCGCGTGGGCGCGGTTTCAGCGCGGCGCTTGCGGGGGCGTTGATCGCGGCTAGCTTGGGCTCCATGCGACAGGCGCACCGCGCGGCCAGTGTGATCGCCGCGCTATGCGGCTCGATATTTCTCTTGTTTCTGGTGGCGCCGATCGCGCGGTTGATCGGCGCGGGCGGCGCGGATGGGCTCAGGCATCTATTCGCCGATGCGGAGCTCAGGAGCGCGCTCGCGCTGACTGCGCTGACGGCGACGTCGGCGACCGCGCTGGCGATTCTCGGCGGGACACCGCTCGCCTATCTGCTCGAGCGACGGCGATTTCGCGGACGCTCGCTGCTGGCGGCGGTGATCGATCTGCCATTGTTGATTCCGCATCCTGTAGCCGGCATCGCGCTGTTGCTCGTGCTCGGGCGGAGATCGCTGGTTGGCGGAACGCTGCTCGATCTCGGCATTCGTATCGTGGGCTCACCGCTCGGGATCGTGTGTGCGATGCTGTTCGTGTCGGCGCCGCTGTACGTGAGCGCGACGCGCGAGGCGTTTGCGCGGGTGGACGTGCGCTATGAGGCGGTCGCGCGATCGCTCGGCGATCCAGCGTGGAGGGCCTTTCGGCGTGTGACGCTGCCGCTGTCGTCGCGCGGGCTGATTGCGGCGGGAGTGGTGGTGTGGGCGCG
>JACCWE010000039.1 GCA_013697785.1 Gemmatimonadaceae bacterium
CGCGCGCCCGGCGCGCGATGCGGCTGCATCGCCCGCTGCATCGCCCGCTGCCACGCCCGCTGCTACGCCCGCTGCACCCGCCGCGAGCGCCGTCGCCACCGCGCTGCCACCGCTCTCCGTCGTTGCGCTCCGCGAGCGCTGGGAAGCGATCGTCGAGCAACTGCGCACCGATGGACGCATGACGCTCGTCGCATCGCTCGAGCACGCGACGCCTGTGGAGGTCTCGCCGAGTGGCGAGATCACCTTCGAGCTCGCGCCCGATCTGGGTCACATGGAGCAGCCGATCACCAACGGCGCGAAGGATCTCCTCGCCGCGATCGGCGCGCAGCTCCAGGGCGCGACGCGAGTCAAGGTGCTCGTCCCTCAGCCCTTGCCGGTGCGCGAGGGCGCGACGCGGCGACTCTCCGCGGAGGCGGTGAAGGCGGAGCGCCTCTCCTCGCTGCGCCGCCGTGATCCGTCGCTCGATGCCGCCGTGCGCGAGCTCGATCTCGAGCTCATGGATTGACGTCGCACATCCGTTGCATCGCCGGTCTCACGCCCGGTAGCTTGCGACTCCGCCACCACTTTTCTTCGGGATGTCATGGCTGATTTCATGAAGATGCTGCAGCAGGCGCAGCAGATGCAGGGCAAGCTGCAGCAGATGCAGGAAGAGATGGAGAAGCTCACCCTCACCGCGACGAGCGGTGGCGGCATGGTCACGGTCACCGCCGATGGAAAGGGGCAGATCAAGCGCATCCAGATCGATCCCTCCGCCGTCGCTGCGAACGACGTCGAGATGCTCGAGGATCTCGTCCTCGTCGCCGTCACCGAGGTGCAGAAGAAAGCCGCGTCGTCGGCGGCCGAGGAGATGCAGAAGGTGACGGGCGGGCTCAACCTCCCGTTCAAGATGCCCTTCTGATGTCGGCGATCGACGAGCTCGCGACAGAGCTCTCCCGCCTCCCGGGGATCGGGCGAAAAACGGCGCTCCGGCTCACCTACCATCTGCTTCGACAGCCACCGGAGCAGAGCCGTCGGCTGGCCGATGCGCTTGGGGGGCTCTCCGATCGCGTCCATCGCTGCTCGGTGTGCGCCAACCTCACCGAGGGTGATCCGTGCGACATCTGCGGCGACGCACGTCGCGATAAGGCGGTGGTCTGCGTCGTCGAGGAGGCCAGCGACATCGGTGCGATCGAGCGGGCAGGCGAGTTCCGCGGCGTCTACCACGTGCTGGGCGGCCGGCTGTCGCCACTCGATGGCGTTGGCCCCGAAGACCTCAACGTCGACCGCCTCGTCGAGCGCGTCGCCCCCGGCACCGTGCGCGAGGTCATCATCGCGACCAACCCGAGCCTCGAGGGCGAGGCCACGGCGCTCTACGTCCAGCGCCAGCTCGCCACCCACGTCCCGATGATCTCTCGCATCGCGCGCGGCATCCCGGTTGGCGGCGATCTCGAATACGCCGACGGCGTCACGATTGCCCAGGCGCTTTCGGCGCGGCGGGAGATGTGATGGCCAGGCACTCGTGGAAGGCGGCCGGAGCAGGCTTCGCCGGTGGCGTTATGGTGGGCTTAATCGTCTGGACTCAACAGACCCACCGTGATAGGTACAACCTGTTCAGCACGAGCGCCTGGCGCCGATTGGCGGCTTTGGGGCACATCGGTGGGACGGCGAGTGCCCAGAACGTGGTGCTGTTGCGTGACTACGTGGCCTGGGAGACACGTCCGGAGCTGCGCCGTCGTGGCGAGCGTCTCCTGCGCCAAATGGAACAGTCCCTCGTCTGAAGGACCCTCGATGCCCGTTGGTGCTGCCAGCTGGTCATTTACCGAAGATGACCTCGGCGCGATCATGCGATCGCTCCAGCAGTTCTTGTACGACAGCAATGCCCGCTGCGCGATGCTCGTCGATCGCTCCGGGCAGCTCGTCGCTACCGTAGGCGAGCAGCCGCGCTTCGACGCGACCTCCTTCGCCACACTCACCGCCGCCGACTTCAGCGCCAACGACCAGCTCGCGCGCCTCATCGGTGAGACCGAGTTCAGCTCCCTCTTCCATCAGGGCGAGCAGGAATCGATGTATCTGGTGGACATCGCGCGTC
Organism: Gemmatimonadaceae bacterium; assembly: GCA_013697785.1. Classification (GTDB taxonomy): domain Bacteria; phylum Gemmatimonadota; class Gemmatimonadetes; order Gemmatimonadales; family Gemmatimonadaceae; genus FEN-1250. Next base: position 2,069 of record JACCWE010000039.1, read on the forward strand.
GCGTGATTCTCGTAATCCTGTTCGACAACCGCACGACGCTCGGACTCGTTCGACTCAAGGTGAAGGGAACGGTGGAGGAGCTGGCTCGCCTCTTCACCGCGATGTTCCAGCGGGCGCGCGACACCATGCATCAGCCGAACATCCTGGCGGGCGCCGAGGATGAGATCGATCGACTGTTTCAGTAGCGAAGGATTAAACCATGTCGATGATCAACTACGCCGCCCGTGAGATCTCCTGCAAGATCGTCTATTACGGTCCGGGACTCGGCGGTAAGACGACCAATCTCGAGCACGTGTACGGCCGCGTGCAGCCGAACACCCGCGGCAAGCTCATCTCGCTTGCGACGGAAACCGAGCGCACGCTCTTCTTCGATTTTCTCCCCGTCGATCTCGGCACGATTCGCGGCTTCAAGACGCGTTTCCATCTCTACACCGTTCCCGGCCAGGTATACTACAATGCGAGCCGGAAGCTGATCCTGAAGAGCGTCGACGGCATCGTGTTCGTCGCCGACTCGCAGGTCGAGCGCATGGAAGCGAATCAGGAAGCGATGCAGAACCTGTACGAGAACATGCTCGAGTACGGGTACGATCTCTCCACGATGCCGTTCGTGATCCAGTACAACAAGCGCGATCTACCGAACGCGGCTCCGCTCGCGGAGCTGCAGGCGGCGCTCAATCCGGGGTTCGAAGTGTTCGAGACGCAGAAGCAGCGCATCACCCCGGATCCGTATCATGCGGGCGAGAATCTGATCGATCAGATTCCCACTGGAGAGTGGGTGGAGCGTGCACCATACTTCGAGGCAGTCGCGGTCACGGGAGATGGCGTATTCGATACGCTCAAGGCAGTGAGCAAGCTCGTTCTGAAGACACTCGCCTGACGACGGAGCGCGGGGGATGGCGATGAACCTCCCCAACGCGCTCACCGTCGCCCGCATCGTCGCCGCACCCGTCGTCGCCGCGCTCCCGTTCTCCGAAAGCTGGGAGCTGCGACTCTTTGCCTTCGTGCTGTTCCTGGTCGTGGCCATCACCGACTATTACGACGGCAAGCTCGCGCGCACGCACGGCATGGTCACCGACCTCGGCAAGCTCCTCGACCCGATCGCCGACAAGCTGCTGTTGCTCGCGACCTTCGTCCCGATGTTCATCCTCGTGGGCTCGCGCCACTCGCTCTCGCTGTGGTCGCCGAATCCGGTGAGCATCTACGACGGCGCGATCCTCGGCGTGGGGCCGGCGGCTCCGGGCGTGCACGATGCATTTCCATACGTCACCCCGTTCGGCGTTTTCGGACTTCCGTGGTGGATCATCGCCGTCGTGCTGGGACGCGAGGCGTTCATGACCATCTATCGCCTCCTGCGCGCGAGCAAGGGTGAGATCATCTCGGCGAGCCGCATGGGCAAGTGGAAGACCGGTTTCCAGTGGACGTGGGTGGGCGCGACCTTCTTCTGGTTCGCTGCGGCGACGGCAGCCGTGCAGTACCACTGGAGCGGCGCGTGGTGGCTGGGCTTCGCGTACTTCAACGGCACAGTCAACATCGTGTCGATGATCGTCGCGGTGATTCTGACTCTGTATTCGCAGTTGCTGTACCTGCGGCGGCCGAGCGAGTAGTCAGTCGCTCTCGTTGAGAGCGGCGCTGGACGTCACCTTCCGATCACGCGCTGCTCTCTCCCATCGTTACGATCACCTCGCGAGTGGCACCGTCGTCCACGAGCTTCACCTTTCCATCCTCCATCTCTTCGCCATCGACCGACATGCGCACGACGCCTCGACACACGCCGTGCGGGTTATTCACCGCGATGCGATAGACGCTCGTCCCGTAGCGGTACTCGATCGAAAACTCGCGCCATGCCTTGGGCACACTCGGATCGATCGTCAGCCACTCTCCGCGCTTCGTAAAGCCGAGTATGCCCTCGAGCGCCGCACGATACATCCAGCTCGCCGACCCGGTGTACCATGTCCATCCTCCGCGCCCGATGTGTCCGGGAGCCGTGTACACATCCGCGCACACTACGTAGGGCTCGACCTTGTACGTCTCCATGTCGCCTTCGTTCGTCGCGTGCGTGAGCGGATTGAGCAAGTGCAGCAGGTGGGCGGCGCGGTCGCCGTCGCCGATGCGCGCCGTCGCCAGCGCAGCCCAGATCGCGGCGTGCGTATATTGCGCCCCGTTCTCGCGAACGCCGGGGACATAGCCCTTGATGTATCCGGGATCCTGCGCTCCCTTGTCGAACGGCGGTGAGAGCAGCATGATGAGCCGTGCGTTCTCGTCGACGAGACGTTCGTCCATCGACCGCAGCGCCTGTCGGGCACGATCGGGTTGCGCGGCTCCGGAGAGCGTTGCCCAGCTCTGAGCGATAGAATCGATCCTGCAGTCGTCGCTCTGCGATGAGCCGAGCGGCGCACCATCGTCGAAGTACGCGCGCCGATACCATGCGCCGTCCCATGACGTACGCTCGACGGCCGCCGCATAGTCGTCGGCGCGCTTGCGGCAGCGAGTTGCGACTTCGGAATCCTGCCGGCGTTCAGCATGATCGGCGAAACGGCGCAGCGTCGCGATGAGAAACCACGCCAGCCAGACGCTTTCGCCCTTCCCGTCGATGCCGACGCGGTTCATCCCATCGTTCCAGTCGCCGCAGCCCATCAACGGCAATCCATTCGCGCCCATCGTGCACGCACGATCGAGAGCGCGTACGCAATGCTCGTACAGTGACGCCGACTCCGCGCTCAGGTGCGGCTCCTCGTAGGCCTCCTGCTCGGTCGGCGCCAGCGCCGCCTGCTCGAGAAATGGCGCGCGCTCATCCCAGATCGCGGAATCGCCCGTGACGATGACGTAGTGGTCGGCGACGTACGGCAGCCAGACGAGGTCGTCGGAAAAACGCGTGCGCACGCCGCGACCGCTCGGCTCGTGCCACCAGTGCTGCACGTCTCCCTCCACGAATTGCCTCCCAGCACACCGCACCAGATGCGCGCGCGCAATGCCCGGCTCGGCGTACACGAACGCCATGCAGTCCTGCAGCTGATCCCGAAACCCGTATGCGCCGCTCGACTGGTAGAGCGCCGAGCGCGCCCACATGCGACACGATAGTGCCTGATAGAGCGACCAGCGGTTTAGCATCGTGTCGAACTCCGGCGACGGGGTACGCGCCGAGATGGTCGTGAGTCGCGCATCCCACGCGCGCACCGCGCCGTCGACGGCAGCCGCCGCAGCATCGGGCGCAGCGTGTCGCGCGATGATCGATCGCGCCTCCTCCTTACTCTTCGCCGCACCGAGGAGCACCACGATCCGTCGCGTCTCGCCCGGCTCGAGCGTGACCGACGATCGAAGCGCGGCGCATGGATCGAAGCCTGCGCCGGTGGTGCCTGAGAGCGTCCTGGCGGCGAGAGCGGCGGGCGCGGCGAGATCGCCATTTCGTCCAAGGAACTCCTCGCGGTTGCCGGTGAAGCCCGTGATCGGCTCGCTCACCCACGAGAACGCGACACGCGAAGCAAAATCATCGGCGAAGTAATTTTCCGCGAACACGGCGCCCGTGGATTCATCCCGCCAGGTGTGCAGTTGGTGCCGCGTGTGCTCGCGCTGCGCCCCGAGCGTGAGCTCGACATAGCTCGTGAGCGTCAGGCGCCGGCGCGCAGTGCCGCGGTTCGTGAGTACCAGCTGCGAGATCTTCACCGGATCGGTTTCGGGCACGCCGAGCGTGAGCTTGCTCGCGATGGCGTGGCGCTCGTGGCTGAACGTCGTGCGCCCGGGCGCGTGCAGCACCACATACGAGGGCGCGGCGCCATCATGTCCGCGCGTCGTATCGATCGCGGGCGCCGGCGCCGGCGTCGCGGACCATATCTCGCCGCTTTCATCATCGCGCAGGTAGAGCACCTCGCCGGCTGGATCGCTCACCGGATCGTTGTGCCACGGCGTGAGCCGATAAAAATAGCTGTTCTCGGCCCATGTGAACCCCGAGCCGCGCTCCGTCACGCAGAAGCCGGCGTTGGGATTGGCGATGACGTTTGCCCATGGCGCCGGCGGAACGTGCGAGCCGGCGATGCGCATCTCGTAGCCATCGGCCGTTGCGGCACCCACGCCGTTCGCATATGCAGGCGATGCGTCAGGAGCCGCAGCGCTGCGCGCGATCGCCGGACTCCCCTCCGTCGCCACCGCGGGCTCCTTCGCATCCGGCAGTAGCTCACGACGCACGCGATCGGTGAGACTCCATTCCTCCACCGGTGGGAGCGGAGCGCCGAACGCTGCGCGGTCGACGATGCTGCCGAGTCCCACGCCATCGCAGACGATGGTCACTCGGGCGGTGACGTGCAGCAGCGCGACATCCTCCGGCGGCATCGTGTCTGCCCGGCGCACGAACACTCCGCCCGGACGATCGATGACTCCGCCCTCGCTCGACGACCGAACCACCGACACGATCTGATCGTGGAGATCCTGGATGTACGATGGATCGTTGGCGATGAGGATCACGAGGTCTGCCGTAACACCTTTCATTCGCCAGTATTTGTGTGCGACGAGCAGCTGTCGCACACTTGGTAGCCCAATCTCATCGGATATCGTCGCCAGCACGACGGGCCAATCGCCCGAGATGCCCTGACCCCACAGCGCGCGCTGGCCGCGCCGGTTTTCCGCGCGCTTTTGCGCGGATGCCCGCAGCTCCTCGTTCGGATAGATCAACGCTCCCGCCAGCACCTGATACAACGCCGCGTCGGCGGGCGGGACATCGAGGCTGCGAAGCTCGACTTGGGCAGCCGTCCACGAGAGCGACAGCGCGCGATCGGCAGAGCGGAGATTTCGGTATCGATCCCCAACGTTGCGCGCCTCATCGCGACTCTCGGCGACGATGGTCGTGAACGCGACGCGTCCCGTGCGCCCCGGGCCGAGCCGAAGGCGCACGCGCAACGCCATGATGGGGTCGAGCACCGCGCCCGTGGCGCCCGAAAGAGCAACGCCGTGATCGAGCGCGCGCGGGGCGCGAGCGCTCCGGCCCCGGCCGATGAAGCTCGCGCGGTCCGTCTCGCACGAGAGCTCGCCCACGACGTCTGGACCCGTCGCGACGACGTGCGCGCACCAGAGCGTCTGGGCGTCGGCCGACCGCGGCCGCCGGCTGGCGAGCACGACACCTTCCGGGAGCCATTCCGTTTGCACGAAGAGATTCTGAAACGCGGGGTGTGCGCGATCCGCGTCCGGATCGCTGAGCACGACTTCTCCATAGCTCGTGAGCTCGATCTCGCGCGTCTGTCGGGCGCGGTTCGTCACGGCGACCACACGCACCTCGGCCCGGTCGCGTGGCACGACGATGATGTCGGTACGCGTCTCGATCTGATCGTCCCTTCGCCGAAAGATGACGCGGTCGGTCGCGAAGGTGACGCGGTACGAGTCGGGCGCGACTCCGCTCGGTTGATAGGCGGCCGACCACACGCGTCGCGTCGTCAGATCCTTTACGTAAATCCACTGCCCCGTGTCATCACGAGTGGCATCGGCGCGCCAGCGTGTCACTGCGATGCCGTTCGAGCGACTGTATCCGCTGCCGGCATTCGTCACGAGAACGCAGTACGGCAGGTCTCCAAGCAGGCCGACGCGCGGTTCCGCCGTATTCGCGGTGTCGAACTCGCGAATCACCGCCTGGTCGAGCGGCGAGCTCGCGGGCGTCGCCTCGGCGACGTCCGGCTGCGAGGCGCGTACGACGTACCGGCGTGGGACACGTTCATCAAGGAGCAGCCGCGCGGCGCGACAGATGGGGTCGGTCATGAATCGGCGCTGCCAGATGCCATCGCCCGACGTGAGATTCAGTGCATTGTCGATCGCAACGAGCGTCATGCCGACGTGATGCGCCATCGACGTGCTGACGACGGAGTGCGTCTTATCGTCGTCCGGCCGTGAATAGTCGAGTGCGTCGTGAAAGCCGAATTCGCCGAGCGCGCCCTCGCGCTCGAGCATTGCGAGGTTCAGCATCGCCTCCCGCGGATCGATCGGAAGCGCGAGCGCCGTCGCGTAGGGTGCGACGACGAGGTCGTTCGCGAGACCGCGCTTGAGGGCGAGATCCGGCACACCGAAGGCCCGGTACTGATAGGTATCGTGACGGTCGCGCACGTTGTACGCGGACTCCGAGATGCCCCACGGCACGTTGCGCGAACGCGCGTAGGTGATGTGGCGGCGCACCGCCGCTCGATGGGTCTGATCGAGCAGCGAATACGGCCGCGATGGCATCACGAGCACCGGCATCAGATACTCGAACATGCTCCCGCTCCACGACACGAGCGCCGTCGCGCCGCCCTGCGATGTCAACGAGCGTCCGAGTCGGAACCAGTGCTCCGTGGGAGCATCGCCCTTGGCGATGGCGACGAAGCTCGCCAGACGGGCCTCCGAAGCCAGAAGATCGTAGGACGATGCATCGAGCCGGTTCGCCCGCTCGTCGAATCCGATCGCGAACAATTTGCGGGTGTCGTCGAAGAGAAGCGTGAAGTCCATCGCGAGTGCCATCTCGCGGGCAAGCTCCGCGATACGCTCGAGCCTCTCTGCGTCGTCGGTAACGGGCTGCGCCGCAGCGCGTGCGCCGCGGGCGATCTCGTGGCACGCGACGGCGGTCGCAAGCAGATGCCCCGCGAGATTGCCCGAGTCGACGGTCGAGATGTACGGTGGCTCGAGCACGCCAAGGTCCGAGAGCCGATACCAGTTGTAAAAGTGGCCGCGCAGACGACGGAGCGACGTCATCGTCGCCAGCGCGCGCTCGAGACGCTCGACCAGTTCCCGCCGCGGCAGGAAGCCGAGATCGAAGGCGGATATGGTGGAGAGCAGCTGCAGGCCTATGTTGGTCGGCGAGGTACGATCGGCGAGCACAGGCGCCGGCGTTTGCTGAAAGTTGTCCGGCGCGAGCCAGCGTGTGCCGTCTCCCACGAACTCGGAGAAATAGCGCCAGTGTCGCTCGGCGTAGCGCAACATGGTCTCGCGTTGTGCGGGCGTGACCGCGAGATCCGGGCGGGAGGTCTCCGCGCTGATGCGAAGTGCGATATACGGCGCCCCCAGCCAGCAGAGAATGAAGGGCAGCACGAGATAGACCGGCGCCACCGCTGCCCCCCACGCGGCCAGCGCGAAACCGACGATGGCAGCCAGCGTCATCTCGCGTTGGATGGTTGGCCGCTCGCGGGCGACGATGTGCTCGACCTGCGAGGAGGTGGTCCACTCGAGCATATGGCGGTGCGTGATGAACGTGCGCACGAGCGCGCGGACGATTGCATCGAGCGCGATGAGCGCCTGATGCGGCAGAAATACGACGCCGAGTGCCGCCTGTTCCATCGACGACTCGGTATCATGCCGCAGGGCGGCGTAGTACGGGCGCCACGACTGATGGCTCGGTGGTCCGGCCGCCAGGAGTAGCGGGGCGAGCAGCCAGCGCATGGCGAACGTGACGAATGCGATGGCGGTCCATGCGACCGGCGATCCGGGAAGCACCGTCCAGCCGGCGACGAGCCACGCGACCATTGCAATGGGCACGACGCTGCGCCGCAGATTGTCGACCATCTTCCAGCGCGAGAGTGCCGTGAGCACATGCTTGCTCGACCCGCGCGCGAACAAAAACGGCAGCAGCTGCCAGTCGCCACGCGTCCACCGCTGCTGCCGTCGCGCGGCGGTGAGGTAGCGAGACGGGTACTCGTCGAAGATCTCGACATCAGTCACGAGTCCCGCGCGCGCGAACGCGCCTTCGATCAGATCATGGCTCAGGAGGGAATTCTCGGGGAAACGGCCGCGAGTCGCGTGCTCGAAGGCGGCGAGGTCGTAGATGCCCTTGCCTGTGTACGATCCCTCGCCGAAGAGATCCTGATAGACATCGGAGACCGCGGTGGTGTACGGATCGACTCCCGGATGACCGGCGAAGATCGCCGCGAAGCGCGAGCGATTCGCGCTCTCCAGCGTCACGCTCACGCGCGGCTGCAGGATGCCGTAGCCGTCGACCACTCGCGTGCCGTCATCGCGGAAGACGGCGCGGTTGAGCGGGTGAGCCATCGTGCCGATGAGCGCCGCCGCTGCACCGCGCGGGAGAAGGGTATCGGCGTCGAGGGTGATCACGTAGCGCACTCCCGCCAGCCACGCGCTGTCCCCTTCGACCGTCGAGAAGGCATCGGGCGCGCGCCCGCCGAGGAACGCGTTGAACTCCTCGAGTTTCCCCCGCTTCCGCTCCCATCCCATCCAGACTCCCTCGGCGTCGTTTTTCCGGCGAGGGCGCTGGAAGAAGTAGAATGGTGTCGCTTCCGCGTACTCGCGGTTGAGCGCTCGCACGTCCTCGACCGCCGCCTGGACGATCGCCTCATCGGCGGGCAGGAACTCGGATGCTGCATCCGTGAAATCGGCGAGCAGCGCAAAGCGAATCTCGTGATCGCGATTGGCGAGGAACTGCGTCTCGAGGTGATCGAGCGCATCGCACGCGGCGGCGGGAGAGTCGAGCAGGAGCGGAACCACCACGATCGATCGATGCGCGGCGGGCACGCCGTTGTGCGGGTAGTCGAGGCGCGAGAGGCGGGCGGGCGGCACGAGCATCGTGGTGAGCTGATTCACGATCGCGATACCGATCTCGCTCGCGGGCACGCCGGCGAGTAGTATCGCGAGCGCCCACATCCAGAACGAGGACGCGGCGGTGAGCGGAGCGATCGCCACCACGAGAATGACGAGCGTAGCGAGCGCGATGGCGCCGAAATAGAGCGAAGCCGCGTGCCGCCGAGCGAATCGGGCGACGCGCTGGCCGATCGCTGGTCGATAGCTCAGCGCCTGCTCGAGGGCGTCCTTGCCGCGCCCGACGAGATAGTAGCCGACGTGCGAGATTCTATCGCGCTCGCCTATAGTCTTCTGCGTTGAGACGCTCTCCTTTGCGGAGCCATGCACGGCAAGATCGATTGCTGCGCGCGCGACCGCCGGCTCGGAGAGCTTCGCGCGCTTGGCGAGCCGCTCGACGGCATGCCGGTAGCGATCGCGAGACTCGAAGTCCATAGTGGGATAGCAGTGCGAAGGATCGTCGCGCAACACCGCCTCGGTCGCGCTCATGGCCTCGACGAAGTCGGGCCACGTGAAGCTCGACACCGTGCGCAGGCTCGTGATGCTGTTTGCCATCACCAGTTGCGTCAACGACTGCCGGCGCGTCGAGCGCTGCACGGCCTCCTCGACGCTCATCGCATCCTCGGCGATCCACTGCTCGACCCAAAGCAGCGCCGTGAAGTCGGCGCGCGCGACGCGAATCTGCTGGAAGAAGCGCGTGAGAAAGGCGGCGGTCATCTCGGGCGGATGAGCGACGAACTCCGCGAGCTCACGCCTGAGGTTGTCATCACCGCCCGGCGCGGCTCGAAAGCGTCGAACCTGCTCATCTGCCCGCTCGGCGTCCATCACATCGCGCCGCGTGCGCAATGCCATGCGCCGCACACTTTCGAGTAGTCCGATACGAAGCATCACGGGCCACGCCCAAAGCTCGCCCAAGGTCAGCGGCTCGACGCGCTGATACTCGCGTATCATGAGTTCCATGTTCTGCGAGTCGAGCTGGCCTTCCGTGTGCGCGATCAGCTCCAGCGCGATCGCATAGATACGGGGGAAGCCGCGATACGGGCCGGCGACGAGCTTTGGCAGTTGCTGGTAGTAGCCCTGCGGCATGTTCGCGCGAATCTCGCGTCCGTGCTCGACGACGAGGAAGTACGCGTCGAGAAGCCATGCGCCCGCAGGGGTCACGTCGATGCCGCGCGCGCTCACTTCGAGCAGCAGATCCCGAACCTCACGCAACACGCGTTCGTTCGCCGTGAGTCTCGACAGGAGCAGCCCGTGACGGGCCCGGCGCGCATCGCGCGCACCGGCGCGCGCGAGCTGCTGGCTCTTCGCAAGCTCGCGTGCGTGATGTGCGAGTCTGGATGCCCCGTACGGCTCGCGCGCCTGGTCGGGTGCCTGCTCCTCCACCTAGCGGTGTCGCTCGATGCGATCGCTGTCGCGTGCGGCGCAAGACCCGCACGCCTCGCGATTCCGGTCGAACACCAGCCGCTGCTCCTCCCGAAGCATGTCGCGCACCCGTGCGAGCACGCGCTCGTAAATCCCGGCCTCGGATTCACTCCCCGAATGAGTTGCGAGATGCGTATAGTAGAGCGAGTCGATCGCGCGAAGCTCTGCCAGCTGCCCCGGCATCAGCTCCACTCCGTCCAACAGCGGCGCCATCATCGTCATCACACTCACGACGTCCCCTTTCCCGCGCGAGCGAGCACAGCTCGCGCCGTCGCGATCACGTGCTCCACCGTGAATCCGTAGCGCCGGAGCACCTCTGGCCCCGGCGCCGAGGCGCCGAAGTGGTTTACGCCGATGATCGACCCCGCAAGCCCGACGTATCGCTCCCATCCGAAGGGCGATGCCGCCTCGACGCTCACGCGGGCGCTCACCGTCGGCGGTAGCACGGAGTCGCGATACTCATTGCTCTCTGCCTCGAACAATTCCCACGAGGGCATCGACACCACGCGGCTCCGTATCCCCTCGCTGCCGAGCTGCTCGTGCGCGGAGAGTGCGAGCGACACCTCCGATCCCGTCGCAATGAGTATGAGCTCGGGCAGCGCACCCGGCGATGCGTCGGTGAGCACGTACGCACCACGCGCCGTGCCGCTCGCGGGAGCAAGCGTCGCGCGATTGAGGATGGGGAGCTTCTGCCTCGTCAGGACCAGTCCCACGGGGCCGTTCCTGTGCTCGAGCGCGATGCGCCAGGCCTCGATGGTCTCGTTGGCGTCGGCAGGCCGGATCAGCGTCATGTTCGGCATCGCGCGTAAACTCGCGATCTGCTCCACCGGTTGATGCGTGGGGCCGTCTTCACCAACGGCCAGACTGTCGTGGGTCCATACGTAGATGACATGAGCGTCGCTCAGCGCCGCGAGGCGAATGCTCGGCCGCATATAGTCGGAGAAGACCAGGAACGTCGCGCCATACGGAATGACTCCGCCATGATGCGCCATTCCGGTGAGAATCGCCGTCATCGCATGCTCGCGAATGCCGAAATGAATATTCCGCCCCGCGTATCCCCACGCGCCGCCGGCCGCGCCCTGCGTCTGCGGCAGCTGTCCCCCCTCCAGCACGAGCGCGCTCTGAAAGTCCCCCTTCGCCTTCATCATGGTACGCGTGGACGGGTCGAGGTCCGCCGATCCCCCCACCAGATTCGGAACCGACTCGGCGATCACCTCGATCGCCTTGGCGCCGGCGTCACGCGTCGCCATGTCGCCGTCCTTCGGCGTGAACACCGGTAGCTTCGCGTCCCACTTCGGCGGCAGCTCGGCCGCCAGCGCCCGATCGAAGTCGCGCGCGATCTCGGGATATGCGGCGCGATAGGAATTCATCTCGCTTTGCCATTCCCGCTCCAGGCGCTCGCCGTTCGCACGCACCTTCGCGAACTCCCGCTTCGCCTCCTCGGGAACGAGAAAGTGCGAATCCTCGGGCCATCCGTATGCTCGCTTCGTCAGCATCACCTCGTTCTTGCCGAGTGGCTCGCCATGCGCATGGAACGAGTCGACCTTGTTCGGGCTGCCGAATCCGATGTGCGTTCGTGCGACGATGAGCGACGGATGCGCATCGTCCGCGCGCGCCGCCGTGAGCGCCGCATCGACCGCTGCGACATCCATTCCGTCGATCTCCTGCACCTGCCATCCGTAGGCGGCGAAGCGCGCACCCACATCTTCGGAGAAAGTGACGTTGGTCGTCGCCGACAACGTGATCTGATTCGCATCGTACAGCACGATCAACTTGCCGAGGCGCAGATCGCCGGCCAGCGAGGCCGCCTCCGCGCACACGCCTTCCATCAGATCGCCGTCGCTCGCGATGACGTAGGTGTAATGGTCCACGAGCGCGTGGTCGGGACGATTGAACGTTGCGGCAAGCCAGCGTTCGGCCATCGCCAACCCGACGGCATTTCCGAATCCCTGGCCGAGCGGACCCGTGGTGACGTCCACTCCGGGCGTGACCCCGCGCTCGGGATGGCCCGGCGTTTTGCTTCCCCATTGTCGAAAGTGCTGCAGATCCTCGAACGTGACGTCGTAGCCCGTCACGTGTAGCAGACTGTAGAGGAGCGCGCTTCCATGACCAGCGGACAGCACAAAGCGGTCGCGATTGCTCCACTCCGGATTCGTGGGATCGTAACGCATGTGGCGCGTCCACAGTACGTATGCCATAGGCGCGGCACCCATGGGCAGCCCCGGATGTCCGGAGTTCGCACGTTCGACCGCATCGATACTCAGCGTACGGAGGGTGTTGATGCAGACGTCGTCGATGCTTCCGAGCGGAGTCGTCATCGTGCACCAGCCTCCGGAGCGGTCGGGGTGCGGCCTCGTTGCAACAGCATCACACTTTTGTTCGAGAGTCGATCGAGAAGCTCCTTCCACGACTTGCCGAACGATGCCGTGCCCTCGTGTTGCAGTTGCGCGGCGAGCGCGGATACATCGATGCCGACGCGCGCGAACTCGGCGAGAACCGTCGCGAAATCTCCGCCGTCGACCGGCATGACGCCCGTGATCGTTCCATGCTCCGCAAAGGCGAGAAGAGTCTTGTCGGGAATCGTGTCGATCGTGTTCGGCGCAGCGAGCGCCTCGACGTACATCGTGTCGGAAGCGCTCGGATCCTTCGTTCCAGTGCTCGCCCACAGCAGCTGCTGCGCACTCGTGCCGGCAGCGGCGAGCGATTGCCAGCGCGGCGACGCGAGCAGCCGCCGGTATTCACGATAGGCATGCCGCGCGACCGCAATGCCGAGTCGATTGCGAAGCGCGGGCGGAACCGCATCCTGCACCGCCACGTCCCACCGGCTCACGAAGAGCGACGCGACCGAGTGAACGCGTGGATCGAGCCCCGCCGCAATCCGTCGCTCGATCCCACGCAGATATGCGTTGGCCGCCGCCGTGTACTGCTCCGCCGAAAACAGCAGCGTCACGTTGATCGGCACGCCGCGGAAGATGGATTCTTCGATGGCCGGAACGCCCTCCGGCGTGCCCGGAATCTTGATGAACAGATTCGGACGTTGTGCCTTGCGGTGAAGCTCGATTGCCGCCCGGATCGAGCCGGCGGTGTCGTTGGCGAGCACGGGCGACAGCTCGAGTGACACCCAGCCGTCCATCGCCGACGTGGTATCGTGCACAGTGAGAAAGAGGTCCGCGGCCTGACGCAGATCGTCGAGCGCAAGCTCGAAGAAGATCTCCTCCACCGACAGACCATCGGCCGTCATTCGAGAGATGGCATCGTCGTACAGTTCGCCCTTCTCCATCGCGTGGAGAAAGATTGTGGGGTTGGAAGTCAGCCCGGTAACGGACAGCTCATCGATGTAGCGACGCAGCGAGCCATCGTGCAGCATCCCGCGTGTGATGTTGTCGAGCCACAGGCTCTGACCGAGATCTTTCAGCTTCCGGGTCGCGTTCACTGCCACTCCTCTTGCAAGCCTCTGGCCGCCGCGCCGGACATACCTCTGTTACGGCGTCGAGCAACGTTCCTTGTGAATATAGATGAGGACACGCTCGTCCACCGCGCTTACCCGCTCGTACCAGCCTCCGTCGGATTATGCCAGCTTCCGTGGCCGCCCAACAGCTCGTCGGCCTCCTTCGGGCCCCACGTTCCTCGACGGTAGCGTATCGACTTTCGATGATGCCGAAGGACCGGCTCCAGCGCGATCCACGCAGCTTCGACCGCATCCTCGCGCGTAAAGAGCGCGCCATCGCCGCTCATCGCGTCGCTGAGCAGGCGCTCGTAGGGCGTTTCGGCACCGAGCAGCTCCTCGCACATGTACATCTCCTCCTGCTCGCCGACGAATTCCTTCCCGGGACGCTTCACGCGGGCTGCGAGCGCAACGGCTGCGTGCGGAGAGAGATGGAACCGAAAATAATTCGCACGCCCCTCCGGCGAAGCCGAGTCGGCGAAGAGTCTCGCAGGCGGCGGCTTGAGCTCAACCATCACTTCGGCGGCCGTCACGGGAAGGCACTTTCCCGAGCGCAGGAACCAGGGCACCCCGTTCCAGCGCCAGGAGTCGATGTGAAGGCGCGCGGCGCAGAAGGTCTCGACGTCGGAGTTCCGGGCGACGTGCGGCTCACTCCGATAGCCGGCGTACTGTCCGCGCACGAGATCGCGCTGCGTGAGCGGCCGCATCGCCTGGAGCACCTTTGCTTTCTCGGTGTGGATCGCACCGTAGCCGCGATACGCCGGCGGCTCCATCGCGAGGAGCGCGACGATCTGGAAGAGATGGTTCTGCACGACATCGCGCAGGCACCCCGCACTCTCGTAGAACGCGCCGCGACCGTTGACGCCGAATTCCTCCGCAAGCGTGATCTGCACGCTCGAGACGAAGTTGCGATTCCAGATCGGTTCGAGAAAGGAGTTCGCGAAGCGGAAGTAGAGGATGTTCATGATGGCCTCCTTTCCGAGATAGTGATCGATCCGGAAAATGGAGTCCTCCGGAAACACCGTTCGCGCGACGGCGTTGAGCTCGCGCGCCGATTCGAGATCGCGCCCGAACGGTTTTTCGACGATCACGCGGGCCTCCTTCGCGAGGCCTACAGCGCCGAGTCCCTGAATCACCGTCTCGAACAGCGCTGGCGGGATCGCGAGATAGTGGGCAGGGCGACGCGCCGTCCCGAGCGCATGCTTGAGCGCCTGGAATGTCTCGGCGTCGTTGTAGTCTCCCGACACGTATTGCAGCAGCGAGAGGAGCAGTCTGAGCTGCCGTCTGTCGACGGTCACACCCGAGTGTCTGACACTCTGCGTCACGCGCTTGCGCAGCGCCGCGAGGCTCATCGGCGTCGAGGCGACTCCGATCACGGGCACCGTCAGTACGCCGCGCGTGACCATCGCGTACAGCCCGGGAAAGATCTGCTTGTAGGCGAGATCTCCGGTGACACCGAAGAGCACGAGCGCATCGGACTGCGCTGGCCTGCCGTTCGCGCGACTCATCGTGATCTCCGATTGGGAAGGCGTCGTCGCGAAATCATGGAGGGGTGACCGGAGTGGTCGTGGCGAGCGCCGCGTCGACGATCGTCTGCGCTTCCGCCAGAATTCCTTCGAGCTGCGCCGTGCCGCGAAAGCTCTCGCCGTATATCCTGTAGAGATCCTCCGTTCCCGACGGACGTGCGACGAACCACCCCGACGCCGTCGAGACTTTCAATCCGCCGATCGGCGCGTCGTTTCCGGGCGCCCTCGTGATGATGCTTTCGATTTTTTCGCCTGCAAGATCGGAATGTCGCACCCGGTCCGGAGACAGCGTGCCGAGCACTTTCTTCTGCTCGAGCGTGGCGTGCGCCTCCACCCGGTCGTATGCAGGCGCACCAAACTCTCGCATGAGATCATCGTAGAGCGTTCCGGGATCCCGCGCTGCGCACGCCGTGATCTCCGCTGCAAGCAGCGCCGCGATGATCCCGTCCTTGTCGGTGGACCACGCCGAGCCATCGCGACGGAGAAAGGATGCGCCGGCGCTTTCCTCGCCGCAAAAACCGAGGGAGCCGTTGTGCAGGCCAGAGACGAACCACTTGAAACCGACGGGCACCTCGCACAGTGGTCGGTCGAGGCTCGCGGCCACGCGGTCGATCATCGCGCTGCTCACGACCGTCTTTCCGATGCCGACGTCGGCGCGCCACTGTGGGCGATGGCGAACGAGATGCTGAATCGCGACCGCCAGATAGTGATTGGACGGCTGCAGCCCCGAGCTGCGGCAGACGATCCCATGACGATCGTGATCGGTGTCGCAGGCGAAGGCGATGTCGAAGCGGTCCTTCAGTCCGACGAGCCGCTCCATGGCGTATGGCGACGACGGATCCATGCGGATGCGCCCGTCCCAGTCGAGCGTCATGAAGCCGAAGGTCGGATCCACGACGTCGCTCACGATCGTGAGATCGAGGTGATAGCGATCCGCGATGGCGGGCCAGTAGTGGACGCCGGCTCCGCCGAGCGGGTCGACGCCCATGTGAAGCCCTGCCGTACGGATCACGTCGAAGTCGAGCACGTTCGCGAGATCATCGACGTACGCGGTGAGATAGTCGTGCCGGTGTGTGGTTGCCGCGCGCAGTGCCCGCTCGTACGGTACCCGTTCGACGCCTGCGAGGCGAGCTTCGAGTAGCACGTTCGCCCGCGCCTCGATCCAGCTCGTGATTATGGTGTCCGCGGGCCCGCCGTTCGTCGAGTTGTACTTGATCCCTCCGTCCTCCGGTGGATTGTGCGACGGCGTGATGACGATGCCGTCCGCGAATCCACTCGTCCGATTCCGGTTGTAGCAGAGGATGGCATGCGAGATGGCGGGAGTCGGCGTGTAGTCATCGTTCGTGGCGAGCATGACGTCGACGCCGTGCGCGGCGAGCACCTCTAGAGCGGTTGCGCATGCCGGCGCCGAGAGTGCGTGCGTGTCGATGCCGAGGAAGAGGGGGCCGTCGATCGACTCCTTCTTGCGATAGCGGCAGATCGCCTCGCTGATCGCGAGGAGGTGCCATTCGTTGAACGAAGTCGCGAAGGCCGATCCTCGATGACCCGACGTGCCGAAGGACACGCGCTGGCTCTGCACAGAGGGATCGGGGATCTGCCTGTAGTACGCGGTGAGCAGCCTCGGCACATCGAGCAGCATCGAAGCGGGCGCCGGTTGCCCGGCGAGAGGGCTGATCTTCACGCTGTTTCTCCGAGCTGCGCTGCCGCCTCGGCGTCAACGAGCCAGTGCACGCGGCCCGACGTCGGAGCGATGAGCTGTGCAGGCAGCTCGCGCGGATGAGGCGGACCGCAACGTACCCGGTTGAGCATCGCGGCTTTATCCTTTCCCGCCACGATGAACAGCAGCTCGGCTGCCGCATTGAGCAGCGGGAGCGTCATCGTCACGCGCCAGGGCGGTATCGCATTAACGTGCGCGGCGACAACCCACCGCGACACGTCGTCGAGCGCGGGACCCTCCGGAAAGAGCGATGCAGTGTGGCCGTTGTCGCCAAGGCCGAGCAGCACGAGGTCGATTCGTCGCGCGGGATTCGAAGAAGGCGGGCCGGTTGGCGTTTCCAGCAGGTTGCGAAGCGCCGCCTCGTACGATTCTGCGGCGCGCTCCGGGGCTTCCTCACCGCGAATCCGATGGATGTTCGCGGTGGGAAGGGGCACGCGATCGAGCAGCGAATCATACGCCATTTTGTAGTTGCTGCTCGGATCCGCGGGAGTGACGCATCGCTCGTCTCCCCATACGACATGGACACGCGACCAGTCGACACGGTGCGCCAGCGGCTCGCGCGCAAGGCGTTCGTACGTGGCGCGGGGCGACGAGCCGCCTGAGAGTGCAACCACGAACCGCCCACGCGTCGCGATCGCCTTCTCGGCGGCGGCGATGAAACGTTCCGCCGATGCGGCGGCGAGCGCCGCGATACTCGGGAATACCTCGACGCCAAGCGGAAGCGCCGGCGGGCCGGACCTCACGATGCGGCGGGTTTCTCCGCGTGGCCGCCGAAGCCGGCGCGCATCGCCGAGAGCACTCGATTCTGGAAATCGGCTTCGCCGCGAGAAGTGAATCGCGAAAAGAGTGCCGCGGAAAGTACATTCGCGGGGACACCCTCGTCGATTGCCGCCTCGAGCGTCCATCGGCCTTCGCCGGAATCCGATACGCGACCGGCGAAGTCATCGAGCTCGGGATTTCCCGCGAACGCCGCAGCGGTGAGATCCAGCAACCACGATGCGATCACGCTTCCGTGGCGCCACAGCTCGACGATGTCGGGAAGATCGAGATCGTACTGGTACGCACTCGGGTCGCGAAGCGGCGTGGTTTCGGCGTCCTCGACCCGCGTTCCTTTCCCTACGTTCGCGTGCTTGAGAATGTTCAACCCCTCGGCGTACGCCGCCATCATGCCATATTCGATCCCGTTGTGCACCATCTTTACGAAGTGTCCCGCCCCGTGTGGACCGCAGTGTAGATAACCGCGCTCCGCCGTTCCGTCGCGCCGTTCCCGACGCGGAGTTTTCGCGGCGCCTTCCGGCGCCGGGGCGAGCGTGGCGAGCAGCGGCTCGAGTCGCTTCACGACGTCGGCCTCACCGCCGAGCATGAGACAATAGCCGCGCTCGAGCCCCAGAATTCCGCCGCTCGTGCCTGCATCGACGTAGCGCACTTGTCGCAGAGCGAGTCGAGCGGCGCGAGCGATGTCGTCGCGGTAGTAGGAATTACCGCCGTCGATCACGATGTCCCCCGCGCTGAGCTTTGGCACGAGGGTCTCGAGCGTCGCGTCCACTGCTGCCGCGGGGACCATCAGCCATATTGCACGTGGAGTCGTCAGCGCGGCGACGAAGTCATCCAGCTCCGTTGCACCCGTCGCTCCCTCGCCGGCGAGGCTGTGCACGGCGTCGGCGGACCTGTCGTACACGACGCAGCTATGACCGCCGCGCATGAGGCGACGCACCATGTTGGCGCCCATTCGTCCCAGGCCGATCATGCCCAATTGCATTTGTAACCTCTCCTAGTCGCTCTTGAAACGCAATCAGATGCGAGCAATCTGGTCAAGCACATTCCAGGCCGAGTTGGAGAGCGGTTCGATCCGCATTCCTGGCCTGGAACGGAGACGATACCGAACTTAGTGGCTTCTCCATGATGGAGCTCACCCGTCAACTGGAAGAGGAGAACGATAGCTTTCGAGAGTCACCACCGCACCGAGCTCTCGGGGGGACGACCCCCGCAACGCGTGCCCGTGATTATTCATCCGGAGAGACTACCGCTCGACCGTCGACTTACCTCACTACGGAACGCACTACTCCCATCCGCGCACATCGTGCAAATAGAGCTGCTCACCATCGGTGACGAGCTGCTGCTCGGCTTCACCGTCGATACCAACGCCGCGTACCTCGCGCGCCAGCTCGCGGCGATCGGCGTCGAGATCGTGCACCGCACCACCGTCGGCGACGATGCCGAGAAAATAGCCGCGGCGGTGAGTGAGGCGATCGAGCGTACCGGCGCCGTCATCACCACCGGCGGGCTTGGCCCCACCGCCGACGATCGCACTCGCCCCGTCATTGCGAAGCTCTTCGGGCGCGAGCTCGTGCGCGATGACGCGATCGTCGCCCAGATCGAAGCGCGCTTCTGGCGCATGACCTCCGCGAAGATGCCGCAGACGAACATCGTACAGGCAATGGTCCCCACGGGCGCACGCGTGCTTCAGAACAATCACGGGACCGCGCCCGGTCTGTGGATCGAGGATGCAGAGGGACGCTGGGTCGCGATGCTTCCCGGCGTTCCGCGCGAGATGCGCGGACTCACCGCCGACTCGATCATCCCGATACTCCGCGAGCGCATCGGCGTCGCGCCGACTGCAATCATCTCGCGCACGATACGCACTACGGGCATCGGCGAGTCCGCACTCTCCGAACGACTTGGGGAGCTCGGCAAGAGCGTGCACGGGATGCCGCTCGCTTTTCTCCCTGGTTGGGCCGGAGTCGACCTTCGTCTCACCTCGCGCACGCTCGCGCCCGACGATGCCGTGCGCGCGCTGGATGCGGCGGAGCGCGAGCTTCGCGATGTCGCCGGCCCCGTGGTCTACGGCGACGACGGCGATGATCTCGCCAAGCTCGTACTCGACTCGTGTCGCGACCGCGGCCACACGATCGCCGTGGCCGAGAGCTGTACCGGCGGACTCCTCGGCGCGCGTCTCACCGAGTTCCCGGGGTCGAGCGACGTCTTCCGCGGCGGCGTCATCGCCTACGACAACTCAGTGAAGACGAAGCTCCTCGGCGTCAGCGACGTAACGCTGAGTACCCGCGGCGCGGTCAGCGAGGAGGTCGTCCGCGAGATGGCCGACGGATGCGCGAAGGAGCTCGGCACGACGATCGGGATTGCCATTACGGGTATCGCGGGGCCGGGCGGCGGCACGCCCGAGAAGCCGGTGGGCACGGTCTGGATCGGCATCTCGGGACTTGGCGAGACGCGTGCGCTCGGCCGGCAGTACGTTGGCGATCGCGAGGAAATTCGTCTCCGGGCGACTCAGGCGGCGCTCGACCAGGTGAGACGCGGAATCGCGAGCCTCTAGCACGTCGCGCAGCGCGCTTGCCGTTGTCTACGCGGGCAAAAGGACGGAAATTACAGCATGGCGCCGTGAGCGCCGTCTACTCGAAAGGATGGGACTCGTGAGGGATGATATCGATCTGCCGAACGGAGCTGCGGCGTCGCACGATGACGCTGCCGACGGTGCGGACGGCGACGGAAATGAGGGCACGCCGGCGGCGCCGAGCGCGAATCGCGACCTGGATGAGCAGCGCGACCGCTATTTGCGTCTCGCCGCCGAGTACGACAACTATCGCAAGCGCTCATCGAAGGAGCGTCAGGAAGCCGGAGCGCGGGCGCAGGGCGATCTCGTGAAGACGCTCATCGATTCGCTCGATGATCTGCAGCGCGTCACCGCGCAGGATCCGGCGACCGTCGATGCGAAGACGATCCACGAGGGGATCGAGGTCGTCAACAAGAAGCTCATGAAGGCACTCGCGAGCGCGGGGCTCGAGCTCATCGATCCGGTCGACCAGACGTTCGATCCCGCGCTGCACGAGGCCGTCTCGACACAGCCGGCGCTGTCGAAGGAAGATGATCACGTCGTGTCGCAGGTCTTTCAGCAGGGCTACCGCTACAACGGTCAGCTCCTGCGTCCGGCGCGCGTCGTCGTGAAGCAGTGGAACGGATAGCGAGGCCCAGCCTACATGGCCCAGAGCAAGGACTACTATCAGGTCCTCGGGGTGTCCGCGTCGGCGACGCAGGACGAGATCAAGAAGGCGTACCGCCGTCTCGCCAAGAAGAATCATCCGGACGCGAACAAGAGCGATCCGAAGGCTGCTGATCGCTTCAAGGAGATCTCCGAGGCGAACAACGTCCTGAGCGACGTTGCAAAGCGCAAGCAATACGATGAGATGCGCCGTCTCGGTGCGTTCGGCGGCTACGGCGGGGAGCGCCAGCAGCGGAGCGGCGGCACGCGCCCGAACTATCCGGGCGGCAGCTACACCGGCGGCGCAGGCGGTGGCGCGGGTCCGCGCATGGAAGACTTCGACATCGGCGGCATCGGCGGGCTCGGCGATCTCTTCTCATCGATGTTCGGCGGCAACACCGCGGGGCAGCGGGGCGCGCAGCGTCCGAAGGGGCCGCAAAAGGGCGAGAGCGTCGAGGTCATCGTTCCCGTCGACTTTCGCACCGCGGCGCTCGGCGGCAAGGTGCCGGTGGAGCTCGAGGTGAACGAGGAGTGCGCGACGTGCAAGGGAAACGGCGGCGCGCCGGGTGCGAAGTGGTCGAAGTGCCCCGAGTGTGACGGGCGCGGAATCATCTCCTTTGGCCAGGGCGGCTTCGCGGTCAATCGTCCGTGCCCGATGTGTCTCGGCCGCGGCCAGGTGCCGTCGAAGCCGTGTCCGACGTGCAAAGGCTCGGGCGAGGTGCGCACGAGGAAGACGGTGAACATCACGGTGGCGCCAGGCACCGAGACCGGAACGCGCGTGCGACTCGCGGGACAGGGCGCGCGTGGCAACGATGGCGGGCCGCCGGGCGATCTCATCATCACCTTCGAAGTGCAGGCCGACCGCTTCTTCACTCGAGACGGGCTCGACATCATCGCGAAGGTGCCGCTCAACATCGCGCAGGCGCTGCTCGGATCGAAGGTGAGCGTGCGCACGATCGCCGGAAAGAAGGTGACGATCAAGATTCCGCAGGGAACGCCGCCGGGAAAACGCTTTCGCGTGCCGGGACAGGGGATCGAAAAGAACGGCGCGAAGGGTGACATGATCGTCGAGGCGAACGTCACGGTGCCCGACAAGCTCACGCCGGAGCAGGAGCAGATGATGAAGGAGTTCGCCGCGTCGGGTGACCTGAAGTACTAGCGTGAATCGCAACGCGACCGAGACTCGCGCGCAGCAGCCGGGCGGCTCGCCTGATCGAGCGCTCAGGCTGCACGACGGAACGGAGCGAAATCCGGGTATACCGCTCGACGCCGATGAGATCGCGTCGATCCGCGTGAACCGGAGCGCGGTCGAGCGCCGCGCGGCGACGATTCCCGCGCGTCGCACCGTGAAAAAGGAATATCAGGCGGCGTGGCTCCTGCGCGCGATCTCCTGCATCGATCTCACCACGCTCTCGGGCGACGACACTCCGGGAACAGTCGAGCGCCTGTGCGCAAAGGCGCGGCATCCGCTGCGCGCGGACATCGTCGACGCGCTCGGCGTGCGCGACCTCCAGGTCAAAGTCGGCGCGGTGTGCGTGTACCACACGCTCGTCCCGACGGCGGTGCGCGCGCTCGAGGGGTCGGGAATTCCGGTGGCTGCGGTGTCGACGGGATTTCCGGCGGGGCTGTCGCCGATGGCGCAGCGCGTCGATGAGATTCGCGCATCGGTGGAGGCCGGCGCGCGCGAGATCGACATCGTGATCACGCGTGCGCACGTGCTGCTCGGCCACTGGGACGCGCTGTACACAGAGGTGCGCACCTTCCGCGAGGCCTGCGGCGACGCGCACATGAAGGCGATCCTCGCGACGGGCGAGCTCGCGACGCTGCGCAACGTCGCGCGCGCGAGCCGGGTGGCGATGATGGCTGGTGCGGACTTCATTAAGACGTCGACGGGAAAGGAGACGGCGAACGCGACGCTCCCCGTGGGGCTCGTGATGACGCGGATGATTCGTGCGTACGAGGAAGAGACTGGATACGCGGTTGGGCTCAAGCCGGCGGGCGGAATCCGCAGCGCGAAGAGCGCGCTCAAGTGGCTGATCATGATCAAGGAAGAGCTTGGCGACCGCTGGCTCTCGCCGCATCTCTTTCGCTTCGGCGCGAGCGGACTGCTGACCGACATCGAGCGACAGCTGGAGCATCACGTGACGGGGCGGTATTCTGCAGCGAACCGTCATCCGATGGTGTGAGCGTGGCGACTGTCGCAGATCTCTATTCGTCCGCAACGATGGACTTCGGGCCGGCGCCGGAGAGCGACGCGACGGCGCGCGCGTGGCTCGCAAAGCACGGCGGCGAGTTTGGGCACTTCATCGGCGGTGAGTGGCTCGAGCCCGAGAGCGGTACGCGCTTCGAGTCCTTCGATCCTTCAACGGGCAAGCTGCTCGGCCGAGTGGCGCAGGGAAGCGGGGCGGATGTCGACGCGGCTGTGAGAACGGCGCGCTCTGCGTATCCGGCATGGGCGGCACTCGCGGGACATGCGCGCGCCCGGCATCTGTACGCGCTCGCACGCATGGTGCAGAAGCATTCGCGCTTCCTCGCGGTGCTCGAGACGCTCGACAACGGCAAGACGATTCGCGAGAGTCGCGACATCGACGTGCCGCTCGTTGCGCGACACTTCTATCATCACGCCGGCTGGGCGCAGCTGCGAGACGCGGAATTTCCCGGCTACACGCCGGTTGGCGTGATCGGCCAGATCATTCCGTGGAATTTTCCGCTGCTCATGATGGCGTGGAAGATCGCGCCCGCGCTCGCGGCGGGGAACACGGTGGTGCTCAAGCCGGCGGAATTCACGTCGCTCACGGCGATCGCCTTCGCGGAGCTCGCGCACGAGGCGGGGCTGCCCCCGGGCGTGCTGAACATCGTGACGGGCGACGGCAGCACCGGGAAGGCGCTCGTCGACCATGGCGGCGTCGACAAGATCGCGTTCACGGGGTCGACGGAGGTTGGAAAGCAGATTCGCCGAGCGACGGCCGGCTCGGGGAAGAGGCTTTCGCTCGAGCTCGGAGGGAAGAGCCCATTCGTAGTCTTCGACGACGCAGATCTCGACAGCGTGGTAGAGGGAGTCGTCGACGCGATCTGGTTCAATCAGGGGCAGGTGTGCTGCGCAGGATCGCGCCTGCTGGTGCACGAGGGAATAGCGGACACTCTCACAGCGAAGCTCCGCGCGCGGATGGAGAAGCTCCGGATAGGCGCGCCGCTCGACAAGTCGATGGACATCGGCGCGATCGTCTCGCCCTCGCAGCTCGAGCGCATCCGGTCGCTGGTGAAGCAGGGGGTCGACGACGGCGCCGCCATGTGGCAGCCGTCGTGGGCATGTCCGACCGATGGCTCTTTCTATCCGCCGACACTCTTTACCGGCGTGAGTCCGAGCGCCATGATCGCGCAGACCGAGATCTTCGGCCCAGTGCTCGTGAGCATGACATTCCGAACGCCCGGCGAGGCGGTGGCGCTCGCGAACAACACGCCCTACGGGCTCGCGGCGAGCGTGTGGACCGAAAACATCAACCTCGCTCTTGACGTAGCGCCGAAGATCAAGGCGGGAGTCGTGTGGGTCAACTCGTCGAATCTCTTCGATGCCTCGGTGGGCTTCGGTGGATATCGCGAGTCGGGCTTCGGGCGCGAGGGCGGGCGCGAAGGGATGTACGAATATCTGCACGCACCCTCGATTCCCCTTGCCGAGTCGCGTGCGCCATCCGAGCGAGCGCCGTCGTCGCCCGCGCCCGCGCTCACGTCGCTCGCCGGCATCGATCGCACACCCAAGCTCTTCATCGGCGGCAGGCAGGCGCGCCCGGATGGCGGCGGATCGCGGCGTATCGAGAGCTTCACCGGCGCGCTCCTCGGCGAAGTCGCGGAAGGGAATCGCAAGGACATTCGAAACGCCGTGGAAGCGGCGCACGCGGCGGCGGGTTGGGCGCGCACGAGCGGGCACGCGCGCGCACAGGTGCTTTACTACCTCGCCGAGAATCTCGCCGCACGCGCCGGCGAATTCGCCGCGCGCATCGAGGGCATGACCGGCGGCGACGGCGCGCGAGAGGTCGAAGCCTCGCTCTCGCGGCTGTTCACCTACGCCGCGTGGGCCGACAAGTACGACGGTGCCGTGCACGATCCGTCGATCCGTGGTGTCGCGCTCGCAATGCATGAGCCCATGGGCGTGATCGGCATCGCCGCTCCCGATGACTCGCCGCTGCTCGGTTTCATCTCACTCGTCGCGCCGGCAATCGCGATGGGAAACACCGTCGTCGCGATTCCGTCCGGGGGCGCGCCGCTCGCGGCGACCGATCTGTACTCCGTGCTCGAGACGTCGGACGTACCCGACGGCGTCGTGAACATCGTCACGGGCGCGAGAGATACCCTCGCGCTCGTGCTCGCCGAGCACGATGATGTGACTGCAGTGTGGTATCACGGCTCCGCCGAGGGAGGGGCCGCGGTCGAGCGTGCATCCGCCTCGAACATGAAGCGCACTTTCGTGCAAACGTCACCGCTCGACTGGTT
Source organism: Gemmatimonadaceae bacterium (assembly GCA_013697785.1). Classification (GTDB taxonomy): domain Bacteria; phylum Gemmatimonadota; class Gemmatimonadetes; order Gemmatimonadales; family Gemmatimonadaceae; genus FEN-1250. Next base: position 27,193 of record JACCWE010000039.1, read on the forward strand.
CCATGCGCGCGCGGAAGGGCCCGTGTTTCTGCGCGTGGCGACGCAGGTGAAGAACATCTGGATCCCCTACGGCGAATGAGCGAGGGCGCGTGAGCGACGGCTTTCAGATCGACATCGACAAGGCGATCGCGGCGCTCCCGTCTCCGCCGGACGAGCAGTACATGATCGTGTATAGACACGGCACCCTCGAGGCGGGCATCTACGCGCCGCGCGGCGTCGACGATCAAAGCCCGCACGCGCGCGACGAGGTGTACGTCGTGGTGAAGGGGCGCGGCGTCTTCATTTGCGGCACCACGCGGAAGCCCTTCACCCCGGGCGAGCTGCTTTTCGTGCCGGCGGGGACGATCCACCGCTTTGAAGACTTCACCGATGACCTCACAGTCTGGGTGGTGTTCTACGGGCCACCGGGAGGAGAAAATGTCAGATAAGGTAGCCAAGACCGACGCCGAGTGGCGCGCGCAGTTGACGCCGGAGCAGTATCGGGTGATGCGCGAGAAAGGCACCGAGCGCCCGCACACCGGCAAGTACGCCGACACAACCGCTGCGGGCACGTACAAGTGCGCGGGTTGCGGTGAGCCACTGTTTGCATCGGAGACGAAGTTCGACGCCCACTGTGGATGGCCGAGCTTCACTGCTCCCGTCGATGGCGGCGCGGGTACGGCCGTTGCCGAGGCGGATGACCACACGCACGGCATGCGCCGCACAGAGGTTATGTGCGCGAAGTGCGATGCGCATCTCGGCCACGTCTTTCCGGACGGGCCAGGTCCGAACGGACTGAGGTATTGCATTAACTCGGCGTCGTTGGAGCTCGACCAGAACGCGGGCGAACACTAGCGCGTACTCGCCGGCCCGCGCGGTTACATTGACGGCGTCCACCCCGCATAATCGCTGTCCCGTCTGAGCATCGGTGCTTCGTGGATCTTTCACGCCGAGATTTTCTCCGCTACACCGCCGGCGCCGGTGCCGGCACCGCGCTCGGCGGCATCGTGGGCATGGGCCTCACGCTCGCTCCCGCGCGGGCGAGGGCGCAGGTGCTCCGCATCAAGGGTAGCAAGACCGTGCCGAGCATCTGCCCATTCTGTTCCGTCGGATGCGGCACGCTCATCCACGTGAAGGAAGGAGAGATCGTCAACATCGAGGGCGACCCCCGCAGCCCACACAGTGAGGGTACGCTCTGCCCCAAGGGCGCCGCGATCTACCAGCTCCACAAGAACATCAATCGTCCCACGCGCGTGCTGCATCGCAAGCCCGGTGCGCCCGATTGGGAAGAGGTCGACATCGAGTGGGCGATGGACCGGGTCGCGGAGCTCGTGAGCAAGACGCGCGACGAGACGTTCATCGAGAAGCTCCCCAACGGCAAAAGCGTCAACGCGACGTCCTCCATCTTTCATCTGGGCGGCGCGACGCTCGACAACGAGTTCAATCACATCGCGCAGAAGTTCTGCCGCGGTTTCGGAATCGTCGCCATCGAGAACCAGGCGCGCATCTGCCATAGCTCGAGCGTCCCCGGACTCGGCGCGCGGCTCGGCCGCGGCGCGGCGACGATGTTTCCGCGCGATATGACGCACTCAGACTGCGTCGTGATCATGGGCTCGAACATGGCCGAGTGCCATCCGGTCGCGTTTCGCTGGCCGCTGAAGGCGCGCGTGAACGGCGCGAAGCTCATACATGTCGATCCCCGCTTCACCCGCACGAGCGCCAACTGCGACATCCATGCGCCGATTCGTTCCGGCAGCGACATCGCCTTCCTCGGCGGAATCATCAACCACGTGCTCTCGAGTGATCGGTGGAACAGTGATCCGTTCTTCCAGAGCTTCGTGTCGACGTATACGAATGCGACGACGATCGTGTCGTCGGACTACAAGGACACCGAGGATCTGGACGGAGTCTTCTCCGGGCTCGAGGAAGCGAAGGAAGACGCGGATTGGCCGTTCAGCGGTGCGACGGGCGACTACGATCCGAAGAGCTGGCAGTACGCGGGAACGACCACGAAGGTGACGGGCGAGCAAGTCGCGTACACCGCGCGCGCGGGGCAGGAGGCACAGCACCAGAATCCTCAGGGCTCGAAGCCGGGTTACGGAGCCGGCGTGCCGCGCAACTCGGGGACGACCGCTTCGCCGACGAAGTGGGACATACTCGTGCACGCGCTGCTGAAGCCGACGCCGCAGCGCGACCCGACGATGAAGGACCCGCACTGCGTGATGCAGCTGCTCAAGCGCCACTACTCGCGCTACACGCCGGAGATGGTCGAGCAGGTCACCGGATGTCCGAGAGCGAAGTTCCTGAAGGTGGCGGAGACGGTGCTCGCGAATTCCGGAGCGGATCGCACGACGAGCTTCGCGTACGCGGTCGCGTGGACGCAGCATACCGATGGTGTGCAGATGATCAACGCCTGCGCGTTACTGCAGCTCCTGCTCGGGAACCTGGGGCGCCCCGGCGGCGGGATCCTGGCGCTGCGCGGGCACGCATCGATCCAGGGTTCGACGGATGTGCCGACGCTGTATCACTCGATCCATGGGTACATGAGTGCCCCGACGGCGCTGAAGGAGCACGACACCCTGCACGATTATCTCGCGACGGAGACACAGCCGACCGGCTATTGGGCCAACACGCCGAAGTTCATGGTGTCGTATCTCAAGTCGATGTACGGCGACGCGGCGAAGCCGGAGAACGACTATGGCTATGAGTGGCACGCCAAGATCTTCGGCGACTTCTCGCACATCGCGATGATGGCGGCGATGGCGGAGGACAAGGTGAAGGGGATGATCGTCGTCGGTCAGAATCCGGCGACCTCGCTCAACGCGTCCGCGCAGCGCATGGCGATGCGGAAGCTCGAGTGGCTGGTGGTGAAGGACAACTGGCTCACCGAGACCGCGATGCAGTGGAAGGACGGTCCGGAAATCACCGACGGATCGGTAAAGGTGGAGGACATCAAGACGGAAGTGTTCTTCTTTCCTGCGACGCAGGTTGGCGAGTACAACGGGAGCTTTACGAACACGCAGCGAATGCTACAGTGGCATCACAAGGCGGCAGAGCCGCCGCGCGACTGCCGCACCGATACCTGGTTTTACTACCAGCTCGGCAAGCGACTCAAGAAGAAATACGCGGGAAGCACGCTGCCGCGCGATGAAGGATGGAAGCATCTCGTCTGGGACTACGAGCGCGATTCGTCGTCGGACGAGGCGCCGGATGCCAAGGGCGAGCCCGACGAGCTGAAGCTGCTCCGCGAGATCAACGGCTTTCTCTCGAGTGATATGTCGAAGCAGCTCGGCGGCTTCGCGGAGCTGAAGGACGATGGCTCGACGACGTGCGCGAGCTGGATCTACTGTGGAGTCTTTCCGGCGTGGGATCGAAATCTGGCGGCGCGTCGCGAGCCGGATCCGCCGGCGCGTGCGCTCGCGGAGGCGAATTGGGGATGGGCGTGGCCGGCCAATCGTCGGCTGCTCTACAATCGCGCATCGGCGGATCCATCGGGGAAGCCGTGGAGTGAGCGAAAGCGCTGGATCTGGTGGGATCCGAGCGCAGCGAATGCAATCGATGCGGGGACGGGAAAGACGACGGCGCCCGGGAAATGGGTCGGCTACGATGTTCCGGACTTCCCGGTGACGAAGGCGCCGAACGCGCCCGCGAAGAAGGGCGCCATCGGTCTCGATGCGCACTCGGGCACCGACCCGTTCATCATGAAGCCCGACGGTCGCGGCTGGCTGTTCGTGCCGACGGGACTGGTGGATGGGCCGTTTCCCGTGCACTACGAGCCCATCGAGTCGCCCGTGCACAACCAGCTGTACAAGCAACAGTTCAGCCCCGTGCTCAAGTGGTGGTCGAGAGGGAAGTCGTATAACCAGATTGCGCAGGTCGGTGATCCGCGCTATCCGTGCATCATCACGACGTACCGTCTCACCGAGCACTATCTCTCGGGCGCGATGACGCGCTGGCTTCCGTATCTGGCCGAGCTGCAGCCGGAGCTCTTCTGCGAGATTGGGCGCGACCTCGCGCGCGAGCGCGGGATCGCGAATCTCGACTTCGTCAAGATCACGTCGCCGAGGCATACGGTTCGCGCGAGGGCGCTGATCACGAACCGGATCGGGTCGATGAAGCTCGGTGGGAAGCAGGTGCATCACGTAGGGATGCCGTGGCACTGGGGATGGCAGGGGCTTGCGGTGGGAGACGTCGTGAACAATCTCACGAGCTGGGTGGGCGATCCGAACGTTTCGATTCACGAGGGGAAGACGTTCGTGTGCAACGTGGAGAAGGCGTAGTGGGTACGCGCATGCTTCCCATCGTTTCCCAGGCTGTGTCCCCTGCTGCGCTCGCGAGCAAGCCCGAGCCTACAGGGTTTTTCACCGACACGACCATCTGCATCGGCTGCAAGGCGTGCGAGGTCGCGTGCAAGGAATGGAACCAGCTCCCCGCACGCGGTGACGGCGGCGCGCATCTCGAGATGAGCGGGCAGAGCTACGACAACACGCTCGAATTGAGCGGAGACTCGTGGCGCCACGTCAAGTTCATCGAGCAGTTCCCCGAGCCGTACGAGGGTCGCTGGCTCATGATGAGCGATGTCTGCAAGCACTGCGTGCAGGCGCCCTGCCTCGAGGTCTGTCCCACCGGTGCGATCATCCGCACGGAGTTCGACACGGTCGTGATCCAGTCGGACACGTGCAACGGATGCCGTGACTGCATCGGCGCATGTCCGTTCGGGGTGATCGGAATCAATCACGTGTCGAACACGGCGCAGAAGTGCACGCTCTGCTACGATCGCACGAGCGTCGGCCTCGAGCCCGCGTGCTCGAAGGCGTGCCCGACGGACTCGATCCAGTTTGGTCCGATCTCCGAGCTGCGCGTGCGCGCAGAGGCACGGGCGGTGCAGCTCCGCGAGCAGGGCGAGACGCGCGCCTATCTATACGGCGCCGATCCCAACGGGCCACTCGGCGGACTCAACTCGTTCTATCTGCTGGTCGATGAGCCAGAGGTGTACGGGCTGCCGCGCGATCCGAAGCTTCCGTCGCGGAATCTGGCGAAAGGCTCACTGCTCTCGAGCATCGCCGCATTTGGAATGGCGGTGGCGGGTGCGCTCACGTTGCGAGGGCGCCGCATGAAGGAGGTCGCTGAGGCCTCGACTCCGGAGCACGTGAGCTAGAATGCAGACGAATCTGCCGAGCACCTTCTTCACGGCGCCGCCGGAGTTCGGGTGGATAATCATCCTGTACTTCTTCATCGGTGGAATTGGCGGAGGCTCGCTTCTGCTCGCGGGGCTGCTCCGGCTCTTCGGTATTCCGGCGGACCGGCCGTACATTCGACTCGCGAGCTTCCTCGCGGTCGTGTGCGCAGGCATCAGTGCCGTTCTGCTCATCGCTGATTTGTCGTCGCCGCTGCGCTTCTGGCACATGGTCATCCAGGACCACACGCTCCTGCCGATGTTCAAGTGGTGGTCGGCGATGTCGGACGGCGTATGGATTCTGCTTGCGTTCAGCCTCTTCGCTGGCACGGCGACGATCGATGCGTTGCAGGACATCGAGTGGCCGCCGATGCGCACACTCCGCTCGCTGCTGCGCGTCGTGCGCTTCATCTCGCGCCCTCCCTTTGCCACGATCAGCGCGATCGGCGGCATCGTCTCCGGACTGTCGCTCGCCGGATACACCGGCGTGCTGCTGGCCGAGACGAATCGCCCGATCTGGTCCGATTCGTCTTGGCTCGGAATCGTCTTTCTGATGTCGGCGCTGTCGACATCGATGGCGGCAGTGATGCTCCTCTCGCACTGGCGGCGGGTGCACGAGACATCGACTCTGGAGTGGCTCACGCGCTTCGATCTCGTGGCGATGGTACTCGAGCTCGTCGCTATCGTCTGCTTCGTCATCTCACTCGGCAATGCGGCGCAGGCGCTCTACAACGTGTGGGGAGTGGCGCTGGTCTTGGGTGTAATGGTCGTCGGGATCGTGGTGCCGCTCGTGTTGCAGCGCCGCTCCAATCACGGCATCGTGCTGCCCGCGTCGCTCGTGCTCGCGGGTGGGCTGTTGTTGCGCGCCGTGGTGCTATTGGGCTCCGAGCGCATCCACGTGGTGGGCACGCAGGTCGTGCGATGAAGATCGCGCGCCGTGCGTGCGTCGTGGTGGTCGTCGGAGTGCTCGCAGCTTGCACGAGCCCGGAGGCGAAGCGCGCGCGCGGCGGCGGCGCTGGTGCAGATATTGGCAATCGCTCGGACTCGCTCCGCCTGCATTACGGCTCATCGATGTATGCGAAGACGCCGTGTCTCTTGCCCAAACCGCAATGCCCTGGACCGCTGGCGCAATCGGGACTCCCGCAGGACTTCCCGGCGGAATCGCACACGCCGAAGTAGATCCGGCATGGCAGCCGTGGCTCGACCTGCTCGAGATCTCGCTCGAGGAGCCGGGCGACGCGTGGCGCGCCGCGCTTCGCGTTCGTGCCGATCGCGCGGCGGGCGCGCCGCTGCTCGACGGCGCACTGGTGAACATCGATGGGCAGCGTGCAGGCGCGTTGGTACAGCGGCTGGCGCAAGCTGCCGGCCTCGTGACCGATGGCTGTGATGCCCCAGCGATGATTCGTGCCGCACTGGCGCGCGACGAGGAGACTCTGCTCGGAATGGCTGACGACTCGGACGTGCCGATCGATGCGTTCGCCGTCGTCGCGCACGCGGCCGCGATTCCGCTGTTGCACACCGCCGCCACGCTGCTGGATGCAAACGCCGCGACCGCCTGGCAGCGCAGCTACTGCCCCGTGTGCGGCGCACGTCCGTCGCTGGCCGAAGCGCGCGGGATCGAGCGCGACAGACGACTGCGGTGCGGCGCGTGCAGCGCGGACTGGCCGCTGGCGATGCTGCACTGCGCATTCTGCGACGAGCTCGACCACAAGAAGCTCGGCTCGCTGAGCGTGGACGGCGAAGGGCAGTTGCGGTACATAGAAACGTGCGAAAGCTGCCGCGGATATCTCAAGGCAGTGAAGACGTTCGACGCGCTCACGTTCCGGTCGCTGATGCTGCTCGATCTGAGCACCATTCCGCTCGACCTCATCGCACACGAGCGCGGCTATGCGCGGCCGGCGAGGCCCGGGTGGGCGCCGCACGTGGAGCTGGCCGCGTGGCCCGAACGCGGCACGATGCCATGAGCGTGACGCCGACGGAGCTGTGCCGCGGGATGCTCGCTGCGCTCGACGCCAGCGAGGGACGGAGAAAGCGCCGCTCGCGCAACACGACGGCTGATTCGATCGGGCTCGAGATCCAGCGCGAGCTGCTGACGGACGCGGTGCGCGACGCGCCAAGCGACGCGAGTTTCGAACGGTGGCTGCAGGAGCGTTGCGCAGCGCAGGGCGAGAGCGACGGCGCGCATCGCGCGATGGCGTTGATGATTTGGCACGAATGGCAGCTCGCATCGCAACTGGAAGGCGGGGGCGCGTGGCTCACGACGGGTGCGCGGTCGGACGATCGCGAGGAGGCTGGGGATGCGACGTGAGCTCGTGGCGTGCGCGGCGATTGCGGCGCTGTTGGGTGGCGAGGGATGCGTGCAGAGCGCGAGCAAGCGCGCCGAGCGGGCGTCGGTGCGGGCGAAGGAAGCGGCGCCCGTGCGCGCAACGCCCACGGTTCAGCGCGTGACGATACCGCGCGACTCGGGACGCATTCTCTACGATGCGCCGACAGATCTGTCGGACAGCGCCGCGCACCGGGCGGCTGCGCAGCTGTCGAAGGGCGAGTCGATCAGTCCTTCCTGAGACTCCCTGCGAGGCATCGTGCGCGAGGCGACTCGACTGCACAATGATCCATTTATGATGAAGCGCTGCTGACGTGCCCGCTCGTCACTGGAACGCGATGTGCACTCCTCATCTGCGCCGCGATGCGGGAGCGCGAGTGCGCATCGATCGCGGTGAATCGCTTCGATGCCTCACGCGGTTTGATGATCGACGATGCGCCGCGCCAGGCACCTCGAGGCGATTGGCCTGCTGCAACGGCGTACGACTGGCGTCAACGGCGAGGACGACTCCATGAATGAATGGCATCATGGCAAGGCGCACGGCTCCGCAGTCGTTATCGCCATGCTGCTCACGGTCGTTGCCGCGGGGTGCAACAAGAGCCCGAGCACAAACGCGAATGCGACTGGTCTCGCATCGTCCGACTCCTCGGCCAGTGGACGCGTGGGGTGTGATAACATCCCGTCGGCAGACGATCTCAAAAAGTGGCTCCTCACGGCGCCCGATTCCGGGAACGCCGGCGGCATGTTCGCCGGAAAACAGGAATGGGCCACGGTCGTGAATCGCGATGGCGTCGTATGCGCGGTGGCGATCGCGACGGCGGATCCGAGCGCGGCCTGGATGGGGAGTGAAGCGATCTCCAAGGCGAAGGCCTTCACTGCGAACGCCTTCAGCACCGACACGCTGGCGCTCTCGACGGCGCGTCTATACACCTTGTCCCTACCCGGTCACTCGCTGTGGAGTGTCGCGAACGGCAATCCGTTTCGTCCGGACTGCTTCGACAAGCCGACGAAAACGGGAACCACGGATCACAAAATCTGTGGAGGTACAATCGCATTCGGCGGCGGCGTACCGCTCTACAAGAATGGGCGGAAGGTTGGCGGACTGGGACTCAGCGGCGATACGCCTTGTGCCGATCACGAGATCGCCAAGCGCATCCGCAACTTCCTCGGCTACAATCCCGGCAAGGGACCGTACGTCGACGACATCACCTACAGCAGCGTCGATCATCCATCGATCTACACGCATCCGCTCTGCCCGAATACCTGGCGCAACGGACAGAAGATCGGGGAAGAGCCAGTCGCGAGCGGATATTGAGTTGCGCACACGCATCGAGGAAAAGCAGCCATGATTGAGCGGAAGGGGCGCCGAGCGTCGATGCTGGTCGCGGGCGCTTTCGGAGCGCTGCTGTTTGCGGTCGCCTGCTCGAAGGATTCGTCAGCTCCGGCGGTTGCCGTCGGGCGGACGTTGCCTGCGGGTTCAACGACGTCCACGTTCCCGGGCGCGGACAAGCCCGGCGAGTGGAATCAGCCCGGACGCGATTGGGCGAACACGCGCTTCTCACCGCTCGATGGCATCACTACCGCGAACGTCGCCAATCTCAAGGTCGCGTGGACATTCTCCACAGGCGTCCTGAATGGCCACGAGGGGCAACCGCTCGTCGTCGGCAGCACGATGTACGTGACGACGCCGTGGCCGAACATCACCTACGCACTCGATCTCGCCGACGCGCATGCGCCCGCGAAGTGGGCGTTCGCGCCGCCGACCGCGGCTGCGTCGAAGGGTGAAGCGTGCTGCGACGTGGTCAATCGTGGAGCGGTCTACTCGAATGGCAAGATCATCTGGAATCTCCTCGATGGGCACACCGTTGCCGTCGACGCCGTCACGGGGAAGCAACTCTGGATGACGACACTCGCCGACATCAACAAGGGCGAGACGATGACCATGGCGCCGTTCGCCGTGAAGAACAAGGTCTTCGTCGGGGTGAGCGGCGCGGAGATGGGCATTCGCGGGTGGATCGCTGCACTCGACATCAGCGACGGCCACGTGGTGTGGAAGGCATATAGCACGGGGCCGGACAAGGACGTTCTCATTGGGCCGAACTTCAAGCCGTACTACGCCTTCATGCGCGGCAAGGATCTCGGTGTGACGACGTGGCCATCGGATCAATGGAAGATCGGTGGCGCCAGCGTGTGGGGTTGGGTGACCTACGATCCCGAGACCAATCTGCTCTTCTACGGCACCGGAAACCCCGGTGCGTGGAATCCGGATCTCCGCCCTGGCGACAATCTCTGGTCGATGGCGATTTTCGCACGTGATCCCGACACGGGCGAGGCGAAGTGGGCGTATCAGATGACGCCACACGACATGTGGGACTACGACGGCATCAACGAGAACATCGTTGCCGACATTCCGATCGATGGGCAAACCCGCAAGGTGCTGCTGCACGCCGAGCGAAACGGGTTCGCGTACGTGATCGATCGGACCAACGGGCAGGTGATCAACGCCCAGCCGTTCGTCTTTACCAACTGGGCGACGGGCATCGATCTGAACACTGGCAGGCCGAACCGGGTGCCGGAGAAGGAGACCAGGCAGGGCGTCACCATCCGGAACATCTGCCCTTCTTCGACGGGAGGAAAGGACCAGCAGCCCACGGCGTTCTCGTCGCGCACGGGATTGTGGTATATCCCCGCCACCAACGACTGCATGGATTACGAAGGTACCGCGGTGAGCTACATCGCCGGCACGCCGTACCTCGGCGCCGACGTGCGTATGTACGCGGGCCCCGGTGGCAATCGCGGCGAGTTCATCGCGTGGGACCCGGGGCACGGAAGAAAGGTGTGGGGCATCAAGGAGAACTTTCCGGTGTGGAGCGGCGTGCTCGTCACCGCGGGCGACGTCGCCTTCTACGGCACGATGGACGGATGGTTCAAAGCCGTCGATGCGAGAACGGGTACACCGCTATGGAGCTTCAAGACCGGCTCGGGCATCATCGGAAATCCGATCGCGTATACCGGCCCTGACGGCAAGGAGTACGTCGCCATCCTCACGGGCGTCGGAGGCTGGATGGGGGCGATCGTGTCCGCGAATCTGTCTCCCGACGATCCCACCGCTGCACTCGGCGCCACGGGTGCATCGCCGGATCTGAAGAAGTACGTGGCGCCGGGAGGAATGTTGTTCGTGTTCGGACTCTGAGAGCGATTCGAATGTCGCCTGAGACGGAGAGGGGCGGATGGCAACTTCACGACGAATGGTGATCTGTGCACTCATTCTCTTCGCATGCGCATGCGAGGCGAATGAGGGGCGCGATGTGACGAAGGGCGGCCCGCCCGCGGGTGTCGCGCAGTCGAATGTCACGCCGGACACGATCCCCGCCGGCGTGATGCCGGGCATTCACGAGCGTGTCATTCTGGGCGACGTGAAAAACCCATACACGAACAGTCCCGCCGCCGCACGAGAAGGACGCCAGCTCTTTCTCATGTACAACTGCGTCGGATGCCACGGTGGCCGTGCCGGCGGCGGAATGGGGCCGAGCCTTCGCGACAGCGCGTGGAGCTACGGCAGCACCGACGCCGATCTCTTCGCGACGATCGTCGAGGGACGACCCGCCGGGATGCCGACGTGGGGCGGCAAGATTCCCGAGGATCAGATCTGGAAGCTGATCGCGTACGTACGCACGCTGCGCACGCCGCAGGAACCCGATCCGCCGCCACCGTCCATTCAGCCAAATCGGTGAGGCTGCGCGCGATGACCGGTTCGCGGCGCAGGCCAGGCTCGATGTTGCTGCTCCTGATGCTCGCCGCGTGCGTGCAGGCGCCATCGTTCATGCGGCCCGCGAGCGAGCCCGCGCATCGCATCGCCGTACTGGGCTGGTGGCTGATCGCCATCGCGACGATCGTCTTCGTCGTCGTCATGGTGCTGCTGCTCGTGCCACTCATGCATCGACGCCAGGAGATCGCGCACGCGGACGTGCACGGTGGTGGCGGCGAGCGCATGATCCTGATCGGAGGCGCGCTCATCCCCGCGATCATCCTGATCGCCGTCTTTCTCTTTTCGCTCCCGACGCTGTCGGCTACGATCACGCCATCCTCGCGCCCGCGCTACACGATCGAGGTCAGCGGACATCAGTGGTGGTGGGAGGTGACGTATCACACGGCGGACCCGAGCTTCCGCGTCACCACCGCAAATGAAATTCACATCCCCGTCGGTGAGGACATTGGCGTTCGCGTGAACAGCCGCGACGTCGCGCACTCGTTCTGGGTTCCCGAGCTCCAGGGAAAGATCGATCTCATCCCCGGCCAGACGAACACCTTCTGGCTACGCGCGGACAAGCCCGGCATCTATCGCGGGCAGTGCGCGGAGTACTGCGGGATGCAGCATGCGCACATGGGTGTCGTGGTGGTCGCTCAGAGCGCGGCGCAGTATGCGGATTGGCTGCGCGGGCAGGAGGCGCCCGTAACGGCTCCGCGCACCACTGATGATTCGCTGGGTGCGCAGGCGTTTCAGCGAGGCGCGTGTTCGCTCTGCCACACGATTCGGGGCACGGATGCGCATGGCGTGCTGGGGCCCGATCTCACCCACGTGGGGAGCCGTCTCACCCTTGCCGCGGGGATGATACCAAACACGCGCGGCCACCTCCAGGGGTGGATCGCCAACGCACAGGGAGTGAAGCCGGGCGTTGCGATGCCCACGCTCTACCTCGATGCGACGAGCCTGCAGGCGCTCGCCGCGTACCTCGAGTCACTGCGCTAGGAGGACGACGTGGCCAGCATAGCCGCACGACTCGATGAAGAGTGGCGGACGCCGCACTCGCTCTATGGCGAGCTGTCGACGGTCGACCACAAGAAGATCGGCAAGCGGTATCTGGTCACCGCCTTCGTCTTCCTCATCATTGGCGGACTCGAAGCGGCACTGATGCGCGCCCAGCTCATCGGACCGAATGAGCGATGGCTGAGCCCCGACCAGTACAATCAGCTCTTCACGATGCACGGCACGACGATGATTTTCTGGTACGCGTCGCCGGTACTGAGCGGATTCTCGAACTACCTCTGGCCGCTCATGCTCGGCTCGCGCGACATGGCGTTCCCGCGCGTGAACGCGCTGAGCTACTGGACCTTTCTCTTTTCGGGACTCTTTCTCTACACGAGCCTGTTCCTGGGGCAGATGCCCGATCGCGGCTGGTTCGCGTACGCGCCCCTCACCGAGCTGCAGTATTCACCGGCGCTGAACATGGATTTCTACGCGCTCGGGCTGCTTTTCCTCACCATCTCCACCACCATTGGCGCGATCAACTTCGTCGCGACCGCCTTCTCGGTCCGCGCGCCAGGGATGTCGATCAACCGCCTGCCGATCTTCATCTGGAGCACGCTCACGACGTCGTTCTCCATGATCTTCGCACTTCCGGCACTGAGTGTCGCCTGCGTGTACCTCTGGTTCGACCGCCGTCTCGGCATGCACTTCTTCGATCCTGCGCAGGGCGGCAGCGCGATGCTGTGGCAACATCTGTTCTGGGTCTTCGGCCATCCGTGGGTCTACATCATCGTCCTTCCCGCCATGGGAATCGCATCGATGGTGATCCCGACGTTCTGCAGACGCCCGATCGCGGGGTACACGTACGTCGCGCTGGCCACCGTCAGCACCGGCGTGCTCGGCTTCGGCGTGTGGGTGCACCACATGTTCGCGACAGGGCTGCCACCGCTGTCGATGACGTTCTTCAGCGGCGCGAGCATGACGATCGTGATCCCGAGTGCCGTGAGTCTGTTCGCGTGGCTCGCGACACTCTGGGGCTCGAAACCAGTGATTCGCACGCCCATGCTGTTCATGCTCGGCTTCATCTGCCTGTTCGTGATCGGCGGATTGAGCGGCGTCGCGACGGCCGTGGTGCCCTACGACTGGCAGCTCACGGACACGTACTTCATCGTGGCGCACATTCACTACGTGCTCATCGGCATCAACCTCTTCCCGGTGATCGGGGGGCTGTATTACTGGTTTCCGAAGATGACGGGTCGGATGCTCGACGAGCGCCTCGGACGATGGAATTTCTGGGTGATGTTCATCGGCATGAACGTCGGATTCTTTCCGATGCACATCGCCGGATTGCTCGGCATGCCGCGCCGGATTTACACCTACGATGGCTCGATGGGATGGAACACGGTGAATCTCGTTACTTCGCTCGGCGCCTATCTCTTCGCGATCGGCGTGTTGATGTTCGTGTGGAATGTGATCAAGAGCCGGGTGCGCGGTGCGATTGCCGCTGGCAATCCATGGGACGCGAGCACGCTTGAGTGGTCGACGAGCTCGCCGCCGCCGGAGTACAACTTCGAGGTGATTCCCACGGTCCGCAGTCGTGATCCGTTGTGGGAGGACCGCCTCGAGCCGCCGGAGCAAAGCTCGCTGCGCGAAGGTCCGACACTGACCGACGGACGACTCACGGTGCAAAGCGCTCCGCTGGATGCGGACAGGGTGCGGCTGCTTCATATGTCGGAGGACACGCTGCTGCCACTGATCGTCGCGCTGGTGATGCTCGCGCTCTTCTATGCGTTGCTGTTCCGCATCTGGGGGCTGGCGCTCGCGGCCGCGGTGATGCTAGGCGTCGCGACGGCGTGGTGGCTGTGGCCGCAGCATCCAGAGCACGGGGAGGGCTGAACCATGGCCACCGCGCTCAGAGACGATGGCATGCGCGACGACGGACGTGCGAGCGGCGATCCGCGTCAGCTCGACACGCCGACAACGAGCGAGCGGCCGCCCGGGTGGTGGGGGATGGTCGGTCTCATCATGACCGAGGCCTCACTCTTCACCTTCCTGCTCTTCAGCTACTACTATCTCGGTTCCTTGTCGCCGCAGTGGCCGCCGGTCGCGCGACCCGAGCTCACGCTGAGCGGGCCGAATACGATGATCCTGCTGGCGAGCAGTGGAACGATGTGGTGGGGAGAGGCGGGCATCCGTCGGGGCAGTCGTGGAAGGCTGATCTCCGGGCTGGTGTTGACGTTCATCCTCGGTGCGGTCTTTCTGAGCATTCAGATGATCGAATACCACAAGACGAAATTTCTTCCGCAATCGCACGCGTATGGGTCGGTGTTCTACACGATCACCGGCTTTCACGGCGCGCACGTGGCGATCGGGCTGCTGATGGTGCTGTTCGTGCTGGCGCGAGCGCTGTGCGGGCACTTCACGCCCGCCCGGCATCTCGCGATCAAAAATGCGGCGATGTACTGGCACTTCGTCGATATCGTGTGGCTCTTCGTGTTCATCACGATCTATATCACGCCGCGCTTCTGGTGGCATCAATGACGGGTGCGTCGCGGAGCGGTCCGTTTACATCGACGCCGGTGTGCTCGGGCGAAGCGGAGCGGGTTTCGATGCGCGCGCTCTGGTTCGGACTTGTTGGCGGTCCGCTCGTGTGGTCGATCAACGAGGTCGCCGACGCCGCGCTCGTATCGCACAATTGCTATCCCGCCGAATTTCCTCTTGCCGCACCCCTGTTTGGTGCACTGATCGGACTCGTAGCGGCCGTCAGCATCGCCGCCGTTCTCGTGGCAGTGATGGCGCTCGTCACTGCGCTCCGCAGCTGGAAAGCCGTTCGGGAACAGCCGAACAACGATGCCGGCGGGTCGCTCGCCGGGCCGCCGCCGGGGGGCCGATCACGCTTCATGGCGCGTGCGGGGATCGCGGTGAGCGTGCTCTTTCTCGGTGGCATCGTGCTGCAGACCGTGGCCCTCGCGATGGTGCGTCCCTGCGCGGGGCTGGCGCCGTGAGAGGCATTCGCGAGGCGGTGCGCGGAGTCGTGCTCGCCGCACTGTGCTGCGCAATCATCGCGTCGACGGTGGCGTGCCGCGATGATTCCGGTCCCATCCGTCCGATCGCCGGCGGTGATCCCGCGCGCGGCGCGACGCTCATCAAGGCGTTCGGCTGCGGCACCTGCCACGACATTCCGGGCATCGACGGCGCCGTCGGCCTCGTGGGGCCGCCGCTCGTTCATTTTGCGCGCCACAGCTACATCGCGGGCGAGCTGCCGAACACGGGCGACAACCTGATTCGCTGGATCAGGTCGCCGCGTGCGGTGGAACCGGGCACCGCGATGCCGGATCTCGGAGTGGGTGAAAGCGACGCGCGCAACATGGCGGCGTACCTGTACACGCTGCGCTAGCAGTACCGCGCCGAGCAAAGCTTCGTCAGCTGGCTTCGGGCGGATTTCTGGCGACGCCTTCGAGCACCGGCAACGCGCGCGCGAGTAGCGCGCGGTCGCGCGCCGGGAGCGCGCTGAGCGACGCCACGAGCGCGGCCACCCGCCGCTGGCGGCCGTCGTGGAGCAGCTTCGTCCCGCGCGCCGTCGCCTTTACGCGTACCACGCGCTTGTCGCTCGCATCGGCGACCCGGTCTACGAGCGCTTTCGCCTCGAGCATGATGATCAGCTTCGAGATCGTCGGCGGCCGCACCTGCTCGGCGCGCGCGAGGTCGCCGAGAGTGATGGGTCCGCCGAAGACGATGACGGAGAGGGCAGAGAGCTGGGGGGCGGGGAGGCCGGAGGCGTCGTCCTCGCGCCGGAGGCGGCGCAGGAGATGGAGCGCCGCGGAGTGGAGGCGGTCGGCGAGGTCGACGGTGCGGAGGCGGGAAGGGCGGGGTCTTGTGGTGGCGGGCGCCATGCGCAATACTATTAGTTAGCTAAGGTAACTATCCGATAGTTAGCTCCAGTAACTAACCTCGCGCGCGCCCATCGGGGCAAGGGCCGCACGACTTCGACGGAGGCGCCCGTGCCGAATCTCAGCGACAGCCACATCGGCCAGATCGCGATCGTGTGCAACGACGTCGCGCGTGCGCGGGACTTCTACCGCGATGCGCTGGGAATGACGCACCTCTTCGACGCGGGCCCCGAGCTGTCGTTCTTTCAGAGTGGAACGACGCGACTGATGCTCAGCAGGGCCGAGGGCGAGGCGGCGGGAACGTCGGTGCTCTACTTCTTCGTGTCAGACATCGACGGCGTGAAGAGCGAGCTCGCAGGGAAGGGAGTCGCGTTCATCGACGAGCCGCACATGATCGCGAAGATGCCGGATCACGAGCTGTGGCTCGTGGCGTTCAGGGACTCGGAGGGGAATATGCTGGCGCTGATGGAGGAGCGGCGGTAGCCGGACTGCGCGCTACGCCGCGAAGATCGGCAGCCGCGCCCTCGCCCCTCGCTCCCCCCCAACCACGCTCCCAGCCTCGATCACTCCGCCCCCCAGCACTCGCTCCCCGCTGTAGAGCACCAGCGACTGCCCCGGCGAGATCGCGCTCACCGGCTCGTCGAGAGCCAGCTCGATCTCCTCCCCCTCCACCCTCACGATCTCGGCCCTCGCAGCAGGAGCATGATGCCGGATCTGCACCTCCACCTGCGCCCCAACCTCCGGCGCATCCGCAACCAGCCAGTTCATCTCCCGCGCGATGATCCCCCGCCCGAGCAGCTCATCCCTCGGCCCAATCACCACCGCGCGCTCGGCCGGCCGAATCGCCGTCACGAACATCGGCTCCGCATATCCACCCGGCA